>CADCWF010000362.1 GCA_902806345.1 uncultured Thermomicrobiales bacterium
GGAGTTCCTCCACGGTCGCCAAAGCGGGGAGAACATGGCCGCCTGTGCCGCCGCCGGCGATTACAAGGCGGATCGCCTTACCCCCGTTGCTCGTCCCCGCCAAGCGTCTGGCCCTCCTGAGTCCGGATGACCTTCGGGAAGTATAGGTGGTGACCGGTCGGCGGAGGGGACAAGACCGTGTGCTACCATCCGCCGCCAGCGGTGGGCGGGGCGAAGGCCGCGCGCCCGATCGGGTTTCGAGAGGGTATCGAGCGGATGAACGACAAGCAGATGGCGGCGATGCGGACCGCGCTCGAAGAGCGGAAGTCGGAGATCGAGCGCGAGGTCGACTCCATGGACGCCGAGATCCGCTCGATCGGCGAGGAGCAGGGCGAGGAGAAGGGCGGCGTGGGGAACCATCTCGCCGAAGACGGGTCGAACGTAATGGAGGCGGAGCGGCTCTCGACGATCAACGGAGACCTCCGGGACATCCTCAATCAGGTCAACGGCGCGCTGCAGCGGATGGACGAGGGGACGTTCGGGACGTGCCAGCGGTGCGGCAAGCCTATCGGCGAGGAGCGACTCGAGGCGTTCCCGTACGTCCGCTTCTGCATCGAATGCCAGACGCTCAGCGAACGGGAGCAGGCGCTGCGGATGGGACACTGAATCCGGCGTCGGCTCGGGGTTGGCGACGACTTCGGAGTCCGATCGTGGCCGGGGTTGTTGCCTGGCTGGTGATCGCGATCGACCAGTCGACGAAGCGGCAGATCGAAGCCCAACTCGGTCCCGGAAGGGCGACCGACAGGGTCGGGGTGATCGGTGATTGGTTCGCCCTCGAGTACGCCCAGAACCGCGGCGCGGCCTTCGGCTTGCTGGGATCCAACCCGTCGCTCGTCACGGTGGCGGCGGTTGTCATCTTGGTCGTGCTGATTGGCTACGCCGCGACCCGCCGGGTCGGGTCGGCCTGGCTCTGGTTCGGGGCCGGGCTTGTGGCGGGCGGTGCCGTCGGCAACCTGATCGACCGGGTCCGCCTCGGCTACGTCATCGACTTCGTCGCCGTCGGCCGGTGGCCGAACTTCAACGTCGCCGACGCCGCGATCTCGGTCGGGGTGACCTGCCTCGCCGTCGATGCCTTGATCTCCGACTCGCACGGCCTCGGCGTCGAACGGCGGGGCGCTCCTGACAAGCGGGAAACCACCGATGGTTGACGAGGTGGATGACGCAGAAGCGCGGGAGGGCGGGGTCGTCGAGTTGCGCCCCGCCGTCGAGCATACCAACGAGCGGCTCGACCGCTTCGTGGCGGACGCCCTGCCCGATCTCAGCCGCACCTACGTCCAGCAACTGATCGAGCAGGGCAACGTGCTGGTCGATGGCTATCAACGTAAACCGAAGTTCAAAATGACCCCCGGCGAGATGGTGACGGTGTCGATTCCTCCCCCCGCGGACGAGTGGATCGTGCCGGAAGCGATCCCACTGTCGATCGTCTACGAGGACTGGGACGTGCTGGTAATCGACAAGCCGGCTGGGCTGGTCGTCCACCCGGCTCCAGGCCACCCGCGGGGAACGCTGGCGAACGCCGTCGTCCACCACGCGCCGGACATCGCGCTAGGCGGCAGCAACCGCCCAGGCATCATCCACCGCCTCGACAAGGACACCTCCGGGTTGATCGCCGTCGCAAAAACGGACCGAGCGCGGACGACCCTCGTCCCCCAGTGGGAGGGTCGGACCGTCCAGAAGGGCTACGTTGCCTTGGTGGCCGGCGTCGTCGAGGACGACGAGGGGACGATCGACGCGCCGATTGGCCGCCACCCCTCCCAGCGGCAGCGGATGGCCGTCATCCACAGCGGCCGGCCGGCGCTGACCCACTTGACCGTCGTCGAGCGGTTCCCGGGAGCGACGCTGCTGGACGTCGTGATCGAGTCCGGTCGCACCCACCAGATCCGGGTCCACCTCGCCTTCATTGGGCACCCGGTCGTCGGCGATACGGTCTACGGCAAGGCGACAAACGTCGGAGGCATTCCCGTCGATCGGCAGTTCCTGCATGCCTCCCGGCTGGGGTTCTCCTTGCCGGACGGGCGTTCCGTGACCTTTCGGTCCCCGCTCCCGCCGGATCTGCAAGAGGTGCTGGATCGATTGGGGTCGCGGGGGGTGGCATGAATAGGGCTACCACCGCCATTGGGCGGTGGTTTCAGGCTGCTCTTGTGACGGTCGACCCGCGGGTCGCGGTCGAGCAGGCCCTGGAGTGCGAAGGCCGCCGCCTCTCGGTAGCAGGGCGGAGTTTCGACGTGCGCGGCAGCATCGTGGTCGTCGCGGTCGGCAAGGCCGCGCTGCCCATGGCACTCGCGGCCGCGGGCGTGTGCCGAGATGTGGTCGCGACGGGGCTGCTCATCACCAAAGAGGGCCATCTCGTCGGTCGTCCGCCAGGGGGCTGGAGGGCGTACGAGGCATCCCACCCGATCCCTGACGAGCGGGGGGTGGCGGCGACCCAGAGAGCCCTGGACTTGTTGGCGGAGCTGGACGAAGACGACCTGGTTCTGGCCTTGATTTCCGGCGGCGGCTCGGCACTCCTCGAGGCTCCGGTCCCTCCGGTGACGCTCGCGCAGATGCGGCGGACGACCGACCTCCTGCTGAAGGCCGGGGCGCCGATCCAGGATCTGAACGCCGTCCGCACGCCGCTCAGCCTGGTCAAAGGTGGCGGTTTGCGACGGGCCGCTCCGAAGACGCCGTTCGTCACCCTGGCGCTCTCCGACGTACTCGGCAACGATCCCAAGGTGATCGCCAGCGGGCCGACGATACCGGTCCAACCAAACCCGGAGCGTGCGTTTGAGCTAATCCGCCGCTACGGACTCGACGACTCGGTGCCGGAGCCGGTGCTCTCGGTCCTTCGGTTCCGGCAGGGAGAGCCTTCCCCGCGGGTCACCGCGGAGGATGATGCGATCGTGATCGTCGGGGACAACGATGTGGCACTTCAAGGGATGCGAACGGCGATCCAGGGCGATGGGCTGACGGCCGACCTCGTGTGGCGGGAGCAAGGAGGCGAGGCTCGGGATCTCGGAAGGGCATGGGTCAACGTCTGCCGGGACGCCTCGCCGAAGACCGACGTGGTGCTCGGCGGGGGCGAGGCGACTGTGACCGTGCGCGGCTCCGGCACCGGGGGGCGAAACACCGAGTTCGCGCTTGCTGCGGCACTCGAACTCGAGCGGACGGCCGAATCGGGGTGGGCGATCGCGAGCCTGGCGACCGACGGTCAGGACGGACCGACCGGGGTGGCCGGCGCGGTTGTCGACGGGCAGACGCTGGAGCGAGCGCGGCGGACGGGGCTCAACCCCGAGCTCGCTCTGGCCGACAACGACAGCCTGTCGGTGTTCCAGGCGGCCGGGGGGCTGGTCGCGCCGGGACCGACCGGGACGAACGTGAACGACCTCTACGTTGGCGTCCGCTTGGCCGCGCTCGATCGGATCCGTTGGGTAGTGAGGGGGTAGGGGGGTGCAAGGGGCACGCGCGCTGGTTCGGGTGCTCGCCGAGAGCGGCGTGACCCACATCTTCGGGTTGCCGGGCGACACCGGGATGAGTTTCTACGAGGCGCTCAACGAGGCGCGCGACGAGATCGCCCACGTGATGACGCGGGACGAGCGGTCGGCCTCGTTTATGGCCGATGTCTACGCCCGGGTCTCGGGCAAACTCGGCGTCTGCGAAGGACCGAGCGGGGGCGGTGCCCTCTATATCGTGCCGGGGGTTGCCGAAGCGCAGGGATCCGCGATTCCCCTGCTTTGCCTGACCTCGGACACGCCGGTTGACCAGCACGGGCGCGGGGTGCTGACCGAGTTGGACCAGGAAGGGCTGTTCCGGCCGGTCACCAAGTGGAACACCCGGGTCAACGCCTCGGCGACGATGGCCGAAGCGACTCGGCGGGCGATCCGGATGGCAATGGCGGGCCGGCCCGGGGCGACTCATCTGTCGTTGCCGACGGATGCCCTGGAAGGCGAGACGCCGGACCAGACGGTCTACGGCTTGCCGGACTTCGGCACGGCCCCGGCGCTACGGACTCGACCCGACCCGGTCGCCGTGCAGCGGGCCGCCGATGCCTTGGCCGGGGCGGAGCGCCCGGTGATCGTGGTGGGAGGGGGCGTCCTCATCTCTCGGGCATGGGACGAGTTGACCGCCTTGGCCGAGGCGCTGAACGTCCCGGTGGCGACGTCGATCAACGGCAAGGGGAGCATCTCCGAGACGAGCCCGGTAGCGCTCGGTGTGGTCGGGGGCAACGGGGCGCGACCGTATGCCAACGCCTGGCTTGCGGATGCGGACCTGGTCGTCTACGTCGGCAGCCGGACCGATTCGACGACGACGAGCCACTGGACGCTGCCGCCGTCGCATGGAGGACAGGCCGTCGTCCAGATGGATGTCGAGCCGTGGGAGATTGGCAACAACTACCGCTTGGTCGCGGGCGTTGCCGGAGACGCCAGACTGGCGCTGCGGGACCTCTTGGCGGCGGTCGAGCGACCGGCGACGGTGCGCGAGCGGAATCGGGATCGGATCGCGGCGCTCAAGACCGAACGATCGGGCTACTGGGTCGACGTGGAGCGTCAGGCTGCTTCGACGAGCCAACCGATCGCGCCGAGCCGGGTCGTCCGGGCGCTGCGGAACCAGCTCGACGACGATGCCCTGATTGTGGCGGATCCAGGGACGCCGACGCCGTTCCTTGCCGCCCAGTACGAGCTGCGGCAGGCGGGCAGGACGACGGTTATCCCGCGGGCCCACGGCGGTCTCGGCTACGCGATCCCCGGCGCGGTCGGGGCGTGGTTCGCCGGCGAAGGGCGGCGGGTGGTGGCGGTGACGGGCGACGGCAGTTTCGGGATGTCCGTCGGCGAGCTGGAAACGATCTCCCGGTTCAACCTGCCGATCGTGGTCATTCAATGTTCGAACGGAACGTTCGGGTGGATCAAGGAACTCCAGCACCTGTACCACGGTGGGCGCTACTTCGGGGTCGATTTCAACCCGGTCGACTACGCGGCGATCGCCCGTGGCTTCGGGTTCCGTGCCCGGCGGGTGGTAGACCCTGCCGAGGTCGAGGCGGCACTGGCGGACGCCCTCGCTGACGGCGGGCCGTACTTTCTCGACCTGGAGACGGCGTCGCCGATCGCGGAGACGCCACCGGTGGCGGCGTGGGTCGCGGCCGAGGCAAGCCGCCTGGCGCGGAGCTGAGGAGGGAGGACCGTGCCGGAGAGGACCCCGATCATCCTCGATGTCGATACCGGCATCGACGACGCGCTGGCGTTGGCTCTCGCGCTCGGCTCGCCGGAGGCCGAGCTCGTCGCGGTCACCACACTGGCGGGCAACGTCGGGGTCGAGGCGACGACCGCCAACACCCTGGCGGTGCTCGCTTGGCTCGGCCTCGACGAGACGCCCGTCCACCGCGGCGCGAGCCGGCCGCTTGCCAGACCGCACCGCGACGCGACCTACTTCCACGATGCGAACGGCCTCGGCGGCACCGAGTTGCCGGCGAGCAGCGGCACAGTGGGGGCCGATCGGGGACCGGCAGCGATTATCCGACTGGCGAGGGAACGGCCGGGAGAGATCGTCCTCGTCTGCCTTGGCCCGCTGACCAACCTGGCGATCGCGCTCAACGTCGCCCCGGAGCTCGGGACGCTGCTGCGAGGGGTCGTCGTGATGGGCGGCGCTTTTGAGGTGCCGGGAAACGTGACCCTCCATGCGGAGTTCAACGTCTTCGCCGATCCCGAGGCGGCGCAGCAGGTATTCTCCTCCGGGCTTCCCAGCCTGACGGCGATCGGTCTTGACGTGACCCACCAGACGGCGTGGAGTCGATCGTCGTGGGAGGCCACGAGAGCGGCGGTTGGGGATCCCGCCGCGAAGCTCGCCGTCGCCGTTTGCCGTCAGGCGTTCGAGGACCGCGGACTGACCCAGACCTACCTCCACGATCCGCTCGCCGTGGCCGTGGCGCTCGACCCCGACCTGGTCCGTAACGAGGACGCAGCCATCGCCGTCGAGACGGACGACGAGCGGCGAGGGAAGACGGAGATCATCGGCCCTGGCTCGACTCAGGTTGCGCTCGCGGTGGACGCTGAGAGGTTTCTCCGGCGGTTTGCCGAACGTCTATCTCTGCACTACCTGGTCGGGGACTGAACGAGATGTATCCCCGGGACCGCCGGATCCCCCGGCGGATGGGTGGAGGTTCGTCGCCACGTGGCAGGGGGAGGCACCCGACCACAGGCGTGGCACCGGTGCTGCGTTCGACCGAGCACTCGGCGGCCCCGGTTTCCAAATGCCGGGAGTTGTGCTAAAGAAGGGACCACGCGACGCCCGCCCGCCCGAGATTTCCGCTCGCTGGGAGAGGCCGTCCATGACCGATGCCACGGGGTTGATCGACCAGGCTCCGATCCAGGACCGGGATCTGCTGCAGCGCCTGAGCCTCTATTTCGACGCCGTCGACCTGCGACTTCGGCACGGCGAAGGCTGGTTCATCTTCAATGCGATGCCGGGTCGGTCGCGGCGGATCGCGTCCTTCATCCAGGCCCGATTGTCTAGCCACCAGCCGGCCGTCTCGTACTTCCTCATGCCCTGGCGGGATTTCGCCTTGAGCGCCTACGTCACCGAGGTCGGGTTGCCGGAGCTGGCGCCGGCGGTCGGGGACGACCGCCGGGTGCAGCGGGAGTTCGACCTGGCGATGCGGGTCACGGTCGATACCTGGACCCAGGTGGCCAGTACCGACCTCCTGGTGCTGGTCGGCCTTCAGCCGTCCAACCGGCACGAGGCCCAACTGCTTGACCGGACGATCGAGCAGCGGCACTCGCATAAGCTCGCCACGATCCTGCTAACGCCGACCATGCCGCAGCAACTCGAAGCCGAGTTCTCGACCGTCGACGGCGGCGAGGGGTACTGGGGACGGATCTTCGGGCGCATGTACGAGACGAGCCTCGTTGCGCTCTGAGCCGCAGACCAAACTCAAGCGGCTGCTCGCCGAGACGCTCGCCCAGCCCGGCGGTTCGGTTCAGGCGCGACGTGCCCAGGCCATCTCGGCGACATCGATCAGCATGTCGCGGGTTTCGAGGTCGGGCACGATTTCGGCGTGGCGCTTCGCCTGGTCGGCGAAGGCGATCGCCGCCATCGTTGCCTCCTCCAGGACGCCGCTGGCGCGAATTTCGGCGACTACCTGGCCGAGCATCTCGCCTCCGTTGTCTCCGTCGTCCTCGCCGGCAACCACCGAGCGGAGGCGAGCGGCGGCACCGTCTACGTCCGAGAGGCGCGCCGCGTAGAGCATCGTTGGCAGGGTGACCGTGCCCTGGCGGAGGTCGTTGCCGGCGGGTTTGCCCAGTCGTTGCGTGCCTTCCCGCAGGTCGAGGACATCGTCGACGATCTGGAACGCCATCCCGAGGTCGGCGCCGTAGGACCGCAGCGCCTGGACGTGGGGCTCGGGAGCACCGCCGAGCAAGGCACCCATCTCGGCGCTGCCCGCAAAGAGAGCGGCCGTCTTGCCGTAGATGCGCTTCTCGTATTCGTCGCGGGACTGATCGAGACGGTGGGCGAAGAACATCTCGCGGAGTTGACCGTCGCAGATGTCCGCCAGGGTCGAGGCGAAGATGGCGACGACCCGGGGGTTCTCGGTGGCCGCGGCGAGCCTGGCCGACTGGGCAAACAGGTAGTCGCCGAGGAGGATGACGGCGCCTGCCGGCAGGACCGCGTTGAGGGTTGGCTTGCCGCGGCGGAGTCCCGATCTGTCGATGGTGTCGTCGTGAACCAGGGAGGCGGTGTGGAGGAGTTCGACACCCGCCGCCGCCGTCACGAGGCGATCGAGGTCGTAGTGGTAGGCCCGACCGGCGAGCAGGAGGAGGAGGGGACGGAGCCGCTTGCCGCCAGAGCGGACGAGATCGAGGACGAGGGAGGAGACGACCGGGAAGTCGACCTCGGATACCGCCTCAACCCGACTCTCCACCCGGTCCAGTTCGGGCCGCATCGCGGCGAATACGTCGCGGGTCCGCACTTCCACCATCATCACCCTGGGTCGTGGCTTAACGCTTGATCCCGGTGCGGAGGGGCTGGCGAATCGCCGCTCACGGCACACCGGGGGCAGTATCCGTTTCGCCCGGAGCGAAGTCAACGCGAGCTGAAGTGACGCGAAAGCCGTGTGCTACACTCGTTCACCGTATGCATTAGAGGTCGCCGTCCGAACGCGACGGCGGTATGCTGCCCGCTTCGCCCGCTCCGCACCGATTGCCGCGTCGGTCGAACGGCGCCGGTCCGCGAGTGATGTCGGAACCCCGCTTCGTCGTCGAGGGTGAGTGCGGGGTTCAGGCCAGCGACGGGGCACTGCCGATGCGAGTTCCCTCCACCTCATCTCCGTTCCGGGAGCGATGGCCGTTTGGGCCCGGTCCCCGATCGTCGGGGTCGCCGGTCAAGCATGCGAGCCGGACTCTTGCGGATGGGTTGAGTTGGCCCGCGAGCATTGCTCTGTTCGTCGTGCCGTTGCTCCTCGTCGTGGCGACGCTCGTGTTCCAGCGCACGTCAACGCCACCGGTGCTGGCGGTTGAGATCACCGACCGCTACTTGGGAGGTCCGATTGCGGGTGCTGAGATCGTCGCCGGCTCGACGAGCGTCGTGAGCGACGCGGCCGGGCTGGCAACGCTCGAAGCGGCTAACCCCCCGATCAGGGTTGAGATTCGGGCCGACGGGTACGAACCGGTGATGGCGGAGGTTGACCCGGCGGGCGCCGAGCGGTGGCCAGTCGCGATGCGACCGGCCCGTCTGGCCGGGGCCGTGGTGGACGAGCGGACGAAGGACCCGATCGCCGGCGTCCGGGTGGCCGCGATCGGAGTCGACGGCACGGGGCCGGAAACGACCAGCGCGGCCGACGGCACCTATCGTCTCGACGGGGTTCCGGCCGATGCGCGGCTGGTGGTCGAGGCCGGCGACTACGGGGTCATCGAGCAAACGCTCGCCCAGCAGACGCGCCTCGATTTCTCGCTGAAGCGGTCGGTCGTCAGCGGATTCGTGCGGGACGCGGAGGGATCCCCGGTCTCGGGGGCACGGGTGAGCGGAGTCGATGGCTCCGCGACGACGGTCACCGGTCCCGACGGAAGTTATCGACTGCTCGGTGCGACCGCGTCCGAGGTCCTGGTGGCGGCCTCCGGATACGCAGAGACGACGACTTCGGTGCCCGCGTCCGGGCACGTGGATGTTGCCCTCGAGGCTGAGTTGATCCGTGCCATCTATGCCAATCTCGGCGTCCTCGGTGACCCCGAGCGGTTGGGCCGCCTGATCGAGATCGCGAACACGACCGAAATCAACGCGATCGTCATCGACGTCAAACAGGATTCCATCTACTACGACACCCAGGTGCCGTTCTTCCGGGACATCCCAGGGATGGTGACTCCGGCGTACGATCCGGCAGAGCTGCTCGCCCTTCTCGACGAGAACGACATCTACAGCATCGCCCGCATGGTTGTCTTCAAGGATCCCGTCGTTGCGGAAGGCCGGCCGGATCTGGCGGTTCGGGACGAGGTGACGGGCGGACTTTGGCGGGACATGAACGGTTCCGCCTGGGTCAACGCGTTCAACCAGGAGCTCTGGCAGGCGAACGCCGACTTCGCGGCCGAACTGGCCCAGCTCGGGTTCGACGAAGTCCAGTACGACTACATCCGCTTCCCCTCCGACGGTGACCTTCGGACCGCCGACTTCGGCAACGACTACACGGAGGAGTTGCGCCGGGCGGCGATCACCGGCGCGGTGGCCATCGGCGCCGAACAGACGCGGGCGAACGGGGCCGCGTTCGCGATCGACCTCTTCCCGATCATCGCGCTGTTCGGGAACGACCAGGGGATCGGCCAGACGCTCCAGGATCTGACGCCGCTGGCGGACTACGTCTGCCTGATGATCTACCCGTCCCACTACGAACTCGGTAACATCCCGACGGCGGACGGGCATCCCAACGACTACCCCGCCGAGACGGTCACCTACACGATGGAGATGGCCGAGCGGTTGGTGCCCGGGACGAAGCAGAAGATGCGCCCGTGGCTGCAGGACTTCACCTACCCGGCGGACGGTTTCCGAGCGTACGAGGCGGCGGACGTGCGAGCCCAGATCGACGCTACCGAGGCGTTCGGGGCAAGCGGGTGGCTGCTCTGGAACGCGGCGGGAGAATTCGAGGTCGAGGCGTTGAAGCCTGACGGTTAAGGTGTGACCCGTTCGCTGATCTGCTTCAGCCGGTGATCCATCACGTAGCCGGGGTAGCTCGGCTGTACCTGCGCGTGCGGCGCTGGCGCGGAGCGACTCCGCGACGCGGCTGACGTGACGACGGTGCACCAGGCTTTCAAGTTTTTCCGGTGGCCGCTGGAAACCGCCGTCCTCGGGAGGCGGCTGTTGGGTGGCGCTCCCGCTTGCCCGCGATGCACGCCATCGCGTTCGGCGTTGCCGATTGTGTCGTCCGGCACAGCTCTCCAGGTCTTCTCCACGCTAGCGGGAGTCATGGTGGACTGCGCCGGTGCTGCGGGTCGGCCATCCGCTCGGGCTCCAGCCTGATCGACGTTTCGATCCCGCCCTGATTCTTGAACGTGGTGAACCTTCGAGCGCAACTCGTGACGGCTGGTCGATCGGGCTCACCCCCGCGCCGCTTTGGCAATGGTGGCCGCCTACGTGCATTTGACGGGCGAAGTCGTGGGGTGTCGAGGTGCTACCACTGCCGGCAAGCGCTACCCGTCGCCGGTACGCCGGAAGCGGTGCATACCTGGCACTGCGTACATGCCGAACACGAAGCGGAACCCTTACACGGATCGTAGCAGAGTTCCGGACTTCGATGTATAATCCTCTCGACCACCCGGCACCTCGCGTTGCCGATGACCCAGCCGGAACGACGACAGTCGGGCCAACGGCTGGCGGACGTGAAGAGCCGTTGCTGGTCGCCAAGTCGGAAGGAGTTGAGATGATCGTTGTGCGTCGGAGTCGGCCGCACGATCCGGAGCGCGTCCAACAAGAGATGGAGGCGGTGTTCCGGACGATGATGGTGCCCCGCCCGGCGTTGAGCCGGGGCGCGGCCCCTCGCTGGCGTCCATCGCTCGAAGTCTACGAGACCCGCGATGCCCTGGTGGTCTCTGCCGAGATCGCCGGGATGGACGAGGGGCGGCTGGAGGTCGTCGTCGACGGCGAGATGCTGGTCATCCGTGGCGAACGGCCCGATCCGGACCACTCCGAGCGCCGCGCCTATCACGAGGCCCGGATTCCGTATGGCGCCTTCGGCGCCGATGTTTATATCCCGTTCCCGGTCGATCCGGAGCGGACCCATGCCGAGTACCGGAACGGGTTCCTCCGCATCGTGCTGCCGCGGACGGCGGCCCGAACGATCGTGCCGCGGCAGGCCGAGCCGGACGGCCGGAACGAGGAGGCGCGATAACCCATGACGATCGAAGAACGAGACCCAGCCGTCGACCAGATCGCGGCAAGTGATGCCGAGGTAGAGACGCTCCCAGAGACGGGCGCACCGGTCGAAGCCGCTGGCGATGTCGAGTCGGCGGACGCCGAGACGCCGTCGTCCGACCCAGAGGTCCTGACGCTGCCGATCCTCCCGTTGCGGGGCACGGTTGTCTTTCCGCTGACGGTCGTGCCGCTCGCCGCGGCGCAGCCGCGATCGCTGCGCCTGATCGACGAGGTGATGACCGGGGATCGGACGGTCGCCCTCGTCATGCAGAAGGATGCCGAGCAGGAGGGTGCCGGGACCGAGGATGTCCACCTCGTCGGGACCATCGCGACCATCCACCAGATGATGCGCGTCCCGGACGGCAGCGTGCGGCTGGCCGTGCAGGGCGTCGAACGGATGCGCGTGGTTTCCTGGGTGGGCGAAGAGCCCTATCTGGTCGCCAAGGTCGTCAAGGCGCCGGAATCGATCGAAGACACGGTCGAGGTCGAGGCGCTGACGAGGAACACCCTCGAGCTGTTCCAACGCCTCGTCTCGCTCGTGGCCCACCTGCCGGACGAGTTGGTGACCGCGGCGCTCAACGTTGACGAGCCGCGCCACCTCGTCTACCTCGTCGCCACCAACCTGCGGATGGATGCCGAGCAGCGGCAGCGGCTGCTTGAGCTCGACTCCGTCCGCGAGAAGCTCGTCGCCTTGAACGCGTTCATCGCCAAGGAACTCGATGTCCTGGAGCTGGGCAAGAAGATCCAGTCGGACGTGCAGGAAGAGCTGGGCAAGAACCAGCGCGAGTACTACCTGCGCGAACAACTAAAGGCGATCCAGAAGGAGCTCGGCGAGAGCAGCGAGACCGAGGCCGAGGTCACCGAGCTGCGCCAGAAGATCGACGAATCCGGGATGCCGGAGGAGGCGGCGAAGGAGGCGCGGCGGGAGCTAGACCGGCTTGGCAAGTTGCCGCCGGCGGCCGCGGAGTACGGCGTCATCAAGACCTACCTCGACTGGCTGACCTCGTTGCCCTGGGGCAAGAGCACGGAGGGCGAGATCGACGTCGCCCGGGCCAGGCAGATCCTCGACGAGGACCACTACGACCTGGAGAAGATCAAGGACCGGGTCCTTGAGTACCTGGCGGTCCGGAAGCTGAAGATGGAGGCGGCCAAGGCCGAAGGCGGCGAGCCGACGACGCCGAGCCGGGAGCCGATCCTGTGCTTCGTCGGTCCGCCGGGCGTCGGCAAGACGAGCCTGGCCCAGTCAATCGCGCGGGCGCTCGGCCGAGAGTTGACCAGAATGTCGCTCGGCGGGGTGCGGGACGAGGCGGAGATCCGGGGCCACCGGCGAACTTACGTCGGAGCGATGCCGGGCCGCATCATCCAGGCGATCCGGCGGGCGGGGACGAACGATCCCGTCTTCGTCCTGGACGAGGTCGACAAACTCGGCAGCGATTGGCGGGGCGATCCGTCGTCGGCATTGCTGGAGGTGCTGGATCCGGAGCAGAACAACTCCTTCCGTGACCACTACCTGGATGTCTCGTTCGACCTCTCGCAGGTGATGTTCATTGCCACGGCGAACCTGCTCGACCAGATTCCGGCTCCCCTGCGGGACCGGATGGAGATCCTGGAGCTGAGCGGGTACACCGACGAGGACAAGGTCAAGATTGCCCAGCGATACCTGGTGCCGAAGCAGATCAAGGCCCACGGCCTCGCCGCGGATGCCTACGAGTGGACCGATGCCGGCGTCTTCTCCATCATCCAGAACTACACCCGCGAGGCCGGGGTCCGCAACCTTGAGCGCGAAGTCGCGACTGTCTGCCGGAAGATCGCGACCCGGGTCGCCGAGGGGCGTGAGGTGGCACGGGAGATCGGGCCGGAGGCGATCCGGGAGTTCCTGGGGCGGCCGCGCTTCTTCTATGAAGAGCGAGCGGCGCGAACCGAGCAGCCGGGCGTGGCGATCGGTGTCGGCGTGACGGGCGTCGGCGGCGACATCATGTTCGTCGAAGCGACCCGGATGGCCGGCAAGGGGTCGCTCACGGTGACCGGTCAGCTCGGGGACGTGATGAAGGAGTCGGCCACGGCGGCCCTCTCGTTCGTCCGCTCGCGGGCCCGAGACCTGCACGTCGACCCGGACTTCTACCGGGAATCGGACATCCACATCCACGTCCCGGCGGGGGCGATCCCGAAGGACGGGCCGTCTGCCGGCACTGCGATGACGACCGCGATCGTCTCACTGCTCTCGGCGGTGCCGGTGCGGGAAGACGTGGCGATGACCGGGGAGATCACGCTACGGGGGCAGGTGCTCCCGGTCGGCGGGATCAAGATGAAGGCTCTCGCAGCCCGGCGGGCGGGGGTGTCGACGTTCGTCCTGCCGAAGCGCAACGAGGCGGATCTCGACGATCTGCCGGCGGAGCTGCGAGACGAGATGACGTTCGTGCTGGCCGAGACGATGGACGATGTCCTCGGGGCGGCGATGCCCGACGACTTCCGGATGACCCAACGGCCGCCGACCACTCCGTCGGCGGGCGACCACGCTGGGCTGCCCCAAGCCCAGCCGGTGGCGGCCATTCACTAGCCGGGATCCCTGGCGGGGAAGGGGGCGGTGGACTTGTCCACCGCCCCCTTCCTGCGTTTCCGGCTGAGAACGATCGAAAAAACTAGCCGACGCCAACAAGCTGTGGCGCGGCGGCCTTGGCGACGAGCGCGGCGAACGGTCGAAGCTGCTCCGGGTGGCGCCGGAACATGAGCTCGGGGTGCCACTGGAGACCGACGACGAACCGCGACTCGGGGCGGACCACGGCTTCGACCACGCCATCGGCGGCCGTGCCGACCGCGACGAGCGACGACGCTAACCGATCGATCGCCTGGTGATGGAACGAGTTGACGCCGAGCGATTCTCCGTCGAACAGGCCCGTGACTGCGGGGTCGTCTCCGAGTTCGATATCGTGGCCGATCTCGTCGGCCGGAAGTCCAACCTCTTGCTGACGGTGATCGACAGTGGATTCCACTTGGGTCGGGATGTCCTGGACCAGGGAACCGCCAAGGGCGACGTTGAGCACCTGGATGCCTCGGCAGATGGCGAGGATTGGCAGGTCGGTCGAGATCGCCTCGGCCACGAGTTCGAGTTCGAATTGATCCCGGACGGGATCGATCCCATAGGTGGCGGGGTGGATATCAATCGCTCCGTAGAGCTCCGGGGCGAGGTCGCCACCACCGCTTAGGAGAAGACCGTCGACGCGGGCGATCAGCTCGGCCGTGTTGTTCGATTGCGGCGGCAGGATGACCGGAATGCCTCCTCCCGCCTCGATAGCCGAGGCATAGGCTTCGTTGAGCGCGTAGCGGAGGAACTGGCCGTGGGGTTGGGTGTCGAGGGACGGGGAAGGGGTGATGCCAATCATCGGTTTCATGCGTGGCGAGACCTCCTGAAGAACCGAAGAACCACCGAGCGGGACCGTCGCGAGGGAGTATAGCGAGCGCCGCACCCGATCCGGACGGGGAGCCGATCGGCCCTTGACGTTCGGGGAGACGCGTCGTAGAATCCCCCTCGCCCCAGTTCCGGACCGCCGAAGCGACACCGACGACGCGGACCGATCGGGCAAATTCAGCAGAACCCCTTGACAGGGACGGATGCTGGAGCTATTATTCCCAAGCCCTCGAACGAGGGTCTACCACTAGCAAGCAGGCCGGTTGCAGACAGGGTCGCCAAGGCCCTGATCACCGTCGCCCGCGAGAGCAAGTGGACCAGCACCTTGACAAGTGTGCGCGCGACGAGACGACTTGGTCGTCGAGATATCGCGTGCGGAAGACAGAGGAGCAGGTGCGGAACGGACCGTCGGAGACCGACGAACCGTTACGCGCGAAACACACGAGCACCGTATGGTCGGTTTCGGCCGGCCGTCTTGGTGGAGAGTTTGATCCTGGCTCAGGATCAACGCTGGCGGCGTGCCTAATGCATGCAAGTCGGACGGGCCTCCCTTCGGGGGGGTCACGTGGCGGAC
>CADCWF010000363.1 GCA_902806345.1 uncultured Thermomicrobiales bacterium
GCAGCAGCCACCATGCACTGCTCCTGGCCGAGCCCGGATCGCTGCCCGATCCGTTCGGGTGGCTGCCGCCGAGCTTTGGCAGGAGGGCGACGTCGTCTTCATGACCAAAAGGGGACGCCGATCGATCCTCGCCACGTCGTCCAGACGGCACGGCTTGCTTGAACCGTGCGGGCTCGAGCGGCGGACGTTCCACCTTGGCCGCTGCGCCGCCGGCGTGCTCCTGGCGGAGCAGGTGCCGGCGACAACCGTGCAGCGGGTGCTTACCCCCCCGACTCGGCACGACCGCCGACGCCTACAGCCACCTATTCCCGAGCGCGTTCCTGGAGGCGTCCGAGGCGATGGAGCGCGCGATCGGCGGCAAGCCGGGCCAGGACCGGTCCACGAACACCACGCCTTCTACACCGTAGGGTACCGGAAGACAAAAGGACGGCGGAGGATCGATCCTCCGCCGTCCGATTTCCGCCTGGTCTTGCGGCTTTTCAAGGGGTGCCTTGCGGGGCACGATCCCGCAACCTCCTGTTCCACAGACAGGCGCTCTGCCGATTGAGCTAAAGGCACCGTAGGTTGTAGCGAGGACGGGACAGGGGAGTAAGCCGGGTTCTGTTCCTGACGGTCATCTCTCTCGGCCCCTCACGGGACCGGCCGCGTCGTCGCCTCCGCGGCTGCTCTCGACTTCCGGCCTGGGCGAGCCACCTCGTAACGGCCGATTCGGAGATTGCTGCGGGGAGGATTGCCCTTTTCACCCCGGCGGCGAGCCGCCGGTCCTGGTCGCTGTTGCTCTCGCGCGGTCGCCCGCGCGCCGATCTGGACTGTCGACGCCGAAGCGCCTCCCCGGCTTTCGCCGGGCACCCTCGCTCTGTGCAGCCCGGACTTTCCTCTGACCCACGAGGGGCCAGCGACCGTCCTCCCTGCCCGCGTCCTCGTTGTAAAGGTACACGCCCCAGCCCGTTCCGTCTCGCTTCCGCGGTGGGATCGGACCGGGGGTCGGTGCCGAAGGGGAGACTCGAACTCCCAAGGGGTTTCCCCCACTACGCCCTGAACGTAGCGCGTCTGCCGATTTCGCCACTTCGGCCGGCACGATCCTGTCGGTGCGGTGTCCCGGAGCCGACCGCGGGACTCGAACCCGCGACCTGCTGTTTACGAAACAGCTGCTCTACCGGCTGAGCTAGGTCGGCACGCTCGTCCGCCCTTCAGGGCCACCAGAGGATACCACCCGTGCGGTGCCACCGGCAAGACGGGTCGGGGAGTCGTGAGTCGTGAGTTGTATCGCGAGGAGACCAGGGAGGCCAAGGGAGCAATCCAAGAGGCGCACACAGCCCACGACTCACGACTCACGACTCATGCCAGCTTCACCGTGACCTCGATCCCCCGCTCCAGAGGCAGCGTGGTCGTCTCGACATCGGGTCGCTCCCTCAGCAGCGACTGGTACGCCGAGAGATCGTGGGAGAGGACGTTATCGGCCAGGATCAACCCGCCTGGCCGGATTTTCTCCACCACCGCCAGGAAGTGGGCCGGGTAGTCCTCCTTCTCGGCGTCGATGAAGAGCAGGTCGATCGGCTCGGCGAAGGCCCGCAGCGTGACCCCTGCGTCCCCCGGAATCACCTCCGCGACCCGTCCCAGCCCCGCCTCGGCGAGGTTCCGGTTCGCCTCGCCGGCGCGCTCCGGCAGCAGCTCCGTCCCGGTCACCGTGCCGCCGGTGCGCGCTGCGCCGCTCGCCAGCCAGATCGTCGAGACGCCGTTCGAGGACCCGACCTCCACGATCCGCCTCGCGCCCGTGGCGACCACCGAGATCGCCAGGAAGCGGCCCGACTCGCGGTCGAGGTTGCGCGTCCGCACCGCCGCCGGCAGTCCGGCCGCCCGCTGCCGGGCGTCGTCGGCGTAGAGCCGTTCCAGGGTCGCCCGTGCCCGCTCGGAGATGAGACCCGCCACGCCATCGCCCTCCTCAGCCGACGAGCGCCGCGGTCAGGGCCGGCAGGTCGTTCACCACCAAGTCGGGCCTGGCCGCCGCCCCGGCGATCTCGTCGCGGGTCGAGACCCCGGTCAGCACCAGCGCCGTGGCCATCCCGGCTCGCGAGCCGGCCAGGACGTCGGTGTCGAGCCGGTCGCCGACCATCACCGCCTCGCCCGGGACGATACCCATCCGGGCCGCCGCCATCTCCAACAACAATGGCCCCGGCTTGCCGATCACCGTCGGTTCCTGTCCGGTGCAGGTCTGGATCGCGGCGACGATCGCGCCGGCACCGGGCACCAACCCCGACTCGGTCGGCAGCGTCGCGTCGGCGTTGGTCGCGATGAACCGCGCCCCGCCGCGGACCGCCGCGTGCGCCGCCACCAGCTTGTCGTAGTCGAACGCCCGGTCCAGCCCGACAACGAGCGCGGCCGGCTGCTCCTCGCCGTACTGGACCGGGTAGAAGGGGGCGTCGGCGAAGAGCTGAGCCCGCAGCGCCGGCATCCCGATCACGAAGACTCCGCTCTCCGGCGGCAACATCCGCAGCAGATAGTCACGGGTTGCCAACGCCGAGGTCAAGATCGCCTCGGCCGGCACCACGATCCCCATCGCGGCCAGCCGCTCGACGTACTGCTCCGGGGTCGACATCGAGTTGTTGGTGGCCAGCATGATCCGCTTGTCGCGCAGGGCCAGGGCGTCGAGCAGCTCCTGGACGCCGGGCAGGGTCCGGCTACCGACGTAGAGCACCCCGTCCATGTCGAAGACAACGCCTTTCGCCGCCCGCAGCCGGTCCAGCGCCGATCCCCCCGCCCCGTCCACCGCGACATCCCTCCGCTTCCGCCGCCGAACCGTCCGCCGTTTCCAGCGACTCTAGCCGAGCCGCTCCCCGTTCGCCCACGGCCGCCGCAGTGGGGCGAACCGGAGCCCCGTCGCGGCCACCCCTCCGCCGGCCGTCCAGATCCCCCACATCCCGTCGATCCGCTCGCCGCTGAACGTCGCCAGCACCACCTCACCGCCGACGGAGACCTCGATGTACGGGCCAACCAGCAGCAACCGGAACGGCACCGCTCGGCCGCTCGGCAACGGAGCGGTCAAGTCGGCCCGCTGGAGTTCCTGCCACGCGTAGCCGCGGCGCCCGTGATGGTCATGGTCGGTGGGCAACCATTTCTGAAGCGACACGGCCGTCGATCCGGGTCGGAGCTCGACGAAGGACCCTCCCCCCTCGGCGTCGAGCCGGAACGCTGTCCCCCCGGCGCCACCGGTCAGCACCAGATCTCCCTCGATCAGGCAGTCGCCGGCCGGGACGCGTGACGGGAGAACCTCCATCGCGCCGTCTCCCGCCACCCGCCAGCCCGACGCTGGATCGACCGGGACGCGACCGAACAGGGTGGTGGTCGCCGGGACGGCGGGTTCGACCGGCGCTTCCAGGTAGGCGTCCCAACCGGGGAACGAGCGGCGATAGAGCGACCCGTCCGAGCGTGGCAGCAGTTCCAGGGGAGGCGCCAGCCACTTGCCGAAGGGGTTGCGCGGGTCGACCCAGTCGATCGTCCGTGGCGAGGTCGTCCACCCCTCGGCCAGCCGCGGCTGGTGCCAGCACCAGAGCAGATCCCGGCCCTGCCAACGGGCGACCCTGCCGGCGTAGTGACCGGGCGGCGCCAGCATCCCGCCGTCCGCCGGTTCGGCCCAGGGACCTTCGAACGCCGGCGCCCGCCAGTAGCGTTGGCGCCGGTCTTCCATGGTCGCCGCCGCCAAGTACCACCCGCCGCCGATCTCGAACGCCTGCGGGCACTCCAGATCCCAGAAGCGGCGGGGCGCGAAGAGCGGCGGCCTGGCCTCCCAGCGCTCGAAGTCGGCGGAGACGAGCTGGCCGACGCACCCTCGGCGCAGCAGCGGGCCCGCCTTCTCGCGGGCCGCCACGAGCGCGTGCCAGCGGTCGCCGACGCGAACCGGCTTCGGGTCCCGCCAGGAAACAGAGCCCCAGAGCGCCGGGTCCGTCTCGTACCAGCGGGGGTCCGCCGAGCCGACGGGGTTGGCCGCCGACTTCTCCCAACGCACCAGATCGTCCGAGACGGCCAGTCCGGTCCGCTGCACCGCGCCATCCTCCGCCAGCGACAGCGCCGTGTAGAGCATCCGCCAACAACCGCCGTGGCGGGCAACGCTCATCGTCCAGATCTGGTCATCGTCGCACGCGCCGGGATCCCCCGTCCGGAGTGCCGCGGGCAGGGGGTCCCAGCGAAGTCCGTCTTCGGAAACGGCGTGCTGGACCACGTCGTGGCTGGGCAGCGTCAGGTGGAACAGGTGGAGGGCGTCTCCGTCGGCCACCACCTCGATATCGCCCAACTCCGACAATCCGAACCCGCGTGGCGCGTACACCAATCCCCTCCCCCTGGCCAAGCTAGCCCGCCCTCCTATTATCGGCCCCTGGCGTCTACCCTCGGCCCCAACACCCCGTGCTACCGTACCGACCGCGTCCCGTCAGGGTACGGAGCGCGCTCGCACTCCCGTTCCGGGAACTGGCGCAAGGGGTACCGCATCGCGCTCCGGGTCGGCCCGTGAACGCGGGGAGGCACAATGGCACGGACCGAGCCGATCGCTTGGCAGCGGTGGACGTTGGTCGCCGCGGCGGCGACGGGCTTGACGATCGGGGGGACGACGACCGCGCTTGCCCAGGAGGGCGGCCCACCCCCGATACCGGTCGGCTGCGAGGTCGTCGCCGAGGGACTCGTCAACCCGCGCGGCATCGCACTCGGCGACGACGGTACGGTCTACGTCTCGGAGGCGGGGATCGGCGGCAACGAGGTCGTGACGCCACCCGGAGCGTCCGGCGCTGTCCTCCCAGCCGCCACACCGGACCCGGTTGCCGCCGAGGCCAACCAAGCCGAGACCGAGGAAGGGGAATCCGGCCCACCGCTGACGCGGGGCGGCACCGGGCAGGTGACCGCCATCGCTCCGGACGGGACCCGATCGGTGCTCGCCTCCGGTCTCGCCTCCTACAGCGAAGGGGTGGGGCCGCAGGGCATCGTCTTCGCCGGCGGCCGGCTCTGGGTCGCCGTCGGCGGCGCCGGGGTGGCCCTCGGCGTCGAACCGCTGGAGACCGAGGACACGGTCGTTCGGATCGATCCCGCCACGGGCGAGACGACGGTCGTCGCCGAGCTTGCCCCCTTCGAGGTCGCAAACAACCCCGACGGCTCCGACGTCAACCCCAACCTCTCCGGCATGGACGTGGGCGCCGACGGCCGACTCTACATTGCCGACGCCGGCGGCAACGCCCTCTACGCCGTCGACCCGGCCGGCGGCGGCGCGTCGTTCGTCGCCGTCGTGCCGACCCTCTCGGGCCTGACCGGCGCCACCCCCGAGGCCGACCCGCTGAGCGAGCGGCAATCGGTGCCGACCGGCGTCGCAGTCGGCACCGACGGCGCGGTCTACATCGCCCTCCTCAGCGAGCTGTGGCCGGCGGACGCGCCGAACGTCGTGCGTCTCGCCGCGGACGGCTCCTTCGAGCCCGTCGCGACCGGGTTGACCGCCGTCGTCGGCCTCACGGCGGCGCCGGACGGCTCGTTCTACGCGACCCGGATCTGGACCGGTTTCGAGGGCGGTGTGCCGCTCCCCGGCTCCGTCGAGCGTATCCTTCCAGACGGCTCGACCGAAACCGTGCTCGAGGGGATCTTCCTGCCCCACGGCGTGGCCGTCGCCGACGACGGTGCCCTCTACGTGACGGCGAACTCGGTCGCCTTCGGCCCGGAAGCGGCCGGGCAACTGCTCCGCTGCCCCGGACTGGCGACCGGCGAGGGCATGGCGGACGCCTCCCCGAGCGCGGCAACGGGGACGGCTCGAACTTAGCCAAGGTGTCGGCCATGACCCGACCCGATCGAGCTGCCGTGCTCCCCTCTCCCGGGCGTCGGGAGAGGGGTCGCGGGTGAGGGCTTCGGCCTCGGCAACGCCAGCCCTGGGCATCCGGAACGACCGATCGCTCGCCTTTACCCGTTGTGGCGTCGAAAGCGAGCCTGGGCGATCGTCAAAGTCCCGCGTCCTACGCCGTCACCGCCTCCCCCACCAGCGCCTTCGCCAACGCCTCGTTGAACACCGGCAAGTCGGCCGGCACCCGAGAGGTGATCAGGTTGCCGTCGACGACCAGCGGCTCGTCGACGTAGGTGGCCCCGGCATTGACCACGTCGTCGGCGATCTTGTTGACCGCGGTCAGCGTCCTGCCGCCCAGCACCTTGGCCGAGATGAGCAATTGCGGGCCGTGGCAGATCGACCCGACCGGCTTGCCGCTTTCGACGAAGCTGCGGGTGAACTCGACCGCTGGGGGGTGGATCCGAAGGTTCTCCGGAGCACCGCCGCCGGGGATCACCAGCAGGTCGAACTCGTCCGGGGAGACATCGCCGAAGGTGGCATCGACGGCGAGGGTCCCGCCCTTCTTGCCCTCCACCGTGCCCCGCTCAATCCCGATCGTCGTCACCTCGGCGCCCACCCCTTCCAGGTAGTTCTTGGGGTCGATCGCCTCGGAGTCCTCGAAGTTCTTGGCGATCACCATCGCCACCTTCTTGCCGTTGCCGCCGATCGCCATCGCCATCCTCCTCGCCTCGCGGCCAGGCCCGCTCGGCCCGGCCCGTCTGCGCCGCGAGTATACTGGCGCGCCCCGAGCACCCACCGTCCGCAGCCCACCGAGGATTCCTTCGTTCGCTCGCTGGAGAACGAGATGACCCTGCCCGCCACGGATGCCAGCCCAACGCCCCCGGCCTTCTCCGTCGAAGCCGCGCGGAAGGTTCTCGCGGCGATCGACCCCGCCGAGACGATCGCCTTCCTCCAGAGTCTGATCCGGGTCGAAACGGTCAACCCGCCCGGCGACATCGAGGACGCCGTGGAGCTGTGCCGGGCCAAGCTGGCCGAGGCGGGGTTCACCTGCCGGATCGAGCCGCACGCCGAGAGCAAACCCAACCTCATCGCCGAGCACGGCTCCGGCGGCTCGCCCCGCCTCGCCTTCAACGCCCACCTGGACGTCGTCCCGACCGGCGACCCCGGGTCCTGGCGATTCCCCCCCTTCGGCGGCGAGATCGCAGACGGCCGCGTCTATGGCCGCGGTGCCGGCGACGACAAAGCGAGCGTCACGGCCCAGGTTATGGCCGGGGTCGCCCTGGCCCGATCGGGCCTGCCGCTGCGAGGAACGTTGGTCGTCAACGAGGTGGCCGATGAGGAGACGACGGGGGCGGGCGCCCTCCACAGCCTGGAGGGCGGCTTCGTCCGGGCCGACATGGTCATCGTCGGCGAGCAGACGCGGGGACGGATCGCGGTCGGCGAGAAGGGCATCGGCTGGATGACCCTGACCGTCACCGGCCGCACCGCCCACGGCGCCCTGCCGTGGGAGGGGGCGAACGCGATCGAGGGCATGGCGCGGGTGGTCGTCGCCCTGGAACGGGACCTGCACCCCCGGTTGAAGGAGCGAACCCACCCCTACTTCCACCCCTCGTCCGCCTCGGTCAACCTCGTCTCCGGCGGTGTCAAGGCCAACGTCGTCGCCGACCGCTGCGAGATCCTGATCGACCGCCGTCTGGTGCCTGGCGAGGATCCCCACGACTGCCTGGAGGAGGTCCGCGAGATCGCCGCGGCGGCCCTGGCCGGGTCGGACGGGCTGGGGCTGGAAGTGAAGCCGGCCGGGGACCTCCGCGCCGCGACCCTCAGTGACCCCGCCTCGCCGGTCGTCCAGGCGATGCTCGCCGCCAACCGCCACCTCGGCCTGAGCGAGGAGCTCTTCGGTTTCAGCATGGCCTCCGACGGTCGCTTCTTCGCGGCGGCCGGCATCCCGACGATCATCTACGGCCCGGGCGACCCAACCCTTGCCCACGTCCCCGACGAGTGGGTCGGCATCGACGAAACCCTCGAGGCGACCCGCGCCTACGCGCTCGCGGCGCTAGCCGTGCTCGGGGCGTGATCGATGGCGGCGAGATGGTCGTCTCGACGTCAACCGGTTGATGCACCACCGTTGCTCCTGTAAAGGAACCCAGTACATCCAGAATGTCGAGGAACCGACAGAACAGCATCCGGGGTCAGCTTCCCCGAACCGCGAGGGTGCCTGGCCGAGCTCTGGGATCGCGCCCTCGCCAATCGGGAGCCAATCAGGCTTACGCGTAGGGGAGGCGAACCCGCGGTGCTGAACGCGGCCGACGAACACGGAGGATTGGCCGAAACCGCCCACCTCCTCCGCTGTCTCGCCAAGGCGGAGCAATCACTCGCCGCCATCGAGCGGGCATGGGAGGGGGGTGGCACCCCAGCACGCATCGCCCAACCCCGCAACGATCCCGAACGAGCAGGCAAAGCGTAGGCCGGAGGGTTGGTCGGCCTCGGACTCGGCCGGGGCGCCAGGTTTGGGTCAGAGCGAGCCCGTCCGGGCAGCGGCGCGCCCTGCGCCAGGGTAGCTCGCCGTGCCCGACCTCGCCCCGCGTCTCGACCAGCACCGGATCTGGTCGGCTTCGTCCCGGCGACCCGTCCATGCGGCCGCTCTTCCCCGAGACGGCGTTGCCATGGGCGGTCACCGGAGAGGGTGGTGCATCGTCCGTCCGCGGAGGCACCAGGCGCAATTGCGGTGGTCGGTTCATGGGATGCCGGATCGATCCGGCTCCAAGGGCAATCGACGGTCGACGTGGCGACGGGCGTTCTCGCCGAACAGGGCCCGCCGGCGGCGGCTCAATAGCCGCGGTCGATATCCAGCCGCGGCACCATCCGCCCGATCTCTCCGTCCAGCCAGAACCCGAGGTTGGCCAGGAAGACATCGACCAGACGCCCGTTCTCGGACCAGGTCGTGCTCGCCGAGTGGGGAGCGATCAGCACGTTCGGTTCGGACCAGAATGGCGAGCTCGGGGGGAGCGGCTCCTCCCGGAAAACGTCGAGCGCGGCGAAGCCGACCCGGCCGTCGCGCAGCGCCGCCAGCAGCGCCACCTCGTCGACCACCGAGCCGCGGGCGATGTTGACCAACGATGCCCCAGGCTTCATCGCCGCGATCTCGGCGCCGCCGATCATCCCCTCCGTCTCCGGCGTCTGCGGGGTCGCCAGCACCGTCGCGTCCGCCCCGGCCAGCATCGCCCGCAGATCGGCCCGCGGCCAGACGCGGTCGACGCCGAGCTCGCTCGCGCGGTGCGGCCGGTCGTCGCGGGCCGTCGCCCAGACGGTCATACCGAAGGCTCGGCCGAGCCGCGCCACCTCCCGCCCGATCCGGCCCGCACCAACGATCGCCAGCGTCTGGCCCCGCAGCTCGCCGCCGCAGTACTTCTGCCAGCGACGGGCTGCCTTGTCGTCGAGGAGCCGGGGAATCTCCTTCACCCGGTAGAGCAGCGCCGCGAAGACGAACTCGGCCAGCGGACCGGCGTGGATCCCGCTGGCGGTGGTGACGACGACGCCCGCCTCCCCCAGCCCGTGCCGCCTGGCCGCCGGCCCGACGCCGGCCGAGGTCGTCTGCACCCAGCGCAGGCGTGGGCACAGCCGGAGTGGCCCATCCGCGCCATCGGTCGGGAAATCCCAGGCGACCTCGGCGTCGGCGAGCATCGCCCGCCAGGCGGCGGCCTGCTCCGGCGTCCGGCCCCAGGCCGGGTCCCCGTGATCGGCCCCGAATCGGGGCCGCGGCAGGAGGTCGGGCCGATACCGCACCTCGATCCGCTCGGGGTAGGCGGCGACGATCCGCTCGACCTGCTCGGGCTCAAGGGGCGAACAGATGGCGACGACGGTGGGCGGGGCGGATCGATCAGGTCCGGTCTGCACGTCGACCCTCAGGAGGCAAGACGGGCTAGCGCCCGCGCCAAGGTTTCGACACCTGCCGCGGCGTCCTCGGCCGAGGTGTCTTCATCGGGCGAGTGGCTGACGCCTCCGCGGCTGCGGACGAAGAGCATCGCGACCGGGCAAACGCTCGCGAACTGCATCGCGTCGTGGACGGCGCCGCTCGTCATCCGCATTGTCGGCACCCCGGCCTCGGCGGCCGCGGCCGCCAGTGTTTCGACCAGGGCTGGATCGCAGGGGCACGGCGGCCGGTCGCTGTCGACCCGAACCGCCAGGCCGAGGCCGCGCCGGGCGGCAACCTCCGCCCACCGCCCCTCGTGCCGCGCCAGCAGCGTCGCCAGCGCTTCCGGTTCCGGGTGGCGGGCGTCGACCGTGAACCCGACCCGCTCCGGCACCACCGCCCGTCCGTTCGGCTCGACCGTCATCCGGCCGACGGTCGTCACCGCCGGCCGCCCCATCCGGTGGGCGGTGTCGATCACGCCCGAGACGATCTCGGCGGCGCCGGCCATGGGGTCCCGCCGCAGGTCCATCGGCGTCGTGCCGGCATGGTTCGCCGCGCCGCGCAGATCGATCCAATACTGACGGTAGCCGGTGATCGTTTCGACGACGCCGACCGGAAGGCCCGCCGCCTCGAGTAGCGGCCCCTGCTCGATGTGGAGCTCGATGAAGGCGCCGATGTCGTCGCGGGCGGCCTCGGGGATCCGCTCCGGGTCCAGCCCGACATCACGCATGATCTCCGCCATCGTCGGCCCGTCGATCGCCCGCATCCGATCGGCCTCGGTCGGCGCAATCGTGCCGGTCGCCGCGCGCGATCCCCAGAAGTTGGTCCGGGCGAACCGGGAGGCCTCTTCTTCACAGAGCGACACCACCCCCACTGTCCGTCGCGGCGTCCCGTGCCGCTCGCGCACCGCCCGCACCGCCGCGACCGCCGCGGCCACCCCGAGGGCGCCATCGAACCGGCCTCCGGGCTTCTGGGAGTCGATGTGGGAGCCAGTGACGATGGCCGGCCCGGGTTTGCGTCCGCGCAGCCAGCCCCAGACGTTGCCGACGGCGTCGCGCTCGACCTCGAGCCCAGCTTCCGTGCACCACCCCGCCACGTGGTCCTGGGCGGCCACCCACTCCGGGGTGTAGACGAGGCGGTTGACCCCGGTCTCACCCCAGGCACCGAAGCGGGCAAGTTCGCCGACCATCTCCTGAATGACGGCCGGGTCGATCGGTTGTAGGGCGGCGGGTTCGGTCACGTGAGGCGTCTCCGGTGGCGGACCTGACGGCAGGTTCGATGCTGCGCCGCCAGCGTCGGGGAGTGTAGCCGGCGTCCACTCCGGCAGCGGCCTCCAGCGTCTCGGCTCAGGTAGCGCCCCGCGGGACGAAGCGACCAGAACCAGGCGGCGCCACGATCCGCTCCGCGCCCGCTTTGCCGTCGTCGAAGATCGTCTGGCCGCGGCGGATCGTCCGCACCACCCTCCCCTGGAGGGACTTCCCCTCGTACGGCGACCACGGCTGGCGGTGCAGGTGGTCGTCGACCGTCACCGTCCAGCGGCGGTCCGGATCGAAAAGCGTCAGGTCCGCGTCGGTCCCGATCGCCAGACTTCCCTTGCGCGGGGCGAGGCCGAAGATCTCGGCCGGCCGCGTGCTGACCAGGCGGACCCACCGTTCGGGCGCCATCCCTCGTTCCACGACCGCCCCCGTGTAGGAGGCCGACAGCAGCGTCTGCACACCGGGCAACCCAAGCGGTGCCGCGAAAATGTCCTCGTCCCCGAGCCGCTTGCTTTCGGGCGTGAAACCGCAGTGGTCGGAGCAGATGAGGTCGACCGTGCCGTCGAGGACGAACGGCCAGATCGCTTCGACCTCCTCGGAAGGCCGCAGCGCCGGGGCACAGCGGGCGAAGCCGCGCCGCCGCTCCAGGTCCTCGGTGTCGAGCACTAGGTACTGCGGGCAGGTCTCGCACGTCACCCGGACGCCGCGCCGTTTGGCCTCGGCGATTAGGCGGAGGGCTCCCGCCGAGGCGACGTGGCAAACATGCAGCGGCGCTCCCGTCTCTTCCGCCAGAACCAGCGCCGCCGCCACCGCCACCGTCTCGACGACCGGCGGCCGGCTCTCGGCATGGGCCAGGGGGTCGCCGCGGTTCGCCTCCCGCATCCGCCCGATGCCGTACCGCAGCAGCGCGTCGTCCTCGGCATGGAGACCGTAAGGAAGCCCGGTCGCGGCGGCGACCCGCATCGCCCGCAGCAGCCCCGCCGTGTCGACCGCCGGGAAAAACGGCGAGGACGAGGCCATGAAGCTCTTGAAGGCGGCGGCGCCGGCCCCTGCCATCGCTTCTAGGTCGGCCTCGGTCTGGCCGGCGGCGAAGGTGACGCCGGCCCACAGGGCGACATCGACGATCGCGCTGCGCTCGACGATCGCCGCCTTCGCCCGCAGCAGACCGGACGTCGTGGTCGTCGGGTGGGCCTGCGGCATCTCGACGACGGTGGTGACGCCGCCTGCCGCCGCGGCGTGCGATCCGGTCTCGAACCCCTCGAGGAGATTAGGGTCGGGCTCCTCGAAGTGGGTGTGGACATCGATCCCGCCGGGGAGCACCCACAACCCCGTCGCGTCGACCTGCTCGTCGGCCCCGACGGCCTTGCCGTCGGCGAGCCAAGCGGCGATCCGCCCGTCGCGCAGGAGGAGGTCCGCGCGGGCGCGACCCTCGCCGGTCACCAGCGTTCCCCCGATTACCGCCACGCTCCCCGCCATCCCGTACCCCACCTCCCGCTGGCTCATCGCGCGGCAGAATAGCAGCCTGCCCAATGCGAATCAGCCCGTTGGCGGCGATCGGGCCGAGACGGCGGGTATGATCCGTTGCGCCAAGGAGCCGCGGTACCGTCGCCCCCGGTTGAGGACCATTCCCATGCAAGCGCCGCTGATCCGGCTCGCCGCGACCATCGCGGGCGACGCCCCCGTCGTCGTCTTCGGTCTCGACGACGCCCCCACCCTCGACGTAAAGGTGGCCTCGCCCCTCCTCGCCCTCCCCGAAGCGGGCGCCCGATTCCTCGTCGGCCTCCTCGGCCGGGGTGAACCGCCGACGGACGAGCTGCTGGCTGCGGAGACCGGCGTCGACGCCACCGACCTCGCTTCCACCGTCGCGGTGCTCATCCCCGGCCGCGGCACCGGCTGGACGACGACGGACGCGGCGGTCCTGGCCGCTGCCCTGGAACGGCGGTTCGCGGCGGTGGTCATGACCGGGCGACCGATCGGCCTGGCGCAGTCGCCGCGGGAGCTCGACGCCATCCTCCGGCGGGCGACGGCCTCGCCCCTCTTCACCGGCTCGCTACCGCCGGACGATGCCCTCGCCCCGGGTGGCTCGGTGGCCATCATGCAGCGGCTGGAGGATGGGCCGGAGGCGCGGGTAACCGCGCTCCTCCGGGTTCGCAACGACGAGGCCACGCTCGGGCACACGCTCCGCTGGCTCACCGGCGAAGGCATCGCCGCGATCGTCGTCGACGGCGGCTCGACCGACGGTTCCGTGGCTGTGGCCGAGACCTGGCTCGGCCGTGGCGTCGTCTCCATCGTCCGCGGCGGAACCGAGGCGGAGGCGTCGTTCCTGGAGGTGGCATCGGCGGCCAAGGTGGCCCACGGCTGGCTCCTCCGGGTGGCCGCGAACGAGCGGATCGAGGGTCCCTGGCCGGAGATCGGGCTGCGCCGGACACTCGGGCGCTTCACCGCCGCCGGCTGGGACTCCGTCTCCTCGACGAAGCTCGTCGAGGGATCCGGACCCGGTGACGACGGTCGGGTCGATTTCGGACTCGGACCTCGGCCGTGGCGGTTCGCCCTGCCGGACCCAACCGTCCGACCGGTAGCCCGGCTGACTGGCGTCGAACCGGCGCGCCGCGCCCCCTACAACCTCCTGGTGCGGAGCTATCCGGTTGGCGGGTTGGCGGGACTGGCGAGCGGTCGGGACGTCCCCTCAGTCACTGCGTCGGAGTGGGAGCCGTGGGACGAGGGCGCCCGGGAACAGTACCTGGTCGAACGGCTCACCGGCCACGGCATCTTCCGGCGGCGCTACCCACCGCCCCGCGGGGGTTTCATGTTCATCGAGGAGCGATTGATCGAATGGGAGACGTCTCTCCTGAAAGGGACGCTCGGGCGTCTCCCCAGTCCCGACCCGCTTGCCCCTGAAACAGGCGTCGTCCGCGTCGAGTGGAGCACGCCCGACGGGTCGGTAGCATCCCTGTTTGTTGGGCGGGAGAGCGAGGACGGCGAGTTTGCCGGCCGGAGCGGAGCGAGCGCCGTCACCGTCGACGGAATCGAACCGAACGAGACGTACGTGGCTCGGCTCTACGCGGACGAAACCCGGTCGCGACTCCTCGCTGAGATGCGGTTCGGGGTCCGGATGGAGTTCGTGACGTAGGCCGCATTGAGCGAGCGTCCGGCCCATCCGGCGCTAAACCCTCGGCCCCCATAGCGCCACGCGAGCGAACGACTCGGCAGATGGAAGGGACGCGACTGCGGGATCGCCTCAAACCCCGAACGCTGTCGGTTGCGAGCCGTCGGCTCCCAGCTTGCGGAGGCGACGGCAGATGGGCTCTCCGGTCCGGTGGCGCCTGCCCGCTCGCGGCGGGTCGACCAAAGCACCCCTGCCTACGCCAAGGCTTTGGGTGAGGGGATCTCCGCGGTTCGCCCCGCTCGCAGAGGGGCTGGTAGTATGGGCCGCCGGACGCCGCCGGCGCGGTCCGGCGGGCAGCAGGAGGAACCACGTCGATGCACCGACTGTCCGTTCTCGCCGCGGCACCGGTGGCGGCCCTGCTCCTCTCTGGCATCGTGGTCGCTCAGGATGAGGAGTCCGAATCCCAGCTGGGATCGCGGTCCATCAACCCCGAAGAGTGTGACATCGAGCCGCTCGCGGCCGAGGATGTCGGAGCCGTCCTCGGCAGCGGCGACGAGATCGACCCGGTCACCTTCCAGGTGCCGCTCGGCGAGGGTGTCGGCGCCGAGGAAGAGGACCGCATCATCGAGACGGTTCGCTCCGTGATCGCCTGCCTGAACGCCGGCGACTACCTGCGCGGCGCCGCCCATTCGACCGACAACGGCGCCCGCGTCCTGTTCGGCGGGCTCGCCGCAAATGGGCCGCAAGCACTCCAGGAACGGCTGGCCGAAGCGCCGGTGGCACGGACCGAAGAAGGGTACATCCGGCTGATCTCGGTCACTGACGCGACCGTGATGCCCGACGGCAAGCTTGCGGCGTTCGTCGTCATCAACGAACCGACGCGGCCGCCTCGCGGTCAGGAGACCCTGCTCTTCATCTTCGCCGACGAGGACGGCCAGTTGCTGTTCGACAACCTGGTCGGCTTCAGCACCGTGTCGGCCGAAGACCTGGCCACGCCGACGGCCGACGCGACCCCTTCGGCCTAGCGGTCGAGCTCCGGCGGCGGCGGGGCTGCGACCGCCGCGGAACC
>CADCWF010000364.1 GCA_902806345.1 uncultured Thermomicrobiales bacterium
GCCGGACGTCGTCGTCGGTGGGCCGGAGCTCGGGCGCCAGGCCGGCGGCCCGGAGCCAGTCGGCGACGACCCGCTGGACCGCCCCCTCCTCGCCGGGGTAGCTGCGGTGAGAGACCAGATCGGCCGTGAGCGCTGCCGCCTCCTCGTCGTCGACGAGCGCGTGCAGCCAACCAGCATCGATCACGGCTGGCTCTCGCTCCACCGCAACTCGGTCGGTCCCCCGTCCACCCCCGTCCAACTCGCCCGGGTTCGCATCAGATGCGGAACGACGGCGGATAGCCCGGGTCGGTGATCGCCGGCCGGTCCGCCGTGAAAGCGCCGATCGGGTAGGTAGTCTGGCCGTGGACCGCGAGGTCGCAGAGGATCTTGCCCAGGAGGGCGGCGAACTTGTAGGCGTGGCCCGCACCCTGGGCGACGATGATCCGCGGGTGCTCCGCCAGGACGTCGACCACGAAGTTGCGGTCCGGCGGCATCGTGTAGAGGCACGTCTTGGTGTAGAGCGCCGGCCCCGTGAAGCCCGGGATGTGGCGCTCCAGGAAGCGGATCAGCCGGTCGTGGGCCCGGGGGTTAGGCTCGAAGGTACGGACGTCCGGCGTCACCACGTCGCCGCCGACATCGACCCCGGCCTTGGTCGCCACCTCGCCGTACACTGGGAAGCCGTAGAGGATGTCTCGCCCGTGCCAGATCCAGACCGGGAACCGGTCCGGCGCGAACTCCCGGACCCGCGGCGTCGCGAAGTAGGTCACCTGCTCCTGGGTCACCGTCAACGGCCAGGAGACCCCGGCCCCGGCCAGGACCTGGTTGGTCCAGGCATCGGCGGTGACGATCAGGCAGCGGGCCTGGAAGGTCGCGAGGTCGGTCTCGACCTCAACCCCGTCGGCCGTCGGTCGGATGCCCCGGACGGGCGTTTGTTCCAGGATCGTTGCGCCGTGCGCCCGGGCCAGCAGCTGGTGGGCCTGGTTCGCCTTGCGAGCGTCGACCAACCCGGTGTCGGCCTGGTAGAGGATGCGATGCCCGTCGTCGAGCCGGAGCTGCGGGTAGGCCGCCATCGCCTCCCGTGGCGTCCACTCCTCGAAGGGAATGCCCGCCCGCCGCATCGCACCGGCGTAGACGTCGGCGTAGGGGGTGTCCGCCTCGCACAGGTCGAGACCGCCCGTCTTGTAGACAAGCTGGACACCTGATTCCTCCTCGACCTCCGCCCAGGCCGTGTAGGTGTGGGGGGTGAGAGCGGTATAGGCGGGGTCGTGGTAGGAGAGGCGGATGATCCGGGAGTGGTCCTGGGAGGCGCCGTTGTCGTGCCCGAGCCGGAACTGCTCGAGCGCCAGCACCTCGCTCCCCGCCTCCCGCGCCAAGCGGTAGGCGGCGGCGCTGCCCAGCCCGCCGACGCCGACTACCACGTACTCGTACGCCCGCTTCATGCGTTGCCCCCGAGCGGAATTCCGGGTGATGACCGGGCGCCCCGGTGGCGCCAGCCCTCGCCCCCGACCCCTCTCCCTCGCGAGGGAGAGGGGAGCCTCACATCACGTAGACAACCAGGGCGGAGGATCGAACGCCGTATGCCGTGGTCCCGGTTCCCGACGCCGCCATTCCCCCTCGCCTGCCGCAGCGGGAGAAGGGGTTTGGGGGTGAGGGCTACTCCGTAATGCTCAGCTCGGCGGCGTTGTCGAAGTTCGTCGCCAGGTAGGGGTTCGAACGGTAGCCTTGGACGGTCGCCTTGTGGCCGAAGTTGTCGACGTTGTTGAAGAGCGGTGCCCACGGCAGCTCCTCGGCCAGGATCGCCTGGAGCTGCCGGTAGATCTCGGCGCGTGCTTCCTGGTCCGTCTCGCGGACCCCCTCCTCCATCAGGCGGTCGGCCTCCTCGTTCTTGAACGCCACGTAGTTGGCGCCGCCGCCACCCTCGAACGGGATCATCGTCGAGTGGAGGCGGGAGGTCGGGTCCGGGTCGCTCTGGATCGCGTTGTCCCAGGCGACCATCAGGGTGTCGTAGTTGCCGGCCGGCACGTCCTCCGTCCAGAGGGTGGAAGCGGGCCGGTTGTCGATCGACATCTCGACGCCGATCTCGTTGTACGCCTGCTGGAGCACGAGCTGGGCGCTCTCTCGGGCCTGGTTGCCGGCACTGGTCGACATCCGGAAGGCGAGGCGGACGCCGTCCCGCTCGCGGACGCCGTCGGCGCCGGGGACGAAGCCCGCCTCGTCCAGCAGGGTCCTCGCGGCGTCGAGGTCGTAGGGGTACTGCTTGACGTCCGGGTTGTAGGCCCAGTGGGTCGGCGGCAGGTAGGTCAGGGTCGGGTTCTGGAGGCCGTAGTATATCGTGTCGACGACGGTCTGGCGGTCGGTCGCGTGGTAGATCGCCTGCTTGACCCGCTTGTCCTGGAACTGCGGCAGCGTGTTGTTGAAGTAGATGAACTCGACGAAATTGCTGCCCTTGCTGACGACGACCCGGTCCTCCAGCCCCAGGGCCTCCTCGACCCGGTCCGGCTGCAGGCCCTGGTAGTCGACGACATCGACCTCGCCGGTCCTGAACTGGGTGAAGAGGACGGGGATCTCGGGCACCAACTTGACGATCACCTGCTGCAGCCCCGGTGCCCCGCCGTGGTAGTCCGGGTTCCGCTCGACGGTCAGGTGGTCGCCGCCGACGTGCTCGACGAACCTGAACGGGCCGGTGCCGATCGGCGACTGCGTGTTGAAGGGGGCCGTGTTGACGTCGACGTCCTCGAGGATGTGGGCCGGGATGATCCCGGTGACACCGCTCGTCCAGAGCGCCTGGAAGGGGGCGAAGGGCTCGGTCAGGGTCATCACGACGGTGGAGGAGTCGGGCGTCTCGACCGACGCGACCTTGTCGTGGCCGGTCCGGGAGCGGACGGCCACGTCCGGGTTCATGACAGTTTCCCAAGTGAACTGGACATCGCGGGCGGTGAACGGCTCGCCGTCATGCCATTTCACGTCGTCGCGCAGCTTGAACGTCCAGGTCAGGCCGTCTTCCGAGACTCCGCCGTTCTCCCGGGTCGGCACCTCGGTCGCCAGATTGGCGACATACTCCCCCTCCGGGGTGATCTTCATCAGGCTGTCGAACATCAGGACTTCGGGCAGCGTTTCGGGGCCGGTGTTGGCGTAGAGGAGCGGGTTGAAGTTGACCGCCTCCTGGGAGGCGCCGACGATCAACTCGCCGCCGCCCTCCTGAGCGGCCACCCGCTCCGCCATCCCCATAACGACCGGCAGGCCGGAGAGCGCCGCCGCGCCGAGACCGAGCGCGCTCGCCCGCTTCATGGCTGAACGACGGTCGATTCGGCCGCCGAGGAGGCCGTCGAGGAGGGCCGCGTATCGAGGATCGGGGGAATGCGCCATCGGGGTTCCTTTCCGTTGCAGTCCGTATCCGTCCGGGACGAAGCGGGCCCCGGGGGCCGCAGCAGCCCAACCGTGGAATGGACCGGCATTGTACGGGTTGACGCGGTCGCACGAGCCAGCAAGCCATCGCGGCGGTCGCCGACCGGCGGCGACAGATCGACTCCCTCGCCTCCGGTCACCCATCTCCAACGGTGCTCAACCGATGCGGTGGAGCGGAGCGGCCGGTTGCCAACACGAGCAGCGCCGCCAGCACCGCGAACGAGGCGAGGCCGATGCCCGCGGCCTCGTAGCCCCCGACCGCCAGGAGCCCCCCGCCTGACGCGGCACCGACGGCCGAACCGAGATTGAAGACCGAGCCGTTCAACACCATCGTGGTCCCGGCCCCGGCGTGCGACTCGTCGATGAGCAGGGTAGCCACGGCGACGAACGTGACCGCGCCGGCGAACGCCGTGACGAACAGCACCACCACCGCCGTCACCAGAGCGAGCGGGAGGGCGAACAGCGCTGCAAGCAGCGCCCCCTGGAGGGCGGCGCCGCCGGCGACCCGCCAGCGCAGGGGGATCGGCCCGAACCGGCTCGCTCCCAAGGCGTTGCCGAGGAAGACGCCGACCCCGGTGACCATGTAGGCCAACCCGACTCCGGACGGGTCGAGCCCGAACCGATCGGCCAGGAACGCGCCGAGGTACGTCAGGACCCCGATCCAGGCCGCGGCCCGCAGACCGTTCACCGCGTAGAGGACGAGCGTCGGACGGTGGCGCAGCAGCGGCTGGTAGGCCGCAAGCAACGCGGGCAACCGCAACGGAGCGTCGGCGGCGACCGCATCGGCCGGCAGCCAGGCCGCGACGACCGGCGCCGCGGTCAGGGCCAGGAGTCCGACGCCGACTAGCGCGGCGCGCCACCCAAGGGCGCCACCGACCGCGGCGATGACCGGCACCCCGACGATGCCGCCGAGCGAGAGCGCGGCCGAGGTCCAGCCGATCGCTCGGCGGCGAGCGGCTCCCTCGAACCGCGTACCGGCGATGGCCAACGGCAGTCCGAAGAGGATTGCGTCTCCCAGACCGCCGACGACGGCAAGGAGGAGCAGGAGGGGGTAGGTCGGCGCCAGCCCGGTGCCGATCAGGTTCAGTGCAACACAGACCACCCCGCCGACCATCAGCCGTCGGGTGCCGCTCCGGTCGGTGATCGGTCCGATGGCAAGACCCGCGACAGCGCTCAGGAGCGTGATGGCGGCGGTCACCTGGCCGACGAGGGGAACGCTCGAGCGGAGGTCGCGCGCGATCACCGGCAGGAGCGGCGACACCGCCATGAAGTTGACGACCGCCACTACCGAGGCGAGGCAGAGCACGGCGAGCACCCGCCGATCCGCGGCCGAGCCGAGGACTGCCACCCCCCGCGGGGTGCCGGGCAGCCCGCCTCCAGGGGCTGGCACTTTGGGGCTGTCCCGGCGCATGCGCCCTCCCGGTCGCGGCTTGCGCTCGGCGGCGAGCCGTCGATCGTGGCGTCAGTCGCGACTATCCCACCCGCTGCCGCGGGTCGAATGCGTCCCGCAGGCCGTCGCCGATGAAGTTGAAGGCGAGCACCGCCAGGGTGATCGCGACGCCGGGGAAGACGGCCAGCCAGGGGGCGCGGGTGAAGAAGTCCTGGGCGTTGTTGAGCATGATCCCCCAGCTCGCCTGGGGCGGCTGGATGCCGTAGCCGAGGAACGAGATGTAGGACTCGGCCAGGATCGCGTTCGCCACCTGGAGGGTGGCGGCAACGATGATCGGGCCGATCCCGTTCGGCAGCAGCTCGCGCCCCATGATCCGCGGCGCCGTCGCCCCCAGGGCCCGCGCCGCCAGCACGAAATCCTGCTCCTTGAGCGCCAGGAACTGGGCGCGGACGATCCGGGCTACCTCCATCCAGGCGGTGGCGCCGACGATCAGGGTGATCGAGAGGACCGACGGCTGGACGAACGCCGCCAGCACCAGCAGCAGGTAGATCGTCGGGAACGAGAGGAAGACATCGGTCAGCCGCATCAGAACGGCGTCAACCTTGCCGCCGTAGTAGGCCGAGATGAGGCCGACGACCGAGCCGACGATGACCGTCACGGCCATCGCCGCGAATCCGACCACGAGCGACACCCTTCCGGCGTAGAGGAGGCGGCTGAGGACATCCCGCCCGATCTCGTCAGTGCCGAGCGGGTGGCCGGCCGAGAGCGGCGGCTGGTGGCGGGCAATCGGGTTGACCTGTTCCGGGTCGTAGGGGGCGATGACCGGGGCGAAGACGGCGGCCAGGAAAAGAAAGCAGATCACCGCCAGGCCGGCCATCGCCAGCCGGTGCTGGCGGAACCGACGCCAGATCTGGCCGACTATCGACTCCGACCGCGACCGCCGCTCGGGGATCGCCGGCAGTGCCACCGCTTGGCTGGCCGCCATCAGGACCTCGCCCCGATCCGGGGGTCGGCCAGGCCGAGGGCGATGTCGGCCAGCATGTTGCCGAAGACGACCAGGAAGGCGGTGATCATCAGCATCGCCATCAGGATCGGGTAGTCGCGGTAGGTCAGGGCGTCGAGGAACAGGCGCCCCATGCCGGCCCAGCCGAAGATGCTCTCCGCGACGAGGGCGCCGGAGAAGACGGCCGGGAGCTGGACACCGGCCAGGGCGATCACCGGCAGGACGGCGTTCCGCAGGATGTGCCGCCGCAGCACCGTCGGCTCGGCCAGACCCTTGGCGTGGGCGGTCCGGACATACTCCTGGTTCTTCGTCTCGAGCAGGCTCGTCCGGAAGTAGCGGCTCCACTGCGCGGTCAGGACCAGGCCGAGGACGGAGGCCGGGGCGACGAGGTGGTGGAGGCGGTCGAGCAGGCCGCCGCCGCCGCTGCCGAGTGTCTGGGTGCCGCCGGAGGGGATCCAGCCGAGCCGCTCCGAGAAGACGAAGATGACCATCAGGCCGAACCAGAACGTTGGAATCGAGAGTGTGACCAGGGCACCCGTGGTCGCCAGGTAATCGAAGACGGAGTACTGGCGGAAGGCGCCGAGGGCGCCGATCACGAACCCGAGGACGACGGCGACCAGGTAGGCGGTGCCCATCAACTGGAGCGTGGCCGGCACCCGCTCGACAATCAGGTCGCGCACCTCGGCGCCACCGCGGAACGAGTTGCCGAAGTCACCGCTGATCATGTTGCCGGCCCAGCGGAGGTACTGGACGTGGAGCGGGTCGTTGAGACCCCACGCCTCCTTGATCCGCTCGATATCCTCGGCGGTGACGTTGGGGTTGAGGGTGTAGAGCGCGGTCGGCCCGCCCGGCGCCAGGTGCATCATCGAGAAGCCGAGCACCGAGATGCCGAGCAGCAGCGGCGCCATCTGGAGCAGCCGCCTGAAGGCGTAGTCGAGGTTCACCGGGCGCATCCCTTCGGGTGGAGGCAGTCGGTCCGGGCTTGGTGCCGATTCTAGACGAGTCGTGAGTCGTGAGTCGTGAGTCGAGGAGTCGGAGTAGGAGGGGGAGGACGCAGGCTCGTCCACGACTGACGACTGACGACTCGCTCCTTCTCGACTCCTCGACCCGTGCTACCATTCGTCGTTGGCCGGGGAATGCCCGGGACAACCCAATGAGCCTTTCTGCCCCGCGGGCCGGGTGGGTGCGCGACCCCACCGGACGAGCACCAGCGGGGCATACCCGGAGGAAGGAGCCCCAGTTGCGCGATATCACGAACCGTGCGCCCCGAAACTACGAGTTGATGACGATCCTCCACCCCGAGGTCACCGAGGAGGAACTCCCCGGCGCCCTCGAACAGGTGGCGGGATACATCACCGCCGCCGACGGCACCATCGAGGAGACACTGCGCGACTCCCCATGGGGGCGCCGCCGCCTCGCCTACCCGATCCGCCACGGCGGGCGCGACCTGCGCGACGGCTTCTACACCGTCTACCACCTCCACCTCGCCCCAAACCGGGTCGAGGAGGTGGAGCGCGAGCTGAAGCTCAATGAGCGGGTCATGCGCTACCTGATGACCTCCTACGAGCCGATCCCGGTCGATCCGAAGGTGCTCGAGCAGCAGGAGTACGACGCCGAGGACGCGGCGGCGGCCGCCTACACCGCCGCCCAGGTCGCCGCAACCAGGGCGGCCGCCGAGGCCGCCAGGACCGCCAGCGCCGAGGCCCAGACCGAGGCCGCTGTGGCCACCGCCGATTCAGACGCCACGGACGCCGCGGCGACCGTCGCGGCGAACGAAGCGGTCGACCTCCCCGTGGATGCCGAAAGCGCCCGGATCGCGGACGACGCCGAGGCCGTCGCCGAGTCGCCAGCAGCCGCCGACGACGTGGCGGAGGCGGCCGAGGCGGAACTCGTCGCGGTCGGCGACGAGGCCACCGCCTCCGACGCGGCCGCAGACGCTGTCTCGAACGATGCCGGCACGGGCGCCGGTTCAGCCGAGGCTGTTACCGAAGCCGGGGCTGCACCGTCCGCCGGTTCCGACGACTCCGGAAACCAGAGCCCGAGCTAGGGCGGGCAGCCAGAAAGCGGCGCGGGAGGCGGCGATGGCGGGCATCAGCAAGGTCATTTTGATCGGCAACCTGGGCCGCGACCCGGAGACACGCTACACGCCGAGCGGCAAGTTGAACGTCCAGTTCACGATGGCCGTCAGCCGCTCCTACCGCGACCAGAGCGGCCAGCAGCAGGACCGCACCAACTGGTTCCGGGTGACGGCCTGGGCCGGCCTCGCCGAATCGATGGTCCGGCTCACGGAGCAGGGCTACCTCGTCAAGGGCAAGCAGGTCTACGTCGAAGGCCGGCTCGAAGCCCGCGAGTACCAGGACCAGAACGGCCAGACCAAGACGTCCCTGGACGTCAACGCGACGGAACTCCAACTGCTCGGCTCCCGGACCGACAGCGGGGGCGACTTCGGCGGCGGCGGGGGCGGCTTCGGCAACCGAGGAGTCGAGGGTGGCGGTGGCTTCGGCAACCGCGGCGAGGGCGGCGGCCGAACCGCCCAGGGCGGCCGGGACGCCGACGATTTCGACGGCCCCGGCGGCGATATCGACGAGGTGCCCTTCTAGGGCGCAGACGCCATTGAGCAATCCTGCGTTGATGGCCAGCGGCCGCGGCGCGACCAGGCAAGGAGCGAGCGAGACGTGGACGATCGAAACCAGCCCCAGGGACAAGGACAAGGACCGGCGCGGCCGGAAGGCGAGGCCCCTCGCCAGCGGTTTGGGGCGGGGCCGGAAGGTGACGCCCCGCGCACCCGCTTCGGCGGAGGGGGAGGCGGCGGCTTCGGCGGCGGTGGCGGCGGGCGTGGCCCTGGCGGTCCCGGTGGCGGGGGCGGTCGCGGCGGCGACCGTGACCGCGGTCCGCGCCGCGGCGGGGGCGGTGGCCGCGGCTTCGGTCGCCGCAAGATCTGCCCCTTCTGCACGGATAACATCGGCGATGTCGACTACAAGGACATCGCCCGCATGCGGCGCCACATTTCCGAGCGCGGCAAGATCGAGCCGCGCCGCAAGGCCGGCACCTGCGCCAAGCACCAGCGCTCCCTGACGACCGCGATCAAGCGCGCCCGTCACGTCGCGCTGCTCCCGTTCACCACCGCCTCGCGCTAGCCCGCGGGCGGAGCCGAACCCGGAGCGCGGCAGGCTCCCAAGGGCGGGGAGGCGACGGCCTCCCCGCTTCGTTTCATCCCGCCCGTCGGCGAGGGCAGTGAAGGCGAGGGCCGATGGCCAGCGGCGGCAACGGAGCGCGGCGCGGACCGGGCCAAAATCCACCGAAGGGCTCGGGCAAGGCGTCACAGTCCAGGAATCCGTCCTCCGGCCACCGCCCCGGTCGCTCCAGCGGCCCGCCCACCCGCGGCGCCATCCGCCGTTCAGCATGGCTGCGGGCGCGGATCGAGCGGCTGCGGGGCCGGGCCGGCGGCCAGCCGACGGTGCCCGTCCGCAAGAAGCGCGTCTCCCGCCACGAGCGCGACCTGCAACGCCAGCGGATCGTCAGGATCGCGATGGCCGTTGCCGCCGGCCTGATCGTTCTCCTGCTCGTCGGCGGCGCCCTCAACGAGTACGTCCTGAAGCCGCGGCAGACGCTCGCCACGGTCGACGGCGTCGCCATCCGCCGGGCCGACTACTGGAAGGTTCGCGCCGTCGACCTCCTCGAGCAGGCCCGGCAATACGAGCAGTTCGCCGGCGTGGTCGGCCCGGATCAGGGCGGCCAGTACCTGCAACTGGCGCAGCAGTCGTTGGCCGAGGTGCCGGATGTCTGGGGCAGCACCGACGTCGACCAGACCACGCTCTCGCGGATGGTCGACGACCGGCTCTTCCTCCGCGGGCTCGACGAGCTCGGCGGAGACGTCTCCGCCGAGGAGGCCGATCTCTGGATGCTCCGCCAGTTCGAACCGCCGGACACCCCGCTCCTGACGCCCACCCCGTCCCCGACGCTGATCCCGGCGCGCGCCGCCACGGCGACCGCGACCGCCCGGGACCAGGCGTTGGCGGAGATGGGGCAAGCCGGCTTCGCGCCGACGCCGGCCCCGCTGCCGAACCCGCCGGGTGCTCCGGCCGCGACGCCCGGACCCGATACCTTGGCCGCCGACGCGGTCGCCTCCCCCGACCCCGCCGCCGCCCGCTCGACCGCCGAGGCGGGGCTGGCCAACTTCGAGGATTCCTTCTTCGCCGAGGCCCGCCTCAACCGTGACGACTACCGGCGCCTCGTCGCCGTGCCGGCCGTCGCCCGCGAAGAGGTCCGCTCGGTGCTCGCCACCGAGATCGGCCAGGTGGCGCCCCAGGTCAAGGGGCGGCACATTCTCGTCGCCACCGAGGATCTTGCCCGCGAACTCGCCGCCGAGCTGGAGAACGGCGCGGACTTCGCGGAGCTGGCCCGGACCCGGTCCTCCGACGAAGCCACCGCGGGCACCGGCGGCGACCTCGGCTGGTTCGTCGCCGAAGAGGTGGTCGCGCCGTTCGCCGAGACCGCCTTCGCGCTCCAGCCTGGAGAGACGAGCGAACCGTTCGAGACGGAGTTCGGCTGGCACATCGTACGGGTCGAGGAGACGGACCCGGCGCGGCCGCTGACCGACGCCCAGATCACCCGTATCGAGCAGGTCCGGACCGACCGCTGGCTGGAGGAGCAGCGCCAGGCCGCGGCGATCGACTCGTCGCTCGGCCCGACGCCGACGCCCTTCGCCGGCAGCTTCCAGCCGCCGCTCGCGGCACCGGCGCCGCCGCCGCCGACCATCCCGCCGGCGACGCCGGTCCTGGCGACGCCCGGGGCGATCGCGACCCCGGCAGGGTAGGCTCCGAGGCTCCGGCTGGATTGTCGTCCGGTTACCCCGGATCCGCGGAGCCACCACCGATTCGGCGAGAGCACCCGTGGTCACCGCTAGGCGGCGGGAGCCGGGAAGGGCCATGCTATGCTGACCGCCGGCATCGGCACTGGACGAGCGTGGACACGGCCCGAGGCCGGGCGGGAGCAAACGATGGCGGATCGGCCGCCGGACGACCCCACTGGACGACAGCCCCCCCGGCGGGATGATCCGACTTCGAGGACACCAGCGGGCGCCGGCGCCGGCGAGCGCCAGCCGTCGCAGCCAGGCTCCCTCTCCCCTCCCCCCCCAGGTTCGGCGATCGTCCAGCGCTACGCTCCCAGCGGCACGTCCCGGCCGGCGAGCCCGCCCGCCGGAGCAGCGAATCCGACGCGCCAGGCGCCGCCGACAGCCAACTCCCGCCCTGTTCCGGCCTCCCCCCGTCAGTCCGCCGAGGCGGCGAGCGCCTCGCGGTCCGGTGAGATCCGCAACACCTCAACCGGAGTGAATGATCGGCCCGACCAAACGGCGGGGCGCGACCCGGTCGCGACCGGCGCACCGGCCAGGCAACAGGGATCCACGCGGTCCGGTCGCACCGGTGATCCTGGTTCGTCGGCGCCCGGCGGCCCTCCTGGGGCACGACGGGGTTCGGTCGCACCGACGGCCGGACCCGGCGCCGAGCGACCGCCACCCGACCCCCTCGACCCCGACGCCTGGGCCGATGACCTCGACGACTGGCTGCCGTCGGCGACCGAAGCCGCCACCTGGGACGGAGCCGACCAGGCCACCCAGCCATCCCGGTCGAGCCGCCGTCCGACGACGGCATCGCGCGTCCGCCGAACGTTGCCCGCGCGGCCAAGCTTCCGGCTTCCCACCGCGTTCGCCGGCGCCGATCTCGCCGGAGATCGGATTGCCCTCGGCCTCCTGGCGGCGAACCTAGTCGGCGCCCTCGCGATGGCGATCGTGCTCGCCACGGCGGGCACGGGCTTGCCCGCCGTCCTCGTCCAGCACCTCGACGCCGCCGGCATCCCCGACCGCTGGGGACCGCCGCGAACCCTCTGGCGCATCCCGCTAATCGTCGTCGGCGTCACCGCGATGAACGCTACGCTCGCCTGGTTCCTGGCCCGGTCCGACCGCTTCGCCGGACGCTTCACGCTCGCCACCGCGCTCGTCGTCCAGCTCCTGGCCTGGATCGCCCTGTTCGACTACGTGTAGAACCCGATCTGGGGGGCAACGTGGGTGCCTACCTGGCCCCATGCCCATCCCGCTCGCCACTCGCCCGCGCGATGGCGATATCTCGTTTGCCGTGATGCCGAGACGGTCTCGTGGTTCGTCCCCCCGGATGCGTCGGATTGGCACCGACCGTCCTCGGGGTCCTTCGTGGCTTCGGCCCGCTCCCTTTCGGGGTAGCTATGACGTGGCAGCCACCGCTTGCTGGCGAACGATTGAGGGGGGACGAACCCCTGGTCGGCTTCCGGAGAGCAGCGGCTGAGCCTACCCCTCGAGGAGGCCGCGCTGCGCCGCCGCCGGTGCGATCAGCTCCGGGCCGTTGTTGCGGACGTTGCCGACCGCGGGGTCGACCGGCCAGAGGTCGATCCGCTCCTCGGGGTAGGCCTGCAGCAGCCGCTCCACCTGGAGGGGGTCGGTCACATCGCGGCTGAGCCACTCGTCCTCGGCCTCCCGCGGCAGGATGACCGGCATCCGGTCGTGGAGGGGGCGAAGCAGCGGGTTCGCCGCGGTCGTGACCACGGCGTAGGAGACCTCCGGCTCGCCGTCCGGCCCCTCGCGTTCGTCGTAGAGCCCCGCCAGCGCCCAGATCCCGCCGTCCTTCGCGGTCACGTAGAACGGCTGCTTGCGGCCCCCGGTCGCCTGCCACTCGTAGAACCCCGAGATCGGCACGAGGCAGCGACGGCGGGCGACGAGCCCTTTGAACATCGGCTTCTCGAGCAGCGTCTCGGCCCGGGCGTTGATCGGCGCCACCCCCGGCTGGCCGTCGCGCCGCCAGCGCGGCATCAGGCCCCACTGCATCAGGCGGCCAACACGGTCGCCTCCCTCCTCTTCGACCACCGTCGGCAACCGCTGCGACGGAGCAGCGTTCCACGTCGGCAGCCACCCCTCGGGCAGCGACCGCAACTGGAAGCGCTCCGACAGCTCGGTGGTGCCGGCGATGACGTACCGGCCGCACATGGTCCCTGCCTCCTCTGCTCGCGCTGCGGACGGCCCTCAGGCTAGTCCGGTCCGTGCCGCGCAATGGTCGCGCCTGACGCCCGCCGCCGCAACGCGGGAGCGCCCGAACCGCCGCTGGCACACGACCGACACCGCGGCACGACGCGGAACGACGGGGTGCATTGCTCGCGTTCCGATGGCAGGACTCGGCGCCTTCCACCGCCGGCCTGCCGGCCGTGGTACCGAGAAGAACGTTGGGCGCCGACCGGCCGCGATCTCCAACCAAACGGCGGGGGACCCAGACGACCCGAGGGACCGTTGTGGCGCGCGTGTTCGCCCCCCCCGAACGGCAGCAGGAAGGATCGACCACAGCGAGCCGCTCCTCCTCGCCGGTCTCTCCAGGTTGGCAGACCAGCGTTTCGGCTCCCGCGCCGAGGCAACGGCCAAGCTCCTCGCTCCGGTGTCGGAACAGTGCGGGATTCAGACCGCCGTCATTACCCGGATTGACCCGAGCTGGGGCGGGTCGACGGTGCTCGCCGGCCGCTCCCCGGGCGGTGTTGACGACGATTCAGGTATCCGGACGTTTCCGCTCCAGGACACCTTCCGAAGCGCCAGCGCCAGCGCCGGTTCGGTCGGGCTGGATTCGCTCCCGGTCGACGACGTCCGGGCCGACCCGCTCCGGTGCGCGTCCGCGGCCACCCTGGCCTTCCCCGCTATCAGCAGCTACATCTCGGTGCCGATCCGGCGTCTCGACGACTCCTTGTTCGGGACCCTCTACACGACCGACTACGAGTCGCACTAGCTGCCGCCGCGACTGTCGGAGTTGTTGACCCTGCTAGCCCGACTCTACGCCAGCCACCCGGGCGCGACGAGGAGATCGCCCGCCGCGCCCAGGCGGAGGTGATTGTGCGGGCCAGCGAGGAGCGGGTCCCAGCGATGGTCGGGGGCACCCACGACGAGCCCGTGGTCGACACCGAAGGCAACCGGACGTTCGTCAGCCCGTCGTTCGAGCGGTTGCTTGGCTATCTGCTTGGGAAGATCCTGGGGCGACAGGTCGGCATCATCGTCCATCGGGACAACCGGGACATCGTCGCCCAGTGGATGGACGAGGTACGCCAGCAGCCTGCAGGGACATCGGCATCGAGTGGCCGAAGACCTACCCGCAATCGAGCCCGGTCCCGGTCACCATCCTCTAGATCGTGTCGGACGACGGCAGGGCCAAAAGCTCGGCGCCATCACCCATCTGGGAAAGCCGGTGGACGAGCGCGACTCATTGTTGAACCGGCTCTCGCCGGTCGTTCGCCAGGGCGCGGGCTCGACGATCCTCGTCGCCGACGACGCCCCGGTTCGTCGCCTCGTCACGATCTTGGCCGGGAGGGGCTACCATGTGCTCGCGGTGGCCGACGGCGAGGAAGCGGTCTCAATCGCCGAGCGGGAGGCGCCGTAGCTGGCGCTGCTCGATGTCCGGATGCCGGGCCCGGACGACATCGGCGCGCTGCGGCGGCCCGGGGCAGGGCCGGCAACCCGCGGTGTACCGGTGGTGATGATGACCGCCAACCTGGAGATGTTCGTCCGTCCGCCCGCCGTGTTCGACCATCTGGGGATTGCCGACCTGATGCAAGAGCGATTCGAGCTCCACGAGTTGATCGCCATGGTCGACCGCGTCGCCGGCGGCGGAGGTGGGACGTGATCGCGACGGCCCCAACGGTCGCCGCTCCGCCGCCGGTGGTCCCCGATTCCCCGGCGGAGCCGCCGCTGCGCGTCCTCGACGACCCCGCCGCCGCCGAGTTCTACCGCCTGCTCCGAGTCCGGCTCCCGGCCCGCGGCTTCGAGGTCGACACCGCCGCCGACGGGGCGGAGGAGATCGAAGCGATCGAGCGGTTCCGGCCCGACCTGATCATCTGCGATGTCTCGATGCCGGTCATGGACGGCCCCGAGCCGCTCGACCGCGTCCACGGTGGTGGCGGCGATTTGGCTGTGGTGATGACGGCCCCGTTCGGCTCCGAGACGGTGGCGATCGAGGTCCAGCGGCGCGGAGCCGACGACTACCTTCAAAAGCCGCCCGAACCGGTCGAGTTCCCGGCCATCCTCGACCGCACCATGGTCCGCCTACGGGCGACCCGCGACAACCGCCGCCTCCGGTCTCAACCGGATGAGAAGCGCGGCCATGTCGAAGCCGAGGTGGCGCGCGACGCCGTCGTCCAGGCGAGCCTGCTGCCGACGCCGGTTCCGCGGCTGGCAGGGTGGGAGATGGCAGCGGTCTGCCTCCCCGCCCGCGAGGTCGGCGACGACGTCTACGATTGGGAGGAAGACGGCGAAGCCACCCTGTTGGTCACCCGCGGCG
>CADCWF010000365.1 GCA_902806345.1 uncultured Thermomicrobiales bacterium
TCGTCGTCCAGGCCGACGAGCGTAAGGGTCGCCGGTCCGTCCGGCGCCGCGTCGAGCGCGAACGCCAGCGTCGCCCGGGGGTAGGCGCTCTGGGCGCCGTAGACGGCGACCCAGGGGCGGCCGTAAGCGAGCGCGTCGCCGCGGTAGTAACCGCCGGTCCAATTGTCGGCCGCGAAGACCGCGCGAGCCCCGGGGGCCGGGGTCGGCGTGGGCGTCGAGGTCGGGGGTGCCGGCGACGGGTTCGGCGTCGCGGTCGCAGGAGCTGGCGTCGGGGTCGGAGTTGGAGTCGGAGTCGGAGTCGGGATCGGTGTCGGAGTCGGCGTAACGACCACCCGAGGGATCGGGGTCGGGCTCGGCTCGGCGGTCGCCGTGGCGGTCGCGGTCGGGGGCGCAGTCGCGGTCGCCGTTGCGGTCGGGGCGGTGGTCGGGCGTGGCGTAGCGGACGCCGGCAACGCTGGCGAAGCAGCGGCGGCGGGTGATGCCCGCCGTACCGCCGAGGGGAACGCCAACGGGGTCGCCGCCGGGGTGGCGCCCGACGGAGTCGCGGGCGACGCGTCCTGGTCGGGCGTCGACGCGGGCGAAGGAACGGCCACCACCCGCGGCGTCGGGGTCGCCGTGGGCCGGTCGAAGACGAGGGCCACGGGCGTCGGGGTGGGGGCCGACTGGGCAAAGGACCGGGAGACACCGCCCATGGGGCCCGACGAGGCGAGAAGCGCGGTGCCGGCGAGCACCGCCAGGACGGTACCGCCAAGGAGGAGCCGCCTGCGGTTTCGGACCGTACCGAAGGCCGGGCTATCCATGATGCATACCTCCTGACGCCGCGCCCACCCGGCGTGGAGCCACCCGGGCCGCGCCGGGGCCGCCGACTTGCCTCGACTCGGCCCACCCCACGCCTCCCCTACCCGGCAGGGACCGTGCCGCGGCTTGCAGGGTCCACGCCGCTCCGTCCGGCAAACTTCCCGCCGCCCTGACGGGCAGGCCGCCGACACAGACTCTCACCACCTCCGATCTCCTGCCGTTCGCCGCCGCCGGAGCGAGACCGGCAGGAGTTTCGTTCACCGGGACGGTGACGGCGCCGCGTTGGATCGTCGGGTCTCGGAGGCGAACGGTGGGCGGGAACGTCCGGGGAGGTGCCGTGCTTCGCTGCCCGCCTGCGTTCGGGTAGGGGGCCGGCCCCCCGGATCGGTGCCCGCTGGTGAACGGGCCGCGGACGGGGCGCCCTTTCCAGCTTGGCCCTCCTGCCGGACAATCGGTGCCGGCGCCAGGATCCACCGGTCAGAGGAGGGGTCGCATGTCCAGGTCCGATCGCCCGCTCGTCGCCGTCACCCGGGTCATCCCGCAGGCCGGCCTGGACCTCGTCCGGGAGGCGTGCGAGGTGCGCCTCTGGGCGGGCGACCTGCCGCCCTCGGCGGCGCAACTGGCCGATCTCCTCCGTGGTTGCGAAGGGGCGCTGACCCTCCTCACCGACACGATCGACGGCGCCGTCCTCGACCGCGAACCGCAGCTCAGGGTGGTCTCCAACTTCGCGGTCGGCTACGACAACGTCGACGTCCCCGCAGCGACCGAGCGCGGCGTCGCCGTCTGCAACACCCCCGGCGTCCTGACGGCCGCCACGGCCGATGCGACCTGGTCGCTCCTGATGGCCGCCGCCCGTCGCGTCGTCGAGGGGGTCGACTACGTTAGGGCCGGCAAGTGGCAGACCTGGGGGCCGACGCTGCTGCTCGGCCAGGAGGTGACCGGGGCGACGCTCGGGATCGTCGGCTTTGGCCGGATCGGGAAGGAGGTCGCCAAACGGGCCAGGGGCTTCGACATGACCGTCCTCGTCTACGACACGTACCGCGACGAGGTGGCCGAGGCGGAGCTGGAAGTGACCTTCCGACCGCTTGACGACCTCCTGCGGGAGGCGGACTTCGTCACCCTCCACGTCGCCCTGACGGAGGAGACGCACCACCTGATGGGCAAACGGGAGTTCGGCCTGATGAAGCCGACGGCCGTCCTCGTCAACGCCGCCCGCGGTCCGGTCGTCGACACCGACGCGCTCGTCGCCGCGCTGCGCGACGGCGAGATATTCGCCGCCGGTCTCGACGTCACCGATCCGGAGCCGCTGCCGGCCGACCACCCCCTCGTCGCCCTGCCCAACTGCACGGTCGTGCCTCACACCGCCTCCGGCACGGTCCAGACCCGCGACGCGATGGCGTCGCTGGCATCGCGCAACCTGCTCGCGGTGCTCCGCGGGGAGGAGCCGCCGGCCTGCGTCAACCCGGAGGTGCTGGGGCGGCGGTAGGGCGGTTCCCCGCCGACTGCTGCACCCTTGCCACTGCCTCCACCGGGCGGCATTCGGAGGCGGAACCGGCTTGTATACTTTTCGCACCGTGGCCCGACGACGCCGGTTCGCCCGGTGCCGCCCAATGTGCCCGATGCCCTGCCGCGTTCGTCGAGAGGTGACCCCCGGCCATGTTCCGATGCAAGGTCTGCGGCTGGATCCATGAGGGAGCTACGCCGCCCGATGCCTGCCCCTCCTGCGGTGCCACCCCGGATCGATTCCGGCCGATGGACCTGGGGGAGATCAACGTCGTCACTGGCGACCTCGCCTCCTACGGCGTCGCCGGCCAGGGCTACGATGACATCGACATCGAGACCGGGCGCCGGCTCCGCCTGCTCGCCTTCGTCGACGCCTCCTTCTACACCCCGTTCGTCCAGCGCGCCGGCAAGCGGTACCCGATCTACACGGGCGACCCCCAGTGGTTCAACGACAACATCCCGTGCATGACGGCCTGCCCCTCCCACACCGACATCTCGCGCTACATCGCCCTCATCGCCGACGGCCGCTACGCCGACTCCTACGAGCTGAACAAGGAGAGCAACGTCTTCCCGGGCTGCCTCGGCCGGATGTGCGCCCGCCCCTGCGAGGACGCCTGCCGGCGCAAGGAGATCGACGCCCCGATCGGGATCTGCTACCTGAAGCGGGTTGCGGCCGACTACCGGGGCGAGACCCGGCGGGAAACGCCGCCGCCGCCCAACGGCCTGACCGCGGCCATCGTCGGCGCCGGGGCCAACGGGCTGACGGTCGCCCGCCAGCTCGCCCGCAAGGGGTACAAGGTCACCGTCTTCGAGCGCTATCCCGTCCCCGGCGGCGTGATGTGGACGGGCGTCCCCGAGTGGCGGCTGCCGCGGGACGTGATCCTCGACGAGGTGCAGCAGATCGTCGACCTCGGGATCGAGGTCCGCTACAACACCGAGGTCGGCAAGGACGTAACGCTCAAGGAGCTCTCCGACACCCACGACGCGGTCGTCATCTCCGCCGGCTGCCAGATCGCCTCGTCACTGGGGGTGCCGGGCGAGGAGTTCGATGGGGTCGTCTCCGGGCTCAAGTTCCTCGAGGACGTCAGCCTCGGCCAGTTGGATGTCTGGGTCGGTCAGCGGGTCGTCACCGTCGGCGGCGGGTTCACCTCGATGGACTGCGTGCGAACGGTGATGCGGATGGGCGCCGAGGTCTCGATCATGACCTACCGGCGCTCGATCCAGGAGATCCCGGTCGACGAGATCGAGCTGGAAGAGGCCGAGCTGGAGGGGGTCGAGATCATGTACATGGTCGCCCCCACCCGCGTCCTTGGCGACGAGCAGGGCAAGGTCACCGGGATCGAGCTGATCCGCAACGAGTTGGGGACGCCGGACGACAAGGGCCGCCGCCGGCCGGAACCGGTCAAGGGGTCGGAGTTCGTCATCCCCTGCGACATGGTGCTGGTCGCCATCGGCCAAAAGCAGGACAAGACCGTTCTCAACGGCGTCGACGTCGAGACCGACCGCCGTGGCGTCCCCCTCCTCGACCAGCACCTGAAAACGGCGCTGCCGAACGTCTGGGCGGCCGGCGACTACGTCGTCAACCCGACCAACTTCATCTCCTCGATCGGCGAGGGCCGGCGCGTCGCCGACCTGATCGACCAGGAACTGCGGCGGGCGCTGCCGAAGGTCAAGGAGATGGAGCTGACCCGGATCCCGACGGAGTTCATCGCGACCCCGAACCCGCTCGTCTCGGAGGGGATCGCCGAGTGGAGCCTGACGGCGATGAGCCGCCGCCTCGTCTGGGGCGACGACTACGCCGGCGTCGGCCGCCAGATGATGCCGAGCCTTCCGGAGGCGAACCGCGGTATCGGCAGCGGCGACACCACGCTCGAGGTCGAGATCGGCTACACCAAGCCGATCGGCTTCGAGGAAGCGAAGCGCTGCCTCCAGTGCCAGCTCAACATCTTCATCGACGGTAACCGCTGCATCCTCTGCAACAACTGCGGCGACGTCTGCCCCCACCAGTGCATCGAGATGATCTCGCTCGACCGGATCGACTCGATCGACAACGACTTTGAGATGGCCGGGATGGCCCGGGCCGAGTTGGGCCCCAACGCGGCGGCGATGGTGATCGACGAGCGGGCCTGCATCCGCTGCGGCCTCTGCGTCGATTGGTGCCCGACCGAGTGCCTGACGATGGACCACTTCCGGCTGACCCCGGCCGAGAGCCGGGAGAGCGTCGACCTGGCGATCCTGGCGATGTAGCCAGAATTGGCAGGCGAGGTTCACGTCCGTAAGGAGGCTCCATGCCGAAGATGTCCGTCACCGTGCCGCACCAACTCGGCCAGGCCGAGGCGCTCACCCGCGTCCAGACGATGATCGGCGGGCTGAAGCGGCAGTACGGCGACCAGATCTCCGACCTCCACGAGCAGTGGACCGGGCCGAACGGCGAGTTCTCGCTGAAGGCGATGGGGTTCCACGTCTCCGGCCGCCTCGCCGTCTCCGAGACGGCGCTCCAGATGGATGGCGACCTGCCGCTGATGGCGGCCCCGTTCAAGGGCCAGATCGAGCAGATGGTCCGCCACGAGGCGGAGCGCCTGCTGACGTAGGAGGGGCGTGATGACCGCGGCAGACACCGTCGCGACGACGGCTCCGCTGGAGGCGCATGCGATCGCCGAGGTCGAGGACGCCCGCCGGGCGAGCGGCCAGGCCTACCGCCAGTTCGTCAACCGGGGTAGCCTGAGCGCCGGACTCTACGTGCTGGAGGCGGGCGCCACCGACACCCAGCAGCCCCACGCCGAGGACGAGGTCTACTACGTCCGCTCCGGCCGCGGCCGGATCACGGTCGAGGGCGAGGAGCGGCCGGTCGCCGCCGGCGATGTCATCTTCGTCGCCGCCGAGGCCGAGCACCGGTTCCATGACATCGCCGAAACGCTGTCGCTGCTCGTCTTCTTCGCCCCGGAGCACGCCGTGACCGGGTAAACTGTCAGGCGGCAGCGCAGGATCGGGCGCGATGCGTCGGGTTGACAAGGCGGCCACACTCACTATCATTAGGGAAGCAATCGGGCAACGTGGGCGGTGGCGGTACCGCCGGTCGTCCGGTGGAGGATCCGTTTCAATGATCACGATCACCCCCGAGGCAGTGCAGCAACTCAAGGGCTTCCTGGTCGAGCAGGGGTCGCCGGAGGCGGGCCTGCGGGTCTTCGTCGCCCCGGGCGGCTGCTCCGGCCTCCAGTACGGCATGACCATCGAGGAGAGCGCCGAGGACGGCGACGAGGTGATCGAGACGGAAGGCGTCCGGCTCCTCGTCGACAACTTCAGCGCGATGTACCTCCAGGGTGCCGAGGTCGACTACGTCAACTCGTTGATGGGCGGCGGCTTCACGGTTCACAACCCGAGCGCCGTCTCCGGCTGTGCCTGCGGCCACTCCTTCAACACGGGCGGCAACGAGGCGACCGCCCAAGGCTGCGGCTGCGGCTAGGTCCCACCCCACGCCAACGGCGACCCGAACGGAACCGGGGCGGCTCTTGGGCCGCCCCGGTGTCGTCGCGTTTCGCCGACGAAGATTCGTGACACGGACCCATCGCAGTGTCCGTACAGCGGTGCTATGATCCGGGCAACGTAGCGCGACGTATTGTCGGCAGGGACGGTTCGGCCGTTGTTGGGAAGCGGTGCCCGCCTTCCCGCGGCAGTCGCGAAACCGGGACCGCCACCGGTGCGTCCCGGCATGTGACGTGCAAGGCGATGGAGGACCGGCGACGGGGGATCCGCCAAGCCCGAGGAGCAGCCCGATCCCCCGGACACGAGGAGTATGGTGCGAATGAGCGACCAAATGCAAACCTACGACGTGGAGAAGATCGACGAGCTGGTCGCCAAGCGGGCCAGCGGCGATGACATCCCCGTCGACGTCCCCGAGGAGATCCAGACCCAACTCGCCGATGTCGAGGTCCAGGAGGATATCGAGCGCGACCTCGACGTCCTTCAGCGCCTGGATCCCAACTTCATCAACGACCCGGTGCGGCTCTACCTGCGGGAGATCGCCGAGACGCCGCTGCTCAACCACGCCCAGGAGATCGACCTCGCCAAGCGGGTCGAGAACGGCGACCTCGATGCGACCCAGCGGTTCGTCCGGGCCAACCTACGCCTCGTCGTCTCGATCGCCAAGCGGTACGTCAACCGCGGCCTGACCCTGCTCGACTTGATTCAGGAGGGCAACATCGGGCTGATGCGGGCGGTCCAGAAGTACGACTGGCGTAAGGGATTCCGTTTCAGCACCTACGCCACCTGGTGGATCCGGCAGGCGATCACCCGCGCCATCGCCGACCAGAGCCGGACGATCCGGCTGCCGGTCCACATGGGCGACTCGATCTCCCGCTACCGGAAGACGCTGAACGGGCTCGCCCAGGAGCTCGGCCGCCAACCGACCCCGGAAGAGGTCGCCGAGGCGATGGCCGTCCAGCCGGAAAAGATCCACCAGATCGTCCAAGCGGCGCAGCGGACCATCTCGCTGGAGACGCCGATCGGCAGCGAGGACGAGACCAGCCTGGGCGACCTGATCGCCGACGAGGTCTCGGAGACGCCCTACGAGGCGGCCAGCGAGTCGATGCTGAAGCGGGACGTCAACGCCGCTCTCGACACGCTTAACGCCCGCGAGAAGCTGGTGCTCCAGCTCCGCTTCGGGCTCGGCCACGGCCACCAGCACACCCTGGCCGAGGTGGGCGAGCAGCTCCAGATCTCGCGCGAGCGGGTCCGCCAGATCGAGAACGAGGCGCTCCAGAAGCTGCGCCGCCTCGACGGCGACCGCCTGTTCGCCTACCACCAGGAGCTGTAGGGGCGGCCGGGAGACCCCTCGGGAGGCTTCCCTACCGGTTCCCTCACCCCCCTACCCCCTCTCCCGCTGCGGCAGGAGAGGGGGCTTTGGCGTCCAGAGTCGGCCATGTCTGGCGACCGAAGTTGGCTTCAAGCGGAGACCGGACTCCCCTCCCCGCCCCGAACTTTTACCCCTGTGTGCAGCGCCACCGTCCCTCCGCCGAGCTTGCGGAAGCGCGCGTCAGTTAGGCCGGCGCGCTCCATCATGGAAGCCAGCGCCGGGGCGTCGGGGAACGCGGCGACCGACGCCGGCAGATAGCGGTAGGCCTCCCGGTCACTGCTGAGTAGGCCGCCGAGGAGCGGCACCACCTGCTCGAAGTACCAGCCAAAGGCGGTGCCCACGAGGGGCGTCCGCAGCGGGGTCATCTCCAGGCAGACGAAGCGCCCGCCGGGCCGCAGCACCCGCGTCATCTCCGCCAGCGCCAGCCCGTAGTCGGGCATGTTGCGGAGGCCGAAGGCGACGGTGCAGGCGTCGAAGGCGCCGTCCGCGAAGGGGAGCGCCATCGCGTCGGCGACCACCCAGGAGAGCCTCCCCGCCTCGGAGGCGACCGGCTTCGCGGCGGCGGCGCGCAGCATCGGCGCCGCGAAATCGACGCCGATCACTTCTGCCGCTCCGGCTGCCGCCAGGGCCAGCGCCAGATCGCCGGTCCCCGTCGCCACATCCACGACCCTTGCCGTGCCACAGGGGTAGCCCGAGAGCGCCGCCCGGACGGCGAGGTTCCGCCAGGCGACATCGCGCCCGCCGGTCATCAGGCGGTTCATCAGGTCGTAGCGGCCGACGATCCGGCCGAACATCTCGCGCACCTCGGGGCCGGGTTTGAGCGCCCCGGACGCATGGCCCGGCTCGGCCGGGCTCACAGGACGATGCTCGCGGCGAAGGGGACGGCGAACAGGAGTGCCAGGCGGGCGGTCTTGCCGAGCAACGGGTTGAGCGCCCGGCCGTCGGCCAGGTGGAGGTCGAGTCCGAGCCGGAAGGCGACCCGCAGCGCGGCCCACGAGAGCCACCAGAAGGGCCCGAGGAAGCCGGCCAGCCAGAGCCCTAGCGGGGTCGCGAAGGCGACCGCCAGCAACCCGAGGTACTCGATCCGGGCGAAGCGCGGCCCGAAGCGGACGGCGAGCGTCATCTTGCGGGCGGCGCGGTCGGTCGGGATGTCGCGCAGGTTGTTGACCACGAGCACCGCCGTCACGATGGCGCCGATCGGGACGGAGGCCCAGAGCGCCAGCGGGGTCAGCTCCCGGGTCTGGACGTAGGCGCTGCCGGCGACCCCGGCGAGGCCGAAGAAGAGGAAGACGAAAATCTCCCCCAGTCCGAGGTAGCCGAGCGGCGCCGGGCCGCCGGTGTAGGCGACGGCGGCGACGAGCGCCGCCAGCCCGAGCAGGAGGATTGGCCAGCCGCCGCGCCAGACGAGATAGAGCCCGGCGAGCGTCGCCAAGCCGAGGACGACGCTGGTGGCGACGGCCACCTGCCGCGTCGAGAGCAGGCCGCACTGGGTGACGCGGGTCGGACCGAGGCGGTCGGCGGTGTCGGCGCCGCGGTGGAAGTCGAGCACGTCGTTGGCGAGGTTGGAGCCGACCTGGAGCAGCAGCGCGACCGCCAGCGCGACGAGCGCGGTCGCGAGGTGGAAGCCTCCCTCGTGCCAGGCGACGGCGCTGCCGACGAGGATCGGGGCGACGGCTGCCGGCAGCGTCCGCGGCCGGACCGCGAGCAGCCACGCGCGAAAGGGCGAAACGGAAGCGGTCGCGGCGGCGGGAGCGGCAGCGTGGGTCATGGAGCGTATCGTACGCGCGGCGAAGGTTTCGCGGTCGCGCTCGTGCGACGCAACGCCGCCTGACCGATCCACCTGAGGCCAAGACGAGGTGGTATACTAGTGGCTGGTCACGGGGATGTTTGGTTTCGACAGGGTCGTAGGTCAGATCGTTGCGCGCCGAGGCGCCCGAGGCCTCGTAAAAACGGGCACCCAAGAGCTGCGAACCAGCCTCTTGCTCTCGCTGCCTAAGTCTCAGACCTCTAGGTAGCGCGTCCGACCGGTCTTTCCCCTTCCGGGGCCGGGATCGGGCGTCACCTTAGGAAGGGTGCGGCGGTCTAGTTTGCCGGAGCGCGACCGCCCAAGGCAGTCCGGCTCACCGTTAGGGAACCCCGTCGGTGGGGGTCCCGAGCGGCACGAAAAACGCCGACTACGCGCGTAGGATACGCTCGGCTCGCGGTCTTGGACGGGGGTTCGACTCCCCCCATCTCCACCCCCAACCGGCACGGCCCATCCTTAACGGGGTGGGCCGTTTGCTTGCCGTCGTCCGTACCGTCCCAAGAGGCCCCGCCGCCGTGCCCGACGCCAAAGCCATCGGGTTGAAGCGACGTAGACCCCTTCCGGACGGGAGCATTCCGGCCGTCACCGGTCGAGCCGCGGTGGACGGGCTCGTCGGGACCGCTCCCTGCGTCACGTACCGGCGCATCAGCATCGGGTTCGCCCCGATCCATCGAGCTTTGGCGCCGCAGCCCGATCCGGTGATGGTCGGGGGCTCGTCCGAGGAACAGCCGGTCGGGCTCTGCTAGACCTCGACCGCCGCCACCTCCACCACCTCGTCGATCACCCTCAGGTCGCCGACGATCGTGCGGTGAACAGGGCAGCGCTCGGCGATCTCGCGCAGACGCTGCCGCTGCTCCCCGTCGAGCGGCCCGACGAGGTCGATCTCGCGCCGGATCTCTTCCCAGCGGACGGTCGTGCGTCCGTCGTCGCCGGGGGCCGCGTGCCGTTCGTGGCGGAGGCGGACGGTGACCCCTTCCAGCGGCCCCCCCTTGCGGCGGGCGTAGGCGTGGAGCGTCATCGTCGTGCAACTGCCGAGGGCGGCGAGCAGCAGGTCGTACGGGTCGGGGCCGAGGTCGTCGCCGTTCGCGTCCGCGGGCTCATCGGCCAGCCAGGCGTGGTTGCCCGCCTCGATCTCGGCCGTTTAGACCGCACCGGGAACTGACCGCACCGTGACCACCGCACTCATTGCCGCCCGCTCCTCTACCGTGACCGCGACCACACCGTCAGTTCCACGATCGGTTCCCCGGTTTCGCCCGAGCCGGCTTCGGCCGGAACAGCCACCCCTCGGCCACCTCGCCGCCCGCCAGGTGACGGGCGACGATCTCCTCGATCGCGCCTTCGTCCAGGAGGTTGTAGAAGACCGGGCCGGGGTAGACGTTCATCGATGGGCCGTAGTCGCAGCGGTCGCGGCAGGTCGTCGCCAGCACCTCGACCCGGTCGGCCAGCCCCGCCCGCGCCACGGCAACCTGCAGACCCGGCAGCAGCGTCCGGCTGCCTCGGGCCGAGCAGTTCGGTCCGAGGCAAAGGTGGACCCGGTAGGTCGCCCCGCCCGGCGCGTCGCTACCGTTGGTCATGGCCAACGGTGGCGGGAACCCGCGCCGCCGCCTCCATCGCTTCGTGGATCAGCGCGTAGTCGGCGGGGCCGATCTCGTGGACGTTGCCCTGGAAGGCGAGCGTCCAGTTGGCGGCCGGCCACTTGGCGGCGTAGACCATCCGCCGGGCGATCGGCTCGGCCGGCACCACGCCCTCCTCGCCGAGGATTAGATCCGGCGAGATGCGGACCCGGAAGGGGTACTCCTCGGCCGCCTTCTTCGGGTCGTTGCTGGTCCAGATCCGCTCGGTGCTCTCGAAGAAGGGCGACTCGATGGTGGCGACGGCGGCGAACGCCTTGCGCCCGGTCAGGTAGTAGACCAACTTGTCGCCGGCCGCCATCCGCTCCGCCTTCTTGCGGTGGCGCGACTTGATGCCCTGGAGCGTGAAACCCAGTTCGGCCGTGCGCCGGAAATTGTCCGGCGAGCCGACGATGATCCAGTGGTTTTGCCCGGGCTCGGCCATCGCGCTCGTCCATCCTCTGGTCGCCGTCGTACCTGGACGGCCCTCGGGGGGCTGGTCGGAGTATGGCACGTGGCCGGCACCTGATGGACCTGCGCGAACCTCGCTTCCGTGCGACTCCGCCCCATTCCTGCTTGTGCCTCCTCCCACCCGAGGGCGATACTTTGGCCAGTCGCGCCGCGCACCACCCCGGACGGAACCGCCATGGACCGAGCCGCCCTGATCGACAAGCTGCGGGACATCTGCGGGGAGGGCGGTGTCTTCCACACCCCCTCCGACCTGATGGTCTACGAGTACGACGGCGGCGTCGACGGCGCGGTCGAGACCGGCCGACCGGTGGCGGTCACGCTGCCGACGACGACCGAGCAGGTGGCAGCCATCGTCAAACTTGCCCACGCCGCCGGCATCCCCGTCACTGCCCGCGGCGCCGGCACCGGCCTCTCCGGCGGCGCTATCACCGAGGAGGGCGGGATCATCGTCGCCCTGACCCGGATGGACCGCATCGTCGAGGTCGACCGCGAGGACCGGACGGCGCTGGTCGAGCCGGGGGTGATCAACCTGGAGTTGTCGGAGGCGACGGGGCCGCAGGGGATGTTCTTCGCCCCCGACCCCTCCAGCCAGAAGGCCTGCACGATCGGCGGCAACGTCGCCGAGAACTCCGGCGGCCCCCACTGCCTCAAGTACGGCGTGACGACCAACCACATCCTCGGCCTGGAAGTCGTGCTGCCGGACGGCCGGGTGGTCTGGACGGGCGGTCGAGCCTCGGGCGCGCCCGGCTACGACTTGACCGGGGCGCTGGTCGGCTCGGAGGGGATGCTCGGGATCGTGACCAAGGCGCTCGTCAAGCTGACCCCCAACCCGGAGGCGATCCTCGTCCAGCTCGCCGCCTTCCCCGACATCGACTCGGCCTCCCAGGCGACCTCGAAGATCATCGCCGCCGGCATCATCCCGGCCGCGCTGGAGATGATGGACAACCTCTGCATCCAGGCGGTCGAGCCGCAGTACCACGCCGGCTACCCGATGGACGCCGGGGCGGTGCTGCTGGTCGAGACGGACGGCTCGGCCGAGGAGGTGCGGGCGGTCGGCGAGGAGATCGCCGCGATCTGCCGGGAGTGCGGCGCGACCGAGGTCCGGATCGCGACCGAGCAGGGCGAGCGGGACCGGCTCTGGAAGGGCCGCAAGATGGTGCTGGCGGCGATGGGCCGCCTCTCGCCCAACTACTACCTGCACGACACCGTCGTCCCCCGCTCCCAGCTGCCGGCGACCGTCGCTCGGGTGGCGGAGATCTCGGCCGACTCCGGACTGCCGATCGCCAACGTCTTCCACGCCGGCGACGGCAACCTCCACCCGCTGATGCTCTTCGACCGCCGCAAGCCGGGCGACACCGAGCGGATGCTGGAGGCGGGCAAGGAGATCATCAAGTTCTGCGTCTCGGTGGGAGGAGCGCTCTCCGGCGAGCACGGGATCGGCACCGAGAAGCGGGACTACATGACCCTGGTCTACACCGCCGAGGACCTGGCGGCCATGGCCGGGCTGAAGAACGCGTTCGATCCCGGCGGCCGGTTCAACCCGGGCAAACTCTTCCCGAAGGGGTACGTATGCGGCGAGGTGCGGGCGCTGCGGGCGCAAGCGATCGCCCAGAAGCACGGGATCTACGCCTGGTAGGAGTTCCCTCCCGGCTCGATGGCTACCATGGCCATCGTCATGTTGCCGTCACGTCGTCGCCTCGCCTGGCTTCATAGTCGACGCCGTTCTCGGCCAGCCACTTCGGGTCCGGATATCCGCTGCCACCGATTGCCGGTTCGGCGCCGCCCTCCGCCGGTCTCAGGTAGAAGTGGATGAGGAAGACCTGGCGGCCAGCGGCGTTCATGCGGGCCACGTCGAGGCTTCGGGTACCCGCCGGTTCGTCGACGCTCTTCGGAACAGGCTCCTTGCGCCGGCAACACCCGAACTCGCCTTGGTTGGCCCGTTCGAGGTAGCCGCCCCGGTTGAACCGGTCGCGGAGTTCCGTCGCAGGAACCGGCGAAGGAGCGATCGAATTGGAAGGGTCATCTCCGATCTTCGTCGGCACCTGGCCGGTCTCGTCGATGGCTCCATCTCGATCGATCAGTTCCACAGCTGGTTCGTTGAGTGCGAGCCGGCGGTCGAGCAGTGGGGCAACGACGAAGATGTCGACCTTGCGAACCTCGTGTTCAGTCGGTTTGCGGAATACACGAGCAAGTACATCGGTGAGCCGGGACTCATCGATGCGCTTCGCGACGACGCCGACGTGCTGAGCCCGGTGATGCCTGGATTCCGATCGTGATGATCGCTGGGCGGGCTTCACGCCAGTTCTGAGTCGCCCTCTTGGCCTCGATCTGTGGGTCGACTGGTCTCTCCGATGGGAACCTCTGAACTGCCATCCCGGCGCTCCCTACCCCTGCCCCACCTCCCGCAGCGCCGCGACCACTCGCTCTTCGACCGGTAGCTCCAGCTGACCGGCCGTGCGGGCGGCGGCGGCGTGGGCCTCGGCGGCGGTGTAGCCGAGCGCGCGCAGCGCGGCGATGACCTCGGTGTCCGCCTTCGTCGCCGGCCCCGCCGGTCCCTCGGGCAGCGGGACCAGCTTGCCGCGCAGCTCCAGGATGAGGCGGGAGGCGGTCTTGCGGCCGACACCGGGGACGGTCGCCAGGAGGTCGGCGTTCTCGTCCAGGATCGCCGCCGCCAGGGCGTCGGGCCGCATCTTCGAGAGGATCGTGCAGGCCAGCCGGGGGCCGACGCCGGTGATTCCGATCAGCGTCTCGAAGAGGCGCAGCTCGTCCGTCTCGGCGAAGCCATAGAGCGTCAGCTGGTCCTCGCGGACGAAGAGGAAGGTGTGGAGGCGGACGAGGTCGCCGGGCCCGCCGACCGCGGCCAGGGTGGTCCCGCTCGTGTTGACCTTGTAGACGACGCCGCCGACGTCGACGAAGAGGACGTCCGGCGTCGTCGCCTCGATCCGCCCCTTGAGCCCGGCGATCACGACGGCACCCCCGCCCGCTCCGGGAGCGCGTAGACGCGCCGGGCGTTGCCGCCGAACAGGGCATCGGCTTCGTCGGCGCGGACCCCGGCCTCGTCGCGGCTGCGGCGCAGGAAGCGCTCCATCCCGAGCACCGGGTAGTCGCTGCCCCAGAGCACCTTGGCCGGGCCGACGACGTCGAGCACCGCCCGGAAGACCGCCGGCCGGTAGAGGTAAGTGCTGGCCGCCGTGTCGTACCAGACGTTCGCGCACGCCGCGGCCACCTCCGGCATCAGCTCGTAGAAGGGCAGTCCGCCGCCCCAATGGGCGAGCACGACCCGGAGATCCGGGAACGCGCCGACGAACGCCAGGAGCTTGTCGGGGGTGGCGGTGCCCTTGCCGGGGTAGGCGTGCCCGAGCGGCTCGGAGGCGTGGAGCAGGAGCGGTCGGTCCGCGTCGATGCAGGCGAGCGCGACCGGGGCGAGCGCGGCCGGGTCGGCGAGGTCGAACCCCTGGCCGTCCGCGTTCAACTCGCCCAGGCCGGAGGCCCCTAGGGCGAACGCCCGCGCGGCCTCCTGAGCCGCCCCCGGGCCGTGCTTCGGGGAGACGCTGGCGAGCCAAGCGACCCGGCCGCCGCCGCGCTGGCTCGCCTCGGCCAGCACGTCGTTCTCCGCCCGGCAGCGGCCGGGGTCGCTCCAGGGGAAGCCGCAGGCAACCGCCGTCTCGACGCCGGCCTCGTCCATCGCCGCCAGGAGGTCGGTTTCGCCGGCGAGTGCCGCCTTCGGGTTGGCGTAGAGGGCGCCGAACCACGGCTCCCGCCCGAGCAGCGCCTCCCGCCCGCGCACCACGTCGGGGCCGAAGAGGTGAGTATGGGCGTCGACGACCGCGGCGGCCATGCGATCCCCGGTGCCGGCTATGGCACGACCCCAAGGACCAACGCGGCCACCAGGAGGAGGACGAGGATCGCCGCGATCGCCGCCGCGGCGATCGCCCCGACCGGCACCCCGCGGGCCGGGGCGGGTGCCGGCAGCGCGGTCGGCACCCGGGTCGGCACGGCGACGGCGACGACGGCCGAGACGTTGTCGGTCGTCCCCCGCTCCTTCGCCAGCCCGATCAGCCGCTCGACCGACTGCTCCGGCGCGGCGGCCGCCAGGATCTCGGCGTAGTCTCGCTGCTCCAGCACGTCGTGGAAGCCGTCGGTGCAGAGCAGCAGGCGGTCTTCCGGGAGCAACGTCAGCTCGAAGACGGCCGGCAGGTCGCGGGCGAGCTTCGGCTGGGTGCCGAGGGCGTGGGTGAGGATGTTGCGCTGTGGGCTGGTCCGCGCCTCCTCCCGGCTCAGCTCGCCCGCGGCTACCTGCTCCGCCACCAGGGAGTGGTCCTTGGTCACCTGGGTGACGCCCCGGCCGCGCAGGAGGTAGGCCCGGCTGTCGCCGACGCTGGCCACCGTCGCGTACTTGCCGCGGAGGATGGCGGCGGTCAGCGTGGTCCCCATCCCGGCCGCGCCGGTCGCCGCCGCCTCGGCCACGATCACTTCGTTGGCGCGGCGGAACGCCTGCTTCAGCAGGAGCGCGGCGTCGCCGTCGCCGCCGGGCTTGACCGCGTCGCGGATCGTCTCGATCGCGAGCCGGCTGGCCACCTCGCCGCCGGCGTGGCCGCCCATCCCGTCGGCAACGGCGAGGAGGAACGCGGGCGAGCCCGCTTTGCCCCGGTCGGGGGCGGCGAGCTCGATCGCCAACGCGGCGTCCTCGTTGCTCGGGCGGCCACCCGTGTCGGTGGCGGCGGCCACCGCGATCGCGAGCGTCTCGGGCAGCGCCGGCAAGGTCTGGCGGTCGGTCACGGCTTGGGGCAACCCTCGTCTGGTCCGATCCGGGCCGGGTGCGGCAAACGGGCGCCACCGCGGACGAAACGGCTCGACCGGGCCGCGATCATAGCACGGCCGCTCGGGCACCCGGCCCCGACCGGGGTCGGGTTCGGGATTGGGTCGGGTGCTAGACTCGCTGTTGCTTCGACGGCGGCGGCGCGCCGCGCTCCGAGGAAACCCCGGTTGCCTTTGCCGACGCCTACCCGCCGCCGCCTGCTCGCCACGACGGCGCTGGCTCCGTTGGCCGCACTCCTGGCCGGTTGCGGAGCGGACCCGGCCCCGCCGACGCCGACGGCCGCGCCGACCGCCACCCCGGAGGAGCTGCTCACCCGCGCCAGCGAGCGCCTGGCCGCGACCCCGTCCGTCGGCTTCAGCCTCGACATCGAGGGCGACACCTTCGTCGACCCCGCCCGGACGATCCGCCTCCTCTCCGCCACCGGTAACCTGCTCCGGCCGGATCGCGTCTGGACCGAGTTCCAGGCCGAGGTGCTCGGGCGGGCGATCACCCTCCAATTGATCACGATCGGCGAGCAGACCTGGCTGACCAACATCCTGACCGGCGAGTGGGGAGCGGCACCGGCCGAGTTCGCCTACCGGCCCGATGTCCTGTTCGACACCCAGAACGGCATCGGTCCGGTGATGGGGCGGGTCGACAACGTCGAGCGCCTCGAGGACGCCGAGATCGGCGACCGGGCCGCGGCCCACCTCCGGGCCGCGGTCGAGGAGTCGGTGATCGGCCCCCTCACCTACTACACCCTGAAGGGGTCGCCGGTCGTCGTCGACCTCTGGGTCGACCAGGAGACCGACGACCTGCTGCGGGCGAAATTGAGCGAGCCGCCGACCGCCGACAAGCCCAACCCCGCCGTCTGGACGCTCGACCTCTCGGACCACGGCGAGCAGGTGACCATTGAGCCGCCCCCGGAGTCCTGAACCGACCGCGGGCCACTTCACCGGCCTCGCCCCCCTCGCCGGGCTACCAACCGGCGCGCGGCGGGCGATCGGCGCCGCGCTGCTGGCCGTCTTCGTCGGCGCCCTCGACCTGACGGTGATCGCGACGATCCTGCCGCGGATGGTTTCCGACCTGGAGATCAACACCGCCGACATCGACCGCTACGTCTGGATCGTCAACGGCTACCTGCTCGCCTACATCGTCGCCATCCCCCTTGTCGGCCGCCTCTCCGACCTCGTCGGCCGGCAGCGGGTCTTTGCCGCGTCGTTGGTCGTCTTCCTGGTCGGCTCGGTCTGGTGCGCCCTGGCCGACGGCCTGCTCGGCCTCGTCCTCGGCCGCGTCATCCAGGGCGTCGGCGGGGGAGCCCTGCTGCCGGTGACGATGGCGCTCGTCGGCGACCTCCTGCCGGCCCGACGGCGGGCCGGGGCGCTCGGGCTAGTCGGCGCGGTCGATACCCTGGGTTGGGTCCTCGGCCCGCTCTGGGGCGCCGCGCTCGTCACCCTCGCGCCGGGAGCGGAGCCGTGGCGGTGGGTCTTCTTCGTCAACGTCCCGCTCGGCCTCGTCGCCGTCTTCGCCATCCGCCGCAGCGGCCGCGACGTCCTCCTCCCCGAAGGGACGGACGACCGGACGGAGGCGGCTCCGAGCGGCGACTGGCTCGGCCGACTCGACCTCGTCGGCGCGGCGCTGCTGACGGCGGCGCTGCTGGCGCTCAACCTCGGTCTGTCGGCCGGCGGCGAGATCGGCGCCGCCGAAGCCGGCGGAGGTCGGGCGCTCGGCGGCACCCGCAACCCCCTCGCCGACTACAGCCTGGTGCTTGTCGTTGCGGCGGCGGCGGTGCTGGCGCTCTTCGTCTGGTGGGAGCGCCGGGCCCGCCACCCGCTGCTGCCGCTGGGGCTGTTCCGGCGGCCGCGCTTCGGCGCCGCGATGGGGGCGAACTTCGTGGTCGGCGCCGCCCTGATCGTGGCCATGGTCGACGTCCCGGTCGTCGTCGCCCTCCTCGTCGATCCCGGCCAGGTCAGCACCGTCACGGGCGCGATGATGGCGCCGTTCACCCTCTTGATGGCAGCGCTCGCGCTCGGCGGCGGCGCCATCGTGGCGTCCCGCGGCGAGCGCTGGGTGGCGGTCGTCGGTCTCGTCCTGGTGGCGGTCGGCTACGCCCTCCTCTGGGTGGGGCTGCGCGGCGGCAACCTGCTTGGGCTGTTGCCCGGTCTGGTCCTCGCCGGGGCAGGGTTCGGGCTCGTCGTCGCCCCGATCGGCGCGACCGCGATCGACGCCGCGCCGCCGGCCGACCGCGGCATCGCGGCCGCCCTGACCCTGGTGTTCCGCCTCCTCGGGATGACGGTCGGCATCTCTTCCCTGACCGCGCTCGGCGTCAACCGCCTCCAGGGGCTGGTCGGCAACCTGGAGGAGATCGTGCAGTTGCCGAGCGAGACGACGGCGGAGTTCTTTGCCCGCCAGAGCGCGATCCTCTACGAGACCGTGATCCCGGTCTCGCTCCAGGTAGTGCGGGAGACCTTCCTCATCGCCGGCGTTATCGCCCTCCTGGCCCTGGTGCCGGTCTGGTTGATGGGCGCGTCGGCGGGGCGGCTGGGGTCGGAGACGGGGTAGGTTGCGCGTCCGGTCCCCGATCGGCGGCCTGGGCGGTTCCCGTACAATCCCGACCCTGACGGTCCAAACGGAGCACGGGAGGCCGAGATGGCTCGGGAGGTCGCGCTCGGGGTCGATTCCAGTACCCAGTCGACCAAGGTCGTCGCGGTCGACCTCGCCACTGGCGAGACGGTCGCCGAGGGCCGGGCCGCGCACTCCGGGGAGGACACCCAGCACCCGGAGGCGTGGTGGGCCGCGCTCGGGGAAGCGACTCGGGCGGCGCTACGGCCCGACTTCGCCGTCCGGGCCATTGCCGTCGGCGCTCAGCAGCACGGCCTGGTGGCCCTCGACGCCAACGGCACCCCGGTCATCCCGGCGCCGCTCTGGAACAACACCGCCTCGGCGCCCGATGCCGAACGCCTCAATGCGGCGGCGGACTTCCCGGCGGCGGTTGGCAGCCGCCTGGTCGCCTCGTTCACCATCACCAAGCTCGCCCACCTGGCGCGCACCAGACCGGAGCTCCTGGCCACCGTCGACGCGGTCTGCCTCCCCCACGACTACCTCACCTTCCGCCTGACGGGGCGCCTCGCGACCGACCGCGGCGAGGCGTCGGGCTCCGGCTGGTGGTCGCCGGCGGAGGGGCGGCACCGGCGCGACCTTCTCGCGCTGGCGGTCGGCGCCGAAACGGCCGAGCGCCTCCGGCTGCCGGACGTCCTCGGGCCGGACGAGCCGGCCGGCGCGGTGGGCGGCGAGGCGGCGGGCGAGCTCGGCCTGCCGGCGGGCATCCCGGTCGGACCCGGAACCGGCGACAACATGGCCGCGGCGCTCGGGATCGGCGCCGCGCCCGGGGAGATGGTGATCAGCCTCGGCACCAGCGGCACCGCCTTCGCCAGTTCCGCCCACCCGACCGCCGACGAAACCGGGGAGGTCGCGGGGTTCGCCGACGCCACCGGCCGCTTCCTGCCCCTGGCCTGCATGTTGAACTGCACCCGCGTCGTCGATACCGTCGCCACGCTGCTCGGCATCGAGCGGGACGCCGCGCTCGACCGGGCGGGGGCGGCCGAGCCGGGGGCCGGCGGCCTGCTGCTGATGCCCTACCTCGCGGGCGAGCGGACGCCGAACCTGCCGCGGGCGACCGGCTCCGTCCTCGGCCTGACGGCGGCCTCGGCCACCCCGGAGCACCTCGTGCGGGCGGCTCTCGATGGCGTCGCCGCCGGTCTCGCCTACTGCGTCGAGGCCCTCGCCCGCCTCGGGGTCCGCGCCCCGGCGGTGACCCTCGTCGGCGGCGGCAGCCAGCACGGCGCCTGGCGGCAGGCGGTAGCGGACGCGACCGGCCTGACCGTCTCCGTCCGCGGCGGCGGCGAGCACGCCGCACGGGGAGGGGCGATGCAGGCGGCGGCCATCGCGCTCGGCGAGCCGGTCGACGCGACGATCGGCCGGTGGCGCCCGCCGGTGGTGGCGGAGACGGGGCCGCGGCCGGGGATGCGGGAGGCGTTCCGGCTCGACGAGCGGCGGGGGTTGGTCGAGCGGTTGAAGGGGGAAGGTTGAGATCGAAGCCGGACGAGCGATGGGCGTTCGCGCCGGTTCCCCCAGTCGTTCTGAGCCCGCAGGCGAAGAATCTCGCTCGGACTCGGCCAAGCACCGCTGCCTGGACGCGACAGTGGCAGGTCCTCCTTGGGTCTCGGAGCAGGACCCGAGCCGGGATCCTTCGCTTCGCTTGGGATGACGCGATGGATTGCATTGTCGACGTCGGGAACCGGTCGGGTGACATCCGCAGGAACGAGCGATGCTGATCTATGTCGCCGCGCCCCTGTTCTCGGAGGCGGAACGGCGCTTCAACGCCACGCTTGCCGAACGGCTGGAAACGGCGGGGTTCGACGTCTTCCTGCCCCAGCGCGACGGGGTTGAGCGCGACCGGCAGCCCTACGACGCGATGCCGCCGGAGGAGCGGCGGGTGGCGATGTTCGAGCTGGATGTCGCCAAGGTCACCGCCTGCGACGCGCTGGTCATCGTCCTCGACGGGCGGGTGCCGGACGAGGGCGCCTGCTTCGACCTGGGGGTGGCCTACGCCCAGAAGCGCCTCGGCCAGCCCCACAAGTACCTGGTCGGTCTCCAGACCGATGTCCGGGCGGCGTTCATCGGAGCCAAGCTCAACCCGATGCTCGCCGTCGCGGTGGACGACCTCGTCGCCGACGAGGAGGCGCTGCTCGGGAAGCTGCGGAGCCGGTGATGCGGATGTAGCAGGGACGGCGCCGACGACGACCCGCGAGCCCGCCTTGCCAACCCTCATCGAGTCGCCGAGGAGGGGAAACCAGGCCTGAGCGAAGGGACCCGCCCACCCCTCTGCCGGCCCCACGGAGGTGGGCGGGTCCCTTCGCGACGAGTCGCCGACGCGAGCAAGGGGAACTCCGCCAAGGGAACCAAGGGCGCCAACGCCGCCAACGCCGCCGACACGTTTCCGGCGGTCTGGAGCGAAACGCTTGTCACCCGAATGTCAAAGCAGCGGTAGGGGCGGAGGCACCGCGCGGGAGCCCCCCCTGGGTGATCGTCCCTCCGCGCGGCGTTCCCTACTTTGAGAACGGCTCGGCGGCAGGAAATCTCGCGGATTCTTGGGGGACGATCTGTAGCGGTACCTGCAATGTCACATCCACGGCTGCGAACTCCGGGCGGACGGGCAGAGTGGCCAACTATTTTCGATCATCCCTTTCCGACCGCTCCGAATGGACGCGGGCGAGAGCGGTTCCCGGACGTTGCGTCGGCGCCGCAGCCAACCCTCACCCCCCGGCCCCTCTCCCGCCGCGGCGGGAGAGGGGGAGACGCCGGAACCGCCCGACGGAGGTTTCGGGAGCCGCCCTCGCGTGCACGTGGCGGGGCTGGCCGGAGAAGCGGCCGATCGGATCCCCCTCACCCCCGCCGTGACGGCCGCATCGGCACGATCGGCCCGCGGGCGGGCTCGGCGAAGTCGACGAGCTTGTGGGAGATCGAGCGCGTCGCCTCGGTCGCCTCGCGGTAGAGCGGGACGAGCTCGGCGTAGCGGGCCGAGCCCCGGTCCGTCGGTGGGAGCGGCGGGCCGGTGGAGGACCAGGCGCGGGCGGTGGCGACGGGGTCCAGGCCGCCGATCCCGGCCGCCGCCAGGATGGCGGCGCCGAAGGCGGCCTGGTCGGCCGTGGCGAGGGCGTGGACCGGCAGGCCGAAGACGTCGGCGACGATTTGCCGCCAGACAGGGCTGCGGGCCCCACCGCCGGCCATCACGATCCGGCTCGGGGTGGCGCCCCCCTCCCGCAGCACCTCGAAGGCGTCGAAGCAGGCAAGGACCGTCCCCTCCATGACGGCCCGGACCACCTCGTTGCGGCCGTGGTGGGCACCAAGCCCGAGGAACGCGGCCCGCAACCGGGAGTCCATGTGGGGCGACCGCTCGCCGACCATGAACGGCAGGAAGAGGAGGCCCCGCGACCCCGCCGGCGCTTCGCCCGCCCAGGTCGTCATCCGCTCGTAGGCGTCAGGGCCGGCCTGGCCGAGCATCTCGTCGCGGAGCCAGCGGAGCGCCATGCCGGCGACGAGCGTCGCCCCCATCTGGTACCAGCCCGGTCGGTCCGTACCCGGTTCGAGGGCGGCGCAGAAGGTGTGGCTGCGGCCGGCCGGGTCCGGGATAACGAACGTGGCCGGAACCATCACCTGGGCGCCGGTCGAGATCGAGAGCAGCATCGTGTCGGGGTCGACGATGCCCGCCCCGAGGAGGCCGGCCGGGGCATCGCCGGTGCCGACGACGACCGGCGCCCCGGCCGGCAGCCCGAGCTCGACCGCCGAGCCGACGGAGAGCCCCCCGGCCGGGGCGACCGCCGGCCGCAGCGGGGGCAGCTTTGCTTCCTCGACGCCGACCGCCTTGAGCAGATCCGGCGACCACGTCCGCCAGCGGACATCGAGCAGGAGCGTGCCGGATGCCTCGCCGGGGTCGGTCGCGATCTCCCCCGTCAGCCGCCGGCGCAGTTCGTCCTTCGGCGAGAGGACGCGTCGCGTCCGCCACCACAGCGACGAGCGCTCCTTCTGGAGCCAGGCGATCGTCGCCGCCTGGAAGCCGGCGGCGACGGCGCGGCCGGCGGTGTCGATCAGCTTGGCGGCGCCGATGCGCTCGGTGATCTCCGCCACCTGGCGCCAGGAGCGGCCGTCGGCCCAGATGATCGCCGGCGCGACCGGGAGGTCGTCGTCGCCGAGGAGGACCGCGCCGTGCATCTGGCCGGCGACCCCGATCCCCGCCACGCGGGATCCGGCGGGCGCCCAGCCGATCGCCTGGCGGACGGCGGCGACGGTCGCCGCCCACCAGTCGTTCGGGTCCTGCTCGGCGTAGCCGGGTTGCGGGTGGTGGACGGGGTACTCGGCGCTGCCGACGCCGCGGACGCGGCCTTCCGGGTCGACCAGGAGCGCCTTGATCGCCGAGGTCCCGAGGTCGAGCCCCAGATACAAGTCCACCGTCCCCTACCCCTCTCCCCCCTGGATCTCAACCGCCGCGCGGCTGAGGGGCGCGACGCGATCGTACAGCGGACGGTAGACGCGCTGGTAGATCCGCTCGTAGAGGTCCCGCTCGGCTGGGTCCGGCTCGACCACGCGCTGCCCGAGGTCCAGCGCGGCCAGCGCCGCGGCGACGTCTGGGTAGACGCCGGCGCCGAGGCCGCCGAGGATCGCCGCCCCGAGCGCGGTCGCCTCCTCCGCCTCGACGACCGTCAACGGCAACCCCATCACGGTCGCCTTGATCCGCATCAGGAGGTCGTTGCGGGTGGAGCCGCCGATAGCGCGGACGGAGGCGGGCGGCGTCACCTCCGGGTAGGCGAAGAGCGGCTCGTAGGTGGCGCGGGTCTCGAAGGCGAGCCCTTCGAGCACGGCCCGGACCAGGGCGTCCCGCCCGACGTCCGTGCTGAGACCGACCAAGGCGCCCCGCGATGTCGGGTCGTCGTGGGGCGGGTTGGCCAGCCGGAGGTGCGGCAGGAAGCAGACGCCGAGGCTGCCGGGTGGCGCCCCGCCAGCCTCGGCCAGGAGCGTTTCGTACGACGCGCCGTTGCCGACGAGGTCGCGCACCCAGGCGACGCAGGCGCCGGAGGTGTACTGCCCGGCGAAGACGTAGGGCCGGCCGCCGACGACGTGCGCCCCCTGGGTGTACCCCTGGCGCCCGGCCTGGGGGTCGGTCAGGGGACGCTCGAGGGGCATGAAGACCGCCTCGGCGGTGCCGAGCGAGTTGAGCATCTGGCCCGGTTCGGTGACGCCGGCGGCGAGGGCGCCGCAGACGTGGTCGTGGCCGCCGGTCGCGACGACGCAGCTCTCGGGCAAGCCCGTTTGCCGCGCCGCCTCCGGGGTGACGGTGCCGAGCGGGGTGCCGCCCGGGGCCAGCGGCGCCAACAGGCCGGGGTCGATCCCGGCCGCTCCCAGCGTCTCGGCGTCCCACTCCAGGGTGTGGAGGTTGAGCATCAGCGTGCGGGAGGCGAGCGAGTGGTCGGTGGCGGCGACGCCGCAGAGCCGCCAGGCGAGGTAGTCGGCGGCCATCAGCCAGCGGGTCGTCCGGGCCCACGCCTCCGGCCGCTCGTCGCGCAGCCAGAGCAGCTTGCAGAGGGAGAAGATCGGCTGGAGCGAGACGCCGGAGCGGGCGAAGAGGGCGTCCTTGCCGATGATGCGGTCGAGCCACTCCGCCTGGGGTCGGGTCCGGGTGTCGAACCAGGCGATGACCTCGGCGGTAGGCTCGCCCCTGGCGTCGAGCGGCACGATCGCCTCGCCGACGCTGGCGACCGCGATGGCGGCGACGGCGCGCGGCTCGGGGACGGCGGCGAGCGCCTCGCGGACGACGGTAACGGCGGCGGCCCAGAGCTCGTCGGCCAGGTGGTAGGCCCAGCCGGGTCGCGGGTTGTGGGTCGGGGTCGGCACGGCCGCGCGGCCGATCGCACGCCCTTCGGGTTCGTAGACGACCGCCTTGATGGATGTCGTGCCGACATCGAGCCCGACGAGCAGGGTCATGGGCGGAGGAGCCCCTCCCCTCCGGATTCGGTGCCGTGCCGCACGCCTACCCCTTCACCGCCCCGAGCGACAGCCCGCGCACGATGTAGCGCTGGGCGGCGAGGGCGGCCAGGAGCGGGACCGAGGCCGTCAAGAGCATCCGGGTCCCGATCGCCTGGAAATCGACGCCGCGGGTCTGGTCGCCGCCGGCGAGGTAGACCGGCATCACTCGGGCCTCGGTCTGGGTCATCGCGAAGCCGAACAGGAACTCGTTCCAACTGAACGCCAGGCAGAGGATCCAGGAGACGACGAGTCCGGGGAGTACGAGCGGAACGGCGATCTTGAGGAAGATGCCGAACCGGGTTTCGCCGTCGATCTGGGCCGCCTCCTCCAGTTCGTAGGGGATCTCGCGGAACATCTGGGTCAGGATGATGACCGGGAAGGCGAGGTTGAAGGTGGCGTTCAGCAGCACCAGACCCCAGAGCGTGTCGAGCAGCCCGAACTGGAGGAAGATCAGGAAGTAGGGGGTGACGAAGATCACCGGCGGCAGCACCCGCTGCGAAAGGAACCAGGTGGTGAGGCTGCCGTTCTTCGGGCGGTGGAACCGGAAGCGGGCGATCCCGTAGGCGGCCAGCGTGCCGAGCACCACCGCGATGGTGGCCGCCCCGACCGAGACGACCGCGCTATTGACCATCGAGTCGCGGATCTCGCGGATCGACCAAAGGTCCCGCCAGGGCTGCAGCGTCGGCACGAACGAGACGAACGGCAGCCACTTGTTGCCGTAGTTGTCGGCCGGGTTCTTGATCGAGGAGATGAACGCCCAGTAGAAGGGGAACAGCGTCCAGATCAGGAGGAGGAGGACGATCACCCCGGTCACGATGCCACGCAACCGTCCGGCCGACTCGCGGCGCCGCGGTGGAGCCGCCAAGACCTGCGTCGCCGAACTCATGCCCGCACCCCGTCGTCCTCGTAGACGTGCCGGATCCGGCCCCAGAGCAGGGAGACCAGGATCATCACGATCAGGAGCAGCAGGAACGCCTGGGCGGCGGCCCCGCCGTAGTCGAAGAACTTCCGCGCCGTCCGGTAGTTGAACATGCTGAAGTACTCGGTGGCCCGACCCGGCCCGCCCAGGGTCAGCCCCTGGGGGATGTCGATGACCTTGAACGAGTCGATCGCCCGCAGCAGGAAGATCAGCCAGAGGATCGGGGTCATCAGCGGCAGGGTGATGTAGCGCAGCACCTGGAGGCCCGTCGCCCCGTCGACCTCGGCCGCCTCGATCACGTCCTGGGGCAGGCTCTGGAGGCCGGCGAGGGCGATGATGAAGACGAACGGGGTCCACTGCCAGACGTCGACGAGGATAGTCGCCACCTTGGCCCAGTCGGGGCTGGAGAGCCACGGCGGCTGAGCCAGACCGAGGCTGCCGAGGACCGCGTTCACGGGGCCACCCTGCTCGTAGAAGATGGCCCGGGCGAGGTAGCCGAGGGCGATCGGGGTGGCGAAGATCGGCAGCGTCATGATCGCCCGCAGCGGCCCGCGCCCCCGGATCTCGCGGTTCATGAAGAGCGCGATGGCGACGCCGAGGATCATCTCGGTGACGACGGCGCCGGCGACGAACATGAACGTGATCGTCATCTGCTCGTTCAGGGGGTCGTTCAGGACGTTCGCGGAGAGGTAGACGATCACGGCCGGCACGATGAAGACGGGCAGCCGGCCGAGCACGATCCGCCGGTCTTCGACCCCGAACCGCCGCTCCGGCAGCCAGCGGGCGAGGAAGCCGACCGCGAGCACCGCCGCGCCGATCGCCAACCCCAGGAGCGCGGCGCCGGCAAGCCCGGCTGGCACGTTGTCCGGTTCCAGCAACCGGCGGTAGTTGTCCCAGCCGACGAAGCGGCTGATGCGGCCGTTGCGGTAGGCGTAGCGGCTGGTGGTGAAAGCGTAGACGAGCGGGAAGACCGTCAGCGCGAAGACCCAGAGGACGGCCGGCAGGAGGAACAGCCACTTCCACCAGCCGACGCCGAGCAGGGGCCGGGTGCGGTCCCAGGTCAGCAGGCCGAACCAGGGCAGGACGGCGGCTGCCCCGAGCAGCGCCCAGGCCCAGGTCAGGCCGGGGCCGATCCCGGTCGCCTCGGGCTCGAGGGTGGTCAGGTTGGCGCCGACGTAGGCGGGGATCGCCATCGCGGCGACGGAGCCGAGGGTGATGGTGACGGCCTGGATGAACCGCTCGTCCCGCGGGAAGACGAAGGCGGCGAGGAAGGCGATGATCCCCCCCAGCCAGCCCAGGGTCGGCACCCAACCGGCGCCCTTGATCGTCAGGGTCGTCCCGATCTCGCCGAGCCCGATCGCCCCGTCCGGGTGGAGGACGGCCGGAGCCAGCGAGACAACGACGGCGACGGCGACCAGCGCGGCGGCGACGAGGAGGCGGGTCAGCCACGCCCCCGACGCCGGTATCCGCGCCGTCGGTCGCGTCGTGCCGCGGGCAACAGCCGGGATCGGGCCGGTGGTTTGCAGTTGGGCCATCGTCGGTCCTCGCGCCGGGGAGAGTCGGGGATGCGGGGCGGGACCGGCGCGCCGGTCCCGCCCCGACAGGGGCGGCCGGCTGCCGGACGACGGCAGCCGACCTTTCCCGCTAGAGCCCCAGCGAGCCCCGGTAGATCTCGAGCTGCTCCTCGACCCCGAGGCGGTCGTTGATGTCGCGGAAGTCCTGCGCCATCTGGGCCAGCGCGTCCTGGGGCGTCACGTCGGAGGTCAGCGTCTCCGACAGCCGGACGTCCATCTGGGTCCAGTAGTCGAAGGTGCCGGGGATCCGCAGGAACGGCAACTGGTTGGGGTTCTGGAAGTTGTCGTAGTAGGCGCGGACGTACTCGTTGGCATCCTCCGGATTCCAGCCCTGGGCGACGTAGGCGTCGATGCTGCCGGTTCCGCCCTCGACGACGTCCGGCGGCATCTGCGACAGCCGCCCCGGGTCGACCCCGTCGGTGCCGACCGCCGCGTAGTACTGCTGCTTCTCCTCGGTCGCCATCAGGGCCAGCCAGTAGTAGGCAAGGTCGGCGTTCTCCGACGCCTTCATGATGACGCCGGCCCACGAGCCGCCGGTGGTGTTGCCGACCAGGTTCGGCTCCGTGGTCTGGTACTCCTCGCCCGAGAGGGGGTTGACGTAGGCCAGGGTGCCGGGCAACTGCGACGTGCCGATCCGGCCCTTGACGAAGGCGTTGCGCTCGACGGCGAGCGGGGCGACGTCGCCCCAGGAGTAGGTGAAGACGGCATTGCCGCGGAGGAAGTAGTCCCACGCCTCGCCGAGCGCCCAGGCGGCCATCGCCTGCGGCCCGTACTGGACCAGCTCGAGGTAGGTCTCCATCGCCCGGCGGTGGCCTTCGCTCTCGACGAGCGGGTCCATGTTCTCGGGGTTGAACCAGTAGAGGTTCTTGTTCTCCGGACCGATGACGAAGGGCGCCGAGAGGGACATGAAGTGGAACATGCCCTGGCCGCCGACCTTGAGGTGCATCGAGATGCCGTTGCCCTCGCCGGCGTCGCCGCCGAGCGGCTTGCCGTTGAAGTAGCCGGCGATCGCCTTGAGCTCGTCCCACGTCCGCGGCACGGCCAGGTCGTTGCCGGTCTCGGACTTGTAGGCGTCCATGTGGGCCTGGTCGGTCAGCAGGTCGCGGCGGTAGTAGAGGCACTGGCCATCGGCGTCGTAGGGGACGACGTAGAGCTGGCCGTTGTACTGGCGGAGCGCCCGCATGCCCGGCAGCTCGTCCTCGACATCGAACGACGGGAACCGGCCCGAGTCGTCGGCGTAGAACTCGTCGTAGGGCAGGATGTAGTCGCCGGCGACCAACTCGCCGAGCCACCACATGCCGATCATCGCCGCGTCGAACCGGTTGGAGCCGGTGGCCGCGTCCTCGAGCAGGCGCGGGAAGGCCTCGCCGATCGGGTCGGCGACGATGGTCACCCGCGCCCCGGTGGCCGCCTCGAACTCGCCCCGGACCTCTTCCCAGGGGATCAGGACCGAGTCGTCGATGGCCTGGACGGTGATCTCCTTGCCCGCCCAGGCCGGATCGCCGCTGCCGGGTTGGGCCACGACCGGGGCACCCCCGCCGGCGGCCGGGGAGGCGTCCTGGGCAGCGGCGGGCACCGCCCGCAGCATCTGGCCGACGGTGACCAGGGAGAGGCCGGCCGCCATCGCCCGCCTGACGAAGGTCCGGCGGGATATGTGGCCCGCCGCGAAATCGGCGAAGAGCTTCGCGGTCCGCATGTCCATCGTTGCGACTCCTCCTCGTTCGCTCGCCGGCTCCGTCGCCGGCCTCGCTGCGCCCGGTTGCGCCCCCCGTCCGCGGGGGCTGGAGCGTTGCTCCCTCGATTGGAATCCGCCGGCCCCGCCTCGGCCGTCCTCCGTCGGAGGGGGGCGGGATGACGGGCTAGACGCCGACGGCGCTCGCGCCGTGGATGACGTCGCGCAGCAGGCCGCACATCAGCAGTGGGTCGTCTGCCTGCCAGACGTTGCGGCCGTAGACGACGCCTTTGGCGCCCGCTTCCAGCGCGCCGCGGGTGGCTTCCAGCACGGGGGCCGGGTCGGCCGAGCGGACCCCGCCGAGGACCAGGACCGGGATCGGGCAGCCCTCGACGACCCGCCGCATCGACTCCGGGTCCCCGGTGTAGGTCGTCTTGATCGCGTCGGCCCCGAGCTCGGCCGCCATCCGGGCGGCGAAGGCGAGCAGCTCGGCGTCGCGCTGGTCGTCCATCCGCGAGCCCCAGAGCACCGACTCGACGATCACCGGCAGCCCGATCGCCCGCGCCTGCTGGGCGGCATCGGCGACCGCGACGACGTTGTCGGCGAACTCGGCGCCGTCTTCCATGCCGACGATCAGGAACATCGTGATCGCGTCGGCGCCGAGGGCCAGGGCATCGGCCGGGGAGCAGACCACCCGGTAGTGCTCCCCCTGGGCGGTGTCCTGGAGCCGGCTGGGGAGCCCCTTGAAGACGTCGTGGTTGTAGATCCAGTCGGCGCGGACGATCGGGGCCGGGGCGCCCTTGAAGGCGAAAAGGTGGCCGCCCTGCTTCATCATCCCAGGCGAGACGAGGATGCCGTCCGGGTCGCCGGCGACGATCCGCTCGAGCACGTCGAGGGCCCGCTCGGAGCCGGGCTTGGGGCCGAGGGTGATGCCATGGTCGAAGGCGGTGATGAAGGACCGCCCGCTCTGGCGATCGAAGAGCCGGCCGAGCCGGACGTCCGCGCCGTTCAAGATGGTTCCCGCTCCTCACGCGCCGGGGCGAACCCCGGGGCGCCTCGGTCCGACCGGCGATCGATCGGACCCTGCGAAGTGTTCGGATGCGCCGCGTTTCGCGGGGCGATCGTAGCCCTCGGTCCGGGGAGCGTCAATAGCGACGCGACCGGGCCGGGCCGGGCCGAGGGGCGTGGCGGCGAAACCACCCCGTGCTCGGCCGGGCGACCACCCACCTCGTGCCAGAATGGGAGACACGTTTTTCCTCGGGGCAACGTTGGGGGATCCGTCTAATGGAAGGTTCGGGGAACGAGGCATCGTCGGGCGCGACCCTGCGGATCGGGCTGGCCGCAGCGCGGAACGCACCGCCCGTCGAGGAGCGGATTGAGGCGGCCGACCGCTTCCTCGCGGAGGCGGCGGCGCGGGGCGTGGCCATCGTCTGCTTCCCGGAAGCGTACATCCCCGGCTTGCGCGGCTTCGACTTTCCGGTTCCGCCCCCCGACCAGCGCCGCCAGGAGCGGGCGCTGGTGGCGATCCGGGCCTCGGCCGCGGCGCACGGGGTGGCGGCGGTCGTCGGCATGGAGTGGGAATCGAGCCTGGGGCGACACAACGTGGCGTTCGTCGTTTCGCGGACCGGCGAGGTCGTGGGGTACCAGGCGAAGAACCAGATCCCCCTCGAGGAAGAGCCGTACTACGTGGCCGACGGCCGCCGCCGGCTGTTCGAGGTCGACGGGGTTCCGTTCGGGATCACCATCTGCCACGAGGGATGGCGCTACCCCGAGGGGGTGCGGTGGGCGGCGGTCCGCGGCGCCCGCCTGGTCTTCCACCCGCAGCTGACCGGCAGCGACCGCAGCGGCTCGACGATCGAGCGCTGGGGAGACCCCGGCTCGCCCTACTACGAGAAGGCGATGGTGGTGCGGAGCGTCGAGAACACGATTTACTTCGCGAGCGTGAACTACGCGATGCGCTACCAGGACTCCGCAACCAGCCTGATCGGCCCCGAGGGCGACTGCCTCGCCCACGTCCCCTACGGCGAGGAGGGCTTGCTGGTGCACGACCTCGACCTGGAGCGGGCGACCGGGCTGTGCGCCCGGCGGTTCAACCCGGCGTTCTATCCGCCGGACTGACGGGGACTCGGGGCGATCGAAGGGAAAGCACGCGGACCCCTCCGGCTGTCACCACGAGCAGAGGCGAAGGGTTTCCCTCCGACATCCCAATCGGATGAACGAACCGCGCCTCGGCAAGCGATCGTTCGCTCCGTTCGGGATGGCGGGAGGGCCCGGCGAACCGGCGACCCGGACTCCGAACGGGTGGTTCATCGAGTGGGCGTGGCCGGTGCCGCGGCCATCGGCCGCGTTGCTCGGCATCCACCTGTTCCGCTGGCGAGGGGGCAGACGGCCTGGTTGCCGAGGAGGGGTTCGGCGAGGCGGTCCCGGCAGCGAGGCCATCCCGCTACAATCGGCCGCCATGTCTACCCTTCCGACCGAATCGGCACGGCAATCGGCCCTGGCCGCCCTCGACCCCCGGCGGTGGGAATGCTCGCCGTGCCTGGCCGGCTGGACGACGCGGTTGCCGGATATCGGAGAACTCCGGATCGCGTCCCTCGGCTGGCAGCATGCCCAAACTCCGGCCCGCGACGGCGAGGGCGACGGCGCGAACGCGCTCGGCCTGCTGGTCGCGCTCCAGGGCGAGGTCTGGGGGATGCCGCCGGAGGAGACGGTGCCGGCCAACCTGCTCGCCGTCCTCCCCGAGACCGGTGGCTCGGTCCTCGTCGCCTACCGGGCGGAGACGGGCTGGACCGCCGAGGGGTGGCTCGGGTTCGCCCTCGCCGCCGGCGCCCGCTCGGGCGTCCTGGTCTCCCACATGCTCGGCGTCCGCGACGGCATCCGTGGCGGCCACGGCCTCGGCTGGCTGCTGAAGGCCGTCCAAGGGTACGAGGCGGTCCAGACCGGCCACCACGCCGCGACCTGGACCTTCGACCCGATGCGGGGCGCCAACGCCCGCCTCAACGTCGAAAAACTCGGCGGCGTCTGTCGGACGCTGACCGTCGACAAGTACGGGCCGCTCCGCAGCGCCCTCTACGGCGACGTACCGAGCGACCGCCTCGTCGCCACCTGGGACCTCCTGGATCCTGAGGTCGCCACCCGCCTCGCCGCCGTCCACGACGGCAGCCGGGCGGTTCTTTCGGCGGCGGACCTGGCTGCCATCCCCGAGGCGGCCTGGAAGCCCGGTACAGGCCGGGACTCGGCGGCGACGCTCCGCTACGAGATCCCGGCGGACATCGACCGCCTGACGCGGGACGACCCGGCCGCGGCGGCACGGTGGCGGGGCGAGATGCGACGGGTGCTCGGGGCACTCCTCGCAACCGAGCGGGCCGTTCCCGGTCCCGGCGGTGATCCCCTCCGAACCGCGGTCGAGCGGACCCCGGGGGCGTTCGTCGTCGACGGGTTCGCCTCGGTTCTCGAGGGAGGCGGGGAACGCCGGAACCATTACCTGCTGTCGCGCCGGCCGATCGAGGAGGCCCCTGGATGAAGCTCGCCCGCGCCGCCGTCCGCCTGGTAGACCTCAACCTGCGGACGCCGTTCACCACCTCCTTCGGCACCGCCACGCTGCTGCGGCGCCCCTTCGTCGTCCTGGAGACGGCCGACGGCCGGCGCGGCGTCGGCGAGGTGCCGACGCTGCCCGAGCCCGCCTACAAGGCGGAGGTGGACACCCCGGCGGTGCTGACCTCCCTCCACGAGTGGCTCCTGCCGGCGGTTGCGGAGGCGCAGCGGAACGGCGGTGGGATCGAAGATGTCGAAGCCCTCCGCGGCAGCTACGGCTGGGTCAAGGGCGCGGTCTTCGCCAAGAGCGGGGTCGAGGCCGCCTTCTGGGATCTCCTCGCTCAGGAAGCCAACCTGCCGCTCTGGAAGCTCTGGGGCGGCGAGCGGCGGAGCTTCGACGTCGGGGTCAGCATCGGCGGGGCGACAACGGACGACGTGCTCCGTCTGGCGGACAAGGCAATCGGGCTCGGCTACCGCCGGCTGAAGGTCAAGATCTGGCCGGGGTTCGACCGCGAACCGGCGACCGCGCTGCGCGAGCGCTTCCCGGACCTCTTGCTCCAGGTGGACGCCAACTCGGCGTACGACCTTTCGTCGTGGGAGCGGCTGAAGGCGCTCGACGGGCTCGGGCTGCTGCTGATCGAGCAGCCGCTGTTCGACGACGACATCGTCCTCCACGCCCGGATCGGCCGCGAACTGGCGACCCCGATTTGCCTCGACGAGTCGATCCACTCGCTGCGCGACGTCGACGCGGCGATCTCGCTCTGGGGGGACGGTGCCGGCCTGGAGCGGCTGATCGTCAACATCAAGCCGCCCCGCGTCGGCGGCTTCGCCGAGGCGGTCGCGATCGCGCACCGCTGCTCGGAGGCGGGCGTCCGGACGTGGATCGGCGGCATGCTGGACTCCGCCTGGGGCAAGGCGATGAACCTGCAGCTGAACGGGCTGCCGGCGATCGACCTGCCCGGGGACCATTTTTCGCCCGGGGGCGCCTACTTCGAGGAGGACGTGACGACCACGGCGCTGGTCGCGGAGGGCGGGCGGTTCGCGCTGGGGGATGCGCCGGGGACGGGGTCGGCGATCGACTGGGAGCGGTTTGAGCGGATGGGGGACGAGATCTTCGCGCTCGACCTGCGGGGTTAGGAGACGACCGGCCCGGCGCGTGAACGGATGGGGCTTCGTCGGGACGACGCCTCCACCAACAGCAGACCCATCCCCGCCCCCCACAGCCAACCGCCGAGCACGTCCGACGGCCAGTGTGCCCCAAGGCGGACCCGGCTCCAGCCGATCAGCAGGGCTAACCCGAGGCACGAGGCGACCACAGCCGCCCTCCTGCCTGGCTGCCGAATCCGAGGGGCCGCGACCGCGGCGATGACCGCGAACAGGAGCATCGCGCCGAAGGCATGGCCGCTGGGGAAGCCGAGCCCGGACGCATGCTCGAGGACGCCGGCCACATCCTCCGACGGCCGCTCCCGGTTGACGGCCGCCTTGAGCAGCCAGTTGAGCGGGGAGAGCAGCGCCGCGGCGCCGATGACCGCGGCCTCTTGCGGCGCGCCCCGGCTCCACAAGAGCACCACCACCGCGGCGCCGATCACCGCCATCGGGACGAACCGGCCGATCCACGACAGCCCGCGGGCCAGCCCGTCGAGGACGGCGGAGTCCGGCGCCTGGACGATCAGGATGATGGGGACGTCGAAGGGGAAGGGATCGAGCCGCGTGGCCGCGATCGAGAGAGCGATCGCCAGAACAAGGCAGACCACCGCCGTGATCGCTGGCCAGCGATGCGATGCGTTCGCCGGCGCTTCAGTGGACACCGGTTCGTCGTGTCATTTCGAACCCCTTCCGCGCAGGCCACCCTTGCACCGCCGCCTCTCCTCTCCCGATGCGCGGGAGAGGAGAGGCGGCGGTGAGGGCCGTTCGATGGCACCGGTGCCCCCGTTCGCCGCATCCTGGCCACCGCTGGGCCCGAAAACCCTTGACAAATCTCGCAGCGGCCCGTAGCGTACCTCCCAGCCGGGCACGCGGTCACGATCGTGTCCATCCCGGCGTGGGAGCAACGCGCACCGATGATGCCCTTCCCGACCCGACGCCCCCGCAGCCGTACCCGTACTTGCCGAACGGGCGCCCCCCGTTCGGCCAAGTAACGGTCCGCGTCCCCTAACCGGGCGCGCGGTACGGCATCGTCGCTAAGGGAGCATCCCCGTGGATCAGGTCCAGAGCGCACCCCCCGCCCCCAAGAAGGTCTGCCTCGCCTACTCCGGTGGCCTCGACACCTCCTGCATCATCCCCTGGCTGAAGGAGACCTACGACGGCTGCGAGGTCGTCGCGGTCGCCGTCGATGTCGGCCAACCGGACGACCTCTCCGGGGTCGAGGCCAAGGCGCTCGCCAGCGGCGCCGCGACGTGCCACGTCATCGACGCCCGCGAGGAGTTCGTCCGCGAGTACGCCTTCCCCACCCTCCGCGCTGGCGCCGTCTACGAGCGGAAGTACCTGCTCGGGACCTCGATGGCGCGACCGGTCATCGCCAAGCACCAGGTCGAGATCGCCCTCCTGGAAGGGTGCGACGCGCTTGCTCACGGCTGCACAGGCAAGGGGAACGACCAGGTCCGCTTCGAGCTGACCTACCAAACCCTGGCCCCGCAGCTCGCCGTGATCGCACCCTGGCGCTCGTGGCACATCCGCTCCCGCGAGGACGCTATCGCCTACGCCGCTGCCAAGGGCGTCCCGGTCCAGGCGACAGCCGCCAAGATCTACAGCCTCGACGGCAACGTCTGGCACCTTTCGCACGAGGGCGGCGCCCTCGAAGACCCGTGGAACGAGCCGCCCGCGGACTCCTACAGCATGACGGTGGCGCCGGAGGAGGCGCCGGACGAGCCCGCCTACGTCACCGTCGGCTTCGAGCAGGGCTGGCCGGTCGCGCTCGACGGGCAGCGGCTCGACCCGCTCGACCTCGTCTCGGCCCTGAACGGGCTGGCCGCCGCCCACGGCGTCGGCCGGATCGACCTCCTCGAGAACCGGCTGGTCGGGATGAAGAGCCGCGGCGTCTACGAGACACCCGGCGGCACCCTCCTCTCGACCGCCCACCGCGAATTGGAGCATCTGACGCTCGACAAGGCGACGATGCGCCAGAAGGACGCCCTGGCGCTGACCTACGCCGACCTCGTCTACAACGGCCAGTGGTTCTCGCCGCTGCGGGAGGCGCTGGACGCCTTCGTCGACAAGACCCAGGAGCCGGTCACCGGCGAGGTCCGGCTGAAGCTCTACAAGGGAACCGCATCCGCGGTTGGACGGCGCTCGCCGTTCGGCCTCTACCGCGAGGATCTGGCGACCTTCGGCGAAGACGACGTCTATCGACAGGCGGACGCCGAGGGGTTCATCCGGCTGTTCGGTCTCGGACAGAAGGTGGCCGCCAACCGGGCGCGCCGCATGAGCGAGGAGCAAGCGGGGGTGCAGGGATGATGGTCTCGGCAGGGGGGGGCGTTTCCCGCTCTCCGCTCGGGCCGTTGGCGCGCCGACGGTCCCGTCCGGCGCGCCGACGGCCGTAACCCGGTCCGCTCGGCGCAACGCAACCGCACAACCGAATCCTCCGTCGCCGCTCCGAGCGGCGACTCGCCCGCGTTGACGGGGAAGAGTACGGAGGCGAGACGCCAAAGCGACCCGGGGAGGGTGGAAGCCCGGGATCGGCGACCCGCCCCGGAACGCGCCCCCGAGCGGCCGGCCGAAGAAAGCCTTGATCGACGGCTCTTATCCGTCTTCGGGCCAGTAGGACCGGGTGGGTGGCCCCCACGCCAACAACAGCCGAGAGTGGCGCGGCCCCGGGATGTGCCCGGCTTGTCGCGTCAGAGGGGTGGTACCACGGGAGCCGACGCCTCCCGTCCCTTCGGTCCGGTCGCGGTCTTCCGCGCCGGCGCCGGGCGTCCAGCCATCGGCAGCCGAAGGGGGTCCATCATGTCCATGCCCGAAGCGTCCTCCGCCCAGAGCTACCCCGTCCCCAACCCGACGCCGCCCGGTCTGACGACCGTGGCCCCCGCGTACGACCCGCTGGCCGACGCGCTGGCGCCGCGCGTCCTCTCGCTCGGCGGTGCGGTCGGTGAGAAGCTGCCGGCGTTCACCATCGGCGCCCGGCTCCAGGGCCGGAGCGTCCTCCACGACACCGACCTGACGCGCGACGAGATCGGCGAGGTGCTGGAGACTTCGGCCCGGCTGAAGGCGCTCCGCAGGGCCGGCCGGCCCCATTCCTACCTGGCCGGCAAGACGCTCGGGATGGTCTTCCAGCACCCCAGCACGCGGACGCGGGTGGCGTTCGAGGCGGGCATGGCCCAGCTCGGCGGGCAGGCGATCTTCCTCGGCGTCAACGATCTCCAGATGAAGCGGGGCGAGACGATCGCCGACACGGCCCAGGTGCTCAGCCGCTACGTCGACGGCATCGTCGCCCGCGTCGCCCTCCACTCCGACCTGGAGAAGATGGCCACGGCCGCCACGATCCCGGTCCTGAACGGCCTGACCGACCGCAGCCACCCGATGCAGGCGCTCTCCGACCTGCTGACCTTGCGGGAGCGGTTCGGCGGCCTAGCGGGGTTGAAGCTGGCCTACCTCGGCGACGGCAACAACGTCGCCCAGTCGCTGCTGCTCTCCTGCGCCGTGATGGGGACAAGCGTCAGCGTCGCCTCGCCGGCGGGCTTCGAGCCGGACCCGGAGGTGGTCAACCAGGCCAGGTGGCTCGCCGCCGCCTCCGGCGCCGGCAACACCGTCGAGGTGGGCAGCGATCCGTTCGCCGCCGCCGAGGGCGCGGATGCGGTCTACACCGATGTCCACGTCAGCATGGGCCACAAGGACGGTCCGGCGCGGGCGGTGGCGCTGGCGCCCTTCAAGGTGACCCGAGCCATCATGGCGGCGGCGAAGCCGGAGGCGGTCTTCATGCACTGCCTGCCGATGCACCGCGACGAGGAGGTCGAGACCGCCGTCGCCGACGGCCCGCAGTCGATCATCTTCGACCAGGCGGAGAACCGGCTCCACCTCCACAAGGGCATCCTGCTGCACACGCTGTGCAGCCAGCCCCAGGGGTTTTAGGCGCGATGGGCGGACGCGGCGGCACGGGGGTTCGGGAGCACGGGGGGGCGGCGCTGCCGCCGGCGGTCGATGCCGGTCGGCTGCGGGGCCGGAGCGTGCTCTCCGACCTCGACCTCTCGGCGGCGGACGTCGCCGACCTGCTCGACACCGGTGCCCGCCTGAAGGCGATGCGGCTCCGCCACGAACCGCACCCCTTCCTGGCCGGCAAGACGCTCGGGCTGATCTTCCAGCACCCCAGCACCCGGACCCGCAACGCGTTCCAGGCCGGAATGGAGCAGCTTGGCGGCCACGCGACCTTCCTCGGCGCCTCGGAGTCGCAGATGACGCGGGGCGAGACGATCGCCGACACGGCCCGGATCATGAGCCGCTACGTCGACGCCGTCGCCGCCCGCTTCGCCCGGCACGAGGAGATGGAGGAGTTCGCGGCGAGCGCCTCGGTGCCTGTCTACAACGCCCTCTCGGAACGGTTCCACCCGATCGAGGCGTTGAGCGATCTGCTGGCGCTGCGCGAGCGGTTCGAGGATCTGAAGGGGGTGAAGCTCGCCTACCTCGGCGACGGCAACAACGTCTGCCACTCGCTGCTGGTCTCCGGCGCCACGGCCGGGCTCCACGTCGCCGTGGCGGCGCCGCCGGAGCACCGGCCGGACCCGGCGATCGTCGCCGCGGCCGAGGCGCGGGCGGCCGGGCCCGGCGGCCGGGTGGAGATCACCGACGACCCCTTCGCCGCCGCGGCCGGGGCGGACGCGGTCTACACCGACGTCCACGAGAGCATGGGCGAGCCGACCGACGACGCCAAGAAGGCGTCACTCGCCCCCTACAAGGTGACCGAAGCGATCATGGCCGTGACGCGGCCGGGGGGGGTCTTCATGCACTGCCTGCCGATGCGCCGGGGCGAGGAGGTGGAGGAGGCGGTGGCGGACGGCCCGCGCTCGATCGTCTTCGAGCAGGCCGAGCACCGGCTCCACATGCACAAGGCGATGCTGCTGCTCACGCTCGGCTGACGCCAGTCGAGAAGTCGAGAAGTCGAGGAGTTGAGAAGTGGACGGAGGGGTTGCGATGACAGGGACGTGTCCGGAGTGCGCGGCGGAGTTCGAGCTAAGCGGGGTCGAGCAGGGCGAGATCGTGCCCTGCCCCGAGTGCGGGGTCGAGCTCGAAGTGCTCAACGCCAACCCGGTCCAGCTCGGGCTGGCGCCGGAAGAGGGCGAGGACTGGGGCGAGTAACTGACGAGTCGTGAGTCGTGAGTCGTGAGTCGTCGAGCCCAGCGATGAGTCGCATCGGAGACCGGTACTCCACGAGTCACGACTCACGACTTAGAAGAATCGAGGAACGCAATGGCGACGGTAGGCGTGCTCTGCGGGCGGATGCGGGTCGAAGAGAAACTGCTGGTGGCGGCGCTGGCCGAGGCCGGCGTCGTCGCCGAGCCCGTCGTCCCCACCGGCCTGCCGCTGCCGCCGAGCCGCCATCCGTTGCCGCCGGCGCCGGCGTTCGCCGGCGGCCCCCAAACGGACCTCCTCATCGACCGCTTCCCGGAGCGGGCCGCCGGCGCGGCGCTGATCGCCGCCAGTCGGGCAACCGGCTCCGCCACCATCGACGCCGGGCTGGCGGCGACGGGCGACCGCCTCACGGTGGCGACGGCGCTGGCGGCGGCCGGGGTGCCGCGGCCGAACACCCACTTCGCCTGGTCGGCCGAAGCGGCGCTGGCCGCGGTCGCCTCGCTCGGCTATCCGGCGACGCTGCTGCCGCTCGCCTACCGCAGCGCGGCGACGCCGCTGCTCGATATCGACGCGGCGGAGGCGGTGATCGAGCACCGGGCCGTGCTCGGCAACGGGGTCGAGACGCTGGCGCTGGTCCAGGCCGGGGTCGCGGTCGGGTGCTCGTCGTGCTTCGTCGTGGTCGACGGCGAACCGGTCGCCAGCGACGGCGGCCCCGAGCCCGACGCCGTGGCGCCGAACCTGGCGGCCCGCGCGGCGCACGCGCTCGGCGCCCGCCTGATCGGGGTGGTGGTCGCCGAGACCACCCACGGACCGGTCGTCTGGGACGTCCAGCCCGTCCCCGAGTTCCGGCACGCCCGGCCGCTCTCCGGCCGCCCGGTCGCCGAGGCGGTGGCGGCGATGGCGATCCGGCTGCTGAAGGCGCGGGCACCGCAACAGGAGCCGATGGACCCACACGACCCTCGGCCGGTTCTCGCCCCCGCGGGGCACCTCAACGGGCACGGCAACGGGAACCTTCGGGCCGAGGCCGGGGAGGTGCGCGATGGCGTCGCCCTCTTTGCTTGAGACCGCTGCCCCCGGCGCCACTGTGGCGAATCCCGAGGACGTCGACCTCCTCCACCGGATCGTCACGATCGAGAGCCTCTCCGACGGCGAGGGCGAGGCGGTCGCCGAACTCGTCCGACAGATGGCGGCGCGCGGCTTCGACGCCGAGGTCGACGTCGCCGGCAACGCGGTCGGCCGGATCGGCGCCGGGGAGCGGCACATCGTTCTCCTCGGCCACATCGACACCGTCCCGGGGAGGATCCCGGTCCGGATCGAGAACGCCGTCCTCCACGGCCGCGGCGCGGTCGACGCCAAGGGGCCGCTCTGCACCTTCGTCGCCGCCGCGGCCGCCGCCGCGCGACGGCTGAATGCCCGCGTGACCGTCGTCGGCGCCGTCGGCGAGGAGCGGATGGGCTCGCCGGGTGCGACGGCCGTCGCCTGCTGGCCCGCGCCCGACCTCTGCGTCATCGGCGAGCCGAGCGGCTGGGATGCCGTCTGCCTCGGCTACCGGGGGACCCTCTCGTTCATTTACGAGCTGGTCCAGCCGTCGCGCCACACGGCGGGACCCGGGGAGTCGGCGGCGGAGCAGGCGGTCGCCTTCTGGAACGGCATCGTCGCCCACGCCGCCGCGCTCAACGCCGAAATCCAGCCGACCTCGACCTTCGGCACCATCACGCCGACCCTGCGGTCGATGGCCTCCGACGGTGACGGGATGGCCGACCGGGCGACCCTCTCGGTCGGGCTCCGGCTGCCGCCGGGGGTCGATATCTCGACGTTGCTCGGGACGATCCAGGCGCTTGCGGGTCCCGCCACGATCCGGGTCGACGGCGCTCAGGAGGGGTACCGGACCGAGAAACGGTCGCCGCTGGTGCCGCCCTTCCTGCGGGCGATCCGGGCCGCGGGCGGGACGCCGCGGTTCACCCTCAAGCTCGGCACTTCCGACATGACCGTGGTCGGTCCGGCCTGGGGCTGCCCGATCGTCGCCTACGGGCCGGGCGACGCCGCGCTCGACCACACCCCGGAGGAGCGGATCGAGCTGGCCGACTACGCGCGGGCGATCCGCGTCCTGACCGACGTGCTGGAGGCGCTATGAGCGGGTCCAACGGCCGGATGCCCCGCCTGGGCGTCCTCGTTTCCTACCTGCGGACGGAAGAGAAGCTGATCCTTGCCGATGCCCGCCGCCGCGGCATCCCGGTGACGCCGCTCTTCGACAAGGAGCTGGTGCTCGACTTTTCGGCGCCGACGGCGGCGGCCAGCGGCGTCGACGTCGACGTGGTGCTCGACCGCTGCGTCGCCCACGCCCGCGCCGGCTACGCCATCCGGGCCTTCGAGCGGTGGGGCATCCCGACGCTCAACAGCGCCGAGTCGGTCCACCTCTGCGACGACAAGGCGGAGAACAGCCTGGCGCTGGAGGCGGCCGGCATCCCGACGCCGCGGACGGTCCTGGCCTTCACCATGGAGTCCGCCCTCAAGGCGTGCGAACTCGTCGGCTACCCGGCGGTGCTCAAACCCGTTGCGGGCTCCTGGGGGCGTCTGCTGGCGAAGGTGAACGGACCGGAGCAGGCGAAGGCGGTCATCGCCCAGAAGCTCGAGCTCGGTTCGGTCGGCCACGGCGTGATCTACGTCCAGGAGTTCGTGCCGAAGCCCGACCGCGACATCCGCGCCTACGTCGTCGGGGAGCGGGTGCTGGCCGCCTCCTACCGGGCCGCCGACCACTGGGTGACGAACGCGGCGCGGGGCGCCACCAGCCTCCCCTGCCCGATCACCCCCGAGATCGAGGAGTTGTCGCTGCGGGCTTGCCAGGCCGTTGGCGCCCGGCTGGCGGGGGTCGACCTGATGGAGACGGCCGACGGGCTGACGGTGATCGAGGTCAACTCAGGCGGCGAGTTCCGCGGCCTGATGGCCACCACCGACACCGACATCGCGGCCGAGATCGTCTCGGAGGCGATGGAAACGGCCAGGCGGGGTCGGCCCGAGCGGCGCGGCGCGGCGAAGTCGATGGCCGTGGGGCCGATGGCGGTCTGACGAGCAGCCCTCACCCCCAGCCCCTCTCCCGATGCGCGGGAGAGGGGAGCACGACCATCCCGCTCGCCGCACGAATCAATCGAATTCCGTAGCTGATAGGGGAGCAAACCGTGGAACGTGAGCTGACGGTCGGCATGCTGATGTCCCGCATCCGGGTCGAGGAGAAGCTGCTGCTGGCCGAGCTGGAGAAGCGGGGGGCGGCGGTCATCCGCTTCGACGACCGGGTGTTCACGCTCGACCTGCACGAGGCGCACCCGGGCATGGCCGCTTGCGACGTGGTGGTCGAGCGGTGCATCAACCACCTCCGGGCGCTCTACACGCTGAAGATGCTCGGTGACTGGGGCGTCCCCAGCGTCAACACCTACGAGGTCGCCAACATCTGCGGCGACAAGCTGCTCACCTCGGCCGCGCTGGAGAAGGCGGGCGTCCCATCGCCGCGGACGCTCGTCGCCTTCACCCCGGAGTCGGCGCTGGCGGCCTGCGACGAGCTCGGCTACCCGCTGGTGATGAAGCCGGCGGTGGGCTCCTGGGGTCGGCTGCTGGCCCGGGTCAACGACCGCGACGCGGCCGAGGCGCTGCTGGAGCACAAGGTGACCCTCGGCTCGTTCCACCACGGCGCCTTCTACCTGCAGGAGTTCGTCGCCAAGCCGGGGCGGGACATCCGCTCGTTCGTCGTCGGCGACGAGACGATCTGCGCCATCTACCGCTCGTCGCCCCACTGGATCACGAACACGGCCCGGGGCGGCGCGGCGACCAACTGCCCGGTGACCGACGAGATCGCCGCGCTCTCGCTCGCCGCGGCAAAGGCCGTCGGCGGCGGGGTGGTGGCCGTCGATCTGGTGGAGAGCGAACGGGGGCTGCTGGTCATCGAGGTCAACTACACGATGGAGTTCCGCAACTCGATCGACACGACAGGGGTGAACATCCCGGCCAGGATCGTCGACTACGTGCTGGCGGTCGGGCGGGCGGCACGCGAGGGCCGGGCCGGAGTCCTGGCGGTGGCGGGGTGATGGCCGGCGCGCTCGACTACGAACGATTGGCGGTCGACTACGCCGCGAACCGACGGATCCACCCGGGCGTTATCGCGGCGCTCATCGCGGAAGGCGATCTCGGTCGCACCTCCCGCGTGCTGGAGGTCGGGTGCGGCACGGGCAACTACGCCGCCGCCTTGGCGGAAACCGTCCGTTGCGCCGTGACCGGCGTCGAGCCGTCGGGAGCCATGCTGGCGCTCGCCGCCGAGCGGGGCGGAGGGATCGTGCTCCGACAGGGCCGGGCAGAGGCGTTGCCGTGCGCCGCCGGGGTGTTCGACCTCGTCTTCTCGGTCGACGTGATCCACCACGTCGCAGACCGGGCGGCGTTCTACCGGGAGGCGTTCCGGGTGCTGGCTGCGGGCGGCAGGGTCTGCACCGCGACCGACTCCGCGGACGACATCCGTCGCCGGGTTCCGCTGTCGAGCCACTTCCCCGAGACGGTCACCGTGGAGTTGGAGCGCTATCCGGCCATCGAAACGCTCCGCACCGAGATCGCGGCGGCCGGGTTCGACGACATCGCCGAAGCGAAAGCGGAGATCGCCTATCCGCTGACCGCCGCCGACGGGTACCGGGCCCGGGCCTATTCTTCGCTCCACCTGATCGACGACGTCGCCTGGCGGCGCGGGATGCATCGACTGGAAGCGGAGTTGACAGCGGGACCGATCGCGGCGCTGTCGCTCTACACGCTGCTCTGGGGCGAAAAGCGTCCCTCGTCGTTCGGCTCAGAATGACTGCGGTCCGGGCGTTTGCGGCGTCTGTACGAGCGCCGTTCTCGCTGCGGCCAACGCGGAGGAGTACCCATGACTGACGTATCGGTGATCGGGGGCAGCGGCTACGCCGGCGGCGAGCTGGTCCGCCTGCTGCTGGCCCACCCCGAGGCGACCCTCAAGCAGGTGACCTCGGAGCGCAACGCCGGCAAGTTCGTCCGCTCGGTCCACCCGAACCTGCGGAAGGTGACCGACCTGAAGTTCTCGTCGATCGAGGCGCTGGAGCCGGTCGATGTCCTCTTCGTCGCCCTCCCCCACGGGGTGGCGATGGGCAGGATGGCCGAGCTGCGCGCCAAGGCGAGCGTCGTCATCGACCTGTCGGCCGATTTCCGGCTGCGGAACCCGGCCGACTACCCGACCTGGTACGGCCATGAGCACGCCACGCCCGAAGCGCTGGCCGACTTCGTCTACGGCATCCCCGAGCTGCACCGGGAGGAGATCAAGGGGTCGAGCGCGATCTCCAGCGCCGGCTGCATGGCGACGACGACGATCCTCGGCCTCTACCCGCTCGTCCAGGCCGGCGTGGTCGACCTCGCCAGGCCGGTCGTCGTCGAGTGCAAGACGGGGTCGTCCGGCTCCGGCGGCGGACCGAGCCTCGGCTCCCACCACCCGGAGCGCTCCGGCGCGATGCGCTCCTTCAAGCCGACCGGCCACCGCCATTCGGCCGAGGTGATCCAGGAGCTGACGGTCGACGGCCGGGCGCCGGAGGTCGCCTTCTCGGCAACGGCGATCGAGGCGGTCCGCGGCATCCTCGCCACCTCCCACGTCTACCTCACCGAGCCGTTGGCCGACAAGGACCTCTGGGCGATCTACCGCAAGGCGTACAAGGACGAGCCGTTCATGCGGCTCGTCAAGGAGGTGGGCGGGGTCCACCGCTACCCGGAACCGAAGCTGCTCTCCGGCACGAACTGGTGCGATGTCGGCTTCGAGCGCGACCCCCACTCCAACCGGGTCGTCGTCATGGCCGCCCTCGACAACCTGATGAAGGGCGCGGCCGGCCAGGCCGTCCAGGCGTTCAACCTCCGCTGCGGCTTCCCGGAGACGACCGCGCTGGAGTTCGCGGGGCTCCACCCGATCTGATGTAGCGGATGGGCGTAGGGGATAGGGAATAGGAAACCGACGACGGTTCGGCGGCGTCCTCCGTGCTCCTATCCCCTATCCCCTACGCCCTATCCACTGACGGGGAGCGACGACATGCTGGTGATCAAGATCGGCGGCGGGGCCGCGATCGGCGAGGGCGCGTTCGCCAACTTCGCGGTCGACCTCGCCGCGCTGGCCGAGCCGTTCGTGGTCGTCCACGGCGGCAACGCGGAGTTCAGCGAGCTGAGCCGACGGCTCGGGATGCCACCGCGGATGGTCACGTCGCAGAGCGGTCGGGTCAGCCGCTACACCGACGCGGCGACGATGGACGCGATGCTGATGGCCTACTGCGGCAAGGTCAACAAGCGGCTCGTGGCGACGCTGCGCGCCCACGGGGTTAACGCCGTCGGCCTGAGCGCGATCGACGGCGGCATCGGCGTCGGCCGCCGCAAGCCCGTCCTCCGAGGGACCGAGGAGGGCAAGACGAAGGTGCTCCGCGACGACCATGCCGGCACCCTCGAGACTGTCGACCCGGCGCTGGTCCGGCTGCTGCTGGCCAACGGGTTCCAGCCGGTGCTGACGCCGCCCGCGCTCGGCGAGGAGGGGGTGCCGATCAACGTCGACGGCGACAAGCTGGCGCTGGAGCTGGCGGTCGCCCTCGGCGCCGACGGCCTGCTCTTCTTCTCCGACACGCCGGGGCTGCTGGCGGACCGTCACGACGAGGCGAGCCTGATTCCGGAGATCGACGCGGCGGACCCGGCCACCGCGCTCGCCGCCGCCGGCGGCCGGATGGTCGTCAAGGTCGAGGCGGCGCTCGGCGCGGTCGCCCGCGGTGTCGGCCGGGTCGTCTTCGCCGACGGCCGGGCCGAAGCTCCCGTCTCCCGCGCGATGGCGGGAGCGGGCACCGTCGTCCGGGCGCCGACCTCGGTAGTCGCTGGCGGGAGCGGGAGCGACGGATGATGACAAGCTCGGAGGCGCGCTCGGGTTGGGCGGGTCGCGCCGTCCACCGCCTTTCCGCCCCGGGCCGCCCGCCGCGCGACGCCGCGGCCAAGGGGCGAGGGAGGCCGGTTGCCCGATGAACGACGTGCTCGTCCACGAGACGACGGACGACGACCGAACGGCGGTGCTCGCCTTCCTGCGGGAACTCTGGGGCGGCGAAGAGATGGTCGTCCACGACGAGGTGCTTCGCCCGGCCGAGCTGCCGGGATATGTCGCGGTGGACCGGGGCCACTTGTTCGGCTTGGCGACCTTCCGCATCGAGGCCGACGCCGTCGAACTCGTCAGCCTCGACAGCCTCCGCCCGAGCCAGGGCGTCGGCGGCGCGCTGCTGAACCGCGTCGAGCGGGAGGCGGCGAGCCGCGGCTGCGCCTCGGTCTGGCTGATCACCACCAACGACAACCTCGGCGCGCTCCGCTTCTACCAGAAGCGCGGCTACCGGATCGTCCGCGTCGACCCCGGCGCGGTCGACCGGGCGCGCGCTCGCAAGCCGGCGATCCCCCTCGTCGGGGACGACGGCATCCCGATCCGCGACGAGCTCGTGCTCGAGAAGAGCCTGCCAGGGGTGGGCCAGGAGGAGACCGGATGAGCACCGTCATGAACCATCTCGACCTCGCCGCCGTCCAGGCGTCGGAGCAGGAGCACCAGGCGGCCCTCTACGCCAAGCGGGACATCGCGCTGGTACGGGGCGAGGGGCCGTACCTCTACGACAGCGACGGCAAGCGCTACCTGGACGCGATGAGCAATTACGGCGTCGCCGTCCTCGGCCACGCCGACCCGGAGTTCGCCGCGGCGCTGGCCGACCAACTCGCGACGCTGGCGACCTGCCACCAGAGCTTTTTCAGCGACACGCGGGCGGCGTTCCTGGACGAGCTGGCGACGATCGCGCCCGAGGGGTTGGCCAAGTCGTTCCTCTCCAACTCGGGGGCGGAGGCGGTCGAGGCGGCGTTGAAGTTTGCCCGCGCCGCGACCGGCCGGCCCCGCTTCGTCGCGCTCAAGCGCGGCTACCACGGGCGCACCCTCGGCGCCCTGGCGGTTACCGCCGACACCAAGTACCGGGCGCCGTTCGAGCCGCTGGTGCCGGAGACGGTCCACGTCCCGTTCGACGACGCCGCGGCGCTGGACGCCGCCATCGACGAGACGGTCGCCGCCGTCATCCTGGAGCCGATCCAGGGTGAGGCCGGCGTCTTTCCGGCGAGCGCGGAATCGTTGGCCGCGGCGCGCCGGCTGACGCGGGAGCGCGGGGCGCTCCTGATCGCGGACGAGATCCAGACCGGATTCCGCACCGGCGCCCCGTGGGCCATCGCAGGCTCGGGTGTCGTCCCCGATATCCTGGTGACGGCCAAGGCGCTGGCCAACGGCTTCCCGATCGGCCTGACGATGGTGACCGAGCCCGTCGCCGGTTCGCTCCCGAGCGGCGCCCACGGCTCGACCTTCGGCGGCAACCCGCTCGCCTGCCGGGCCGGTCTCGTCACCCTCAAGGCGCTCCGCGACCGCGGCCTCTACGAGCGGAGCGCAACCCTCGGCACCGAGATCGTCGAGGAGATCAGGGGGCTGGGCGCGGCGAAGGTGCGGGCGGTGCGCGGGCGCGGATTGATGATCGGCGTCGAGCTGAAGGAGCGGGTGACGCCGACGCTGCGGGCGCTCCAGGAGCGCGGCGTCCTCGTCCTCCCTGCCGGGCCGGTCACCTTCCGGTTGCTGCCGCCGCTCGTCTGGGAGCGCCAACAGGTGGACGAGCTGCTGGCGGCGCTGAGAGAAACCCTGGGATAGAGGCGCGGCGCCGTCGCTCGCGAGGGGGGTTCGCCGGGGCGGCGAGGGCCGGACGGCGGCGTACAGTCGTGGTTTCTGTCTCAACTGTCTCAACTGAATCACCTGTTTCATGGTAGGGAGGGTGAGACAGTTGCGGGAGACGCGGAGCCGCGGACGGTGCTTGGGGCCTTGCCGGTCCGTGGCTCGAGGGCGACCCGCAGGCGGCTCCCGGATGTCGCGTCGGAGCGCCCTCACCCCCCTGCCCCTTAGAGCGTGTTTCACAACCGTTCCTGGAGTCGGCCGTGGCAGACGAGGCAGCACGCGAGCGTGAGGAGGGCCTGGTGGATGTCCTCGCGGCGCTCGTAGCGGACGGCCAGGCGGCGGTAGCGCTTCAGCAAGGCCAGCGTCTGCTCGACGACCCAGCGGTGGCGGCCGAGCCGGCCCCTCGGCTCGACGCCGACCCGGGCGATGCGCGCCTTGATGCGGCGCCGGCGGCAGGCCGCGCGGCAGCGCGCGTAGTCGTAGCCCTTGTCGGCGTGGAGCTTGGCGGGGCGCTTGCGCCGCTGGCCGCTCGGCCGCCGGGTCGGCGGCACGGCGTCGAGCATCGCCTCGAACGCGGTGGAGTCGTGGCGGTTGGCGGGGCCGACGCGGGCGGCGAGGGGGAGACCGTTCGCGTCGGTCAGCAGGTGCAGCTTGACGCCCGGCCTGCCGCGGTCGGTCGGGTTGCGGCCGGTCCCGGCGCCCCCCTTTTTGCCGGGACGCTGGCGCTGTCCAGGCAGGCCCGTTCCCAGGCGATCTTGTCGGCGCTGCCGAGCTTGTCCAGCAGCGCCCGGTGGGCGGCGCCCCAGACGCCCGCCTCCTGCCAGTCCCGCAGCCGCCGCCAGCAGGTGGCCGGGCTGGCCGTGCCGGGGCCGCGCGGGACCGCGGACCAGGGCGCGCCCGTCCAGAGCACGAAGAGGACCCCGCACAGCGCGGCGCGGTCGTCGGCGAACGGCCGCCCGCCCTTGGGCTGCGGCCGGCGGGGCGGGAGCAAGGGGCCGACGACCGCCCAGAGGCCGTCGGCGAGGCGGGGGATGTCCATGCGCCCATGATGCCACGACCACCCCCGGTTGTGAAACGCGCTCTAAAGGGGAGGATAGGCCGTTTCCTGGGTGCGTCAATCGGTCCTGGACCCACGAGCCAAGGCAGGCGACGTGCGTATCCGAGACGACGCTCCCCCGGCGGCGGGTGCCCTCGGCCGGAGCCGGGGTGCTATGCTGCGAGTGGGAAATCGTCGCCCGTCCGGACTGCGGATTGGGGCGCGGGGACGCGGCGACCAAGGGGTGGGGAACTAATGGAGACGCGGGGGATGCCTCCGGTCGGGCGCAGGCTCTCGCGCCGGCGCTTTTCGGCCATGCTCGGCCTCGGGGCGGCCGCCGCGTCGGCTCTCCCGCTCCGCGGGGTGGCGCCGGTCGCGCGCGCCCAGGACGTCCTGATCGTCGACCCGGAGACGGAGCAAC
>CADCWF010000366.1 GCA_902806345.1 uncultured Thermomicrobiales bacterium
ACCCCTCGGCCCCGGCTGCCAGCTCCACCCAGCTCCGCCCGAACCCGCCCGCGCCCACCTGGATCAGCCGCACGTGCGTTCCTCCCAGGGTTGCGGATTGCGGGTTGCGGGTGATGGGTCATGGGGCGATAAGGTGACGAAACCTCAAAATCGTCAGCACCCCAACACCCCATCACCCCATCACCCATCACCCGCAACCCGCAACCCTCTCCTACTCTTTCGTCGCCCCGCTCGTCAGGCCGCCGACGATGAATTTTTGCAAGCCGGCGAAGACGGCGACGATCGGCACCGCGACCGCGGTCGAGATCGCCATCAGGCTGTTCCACTGCGTGCCGTACTGGCCGATCAGCTTGTTGAGGGCGACCGTCACCGGCTGGATCCCCTCGTTCGTGTTGAGCGAGAGGGCGAAGACGAACTCGCCCCAGGCAAAGAGGAACGAGAAGGCCGCGACCGTCACCAGACCCGGCCGCACCAGCGGCAGCGTGACCTGGACGAACGAGCGCCAGCGGGTGGCGCCGTCGACCAGGGCGGCCGATTCGAGGTCCTTCGGCACCGAGAGGAAGAAGGGACGCAGGATGATGACCGCGAAGGGCAGCGTGATCGTGGTGTCGGCCAGGATCAGCGCCTGGTAGGAGTTGACCAGCCCGAGCCGGGAAAAGACGACGAAGAGCGGGCCGGCCATGACGATGCTGGGCAGGAGCTGGGTGATCAGCAGCAGCAACAGCACCAGCGGCCCGCCCGGCAGCTCCAGCCGGGCCAGGGCGTAGGCGGCCGGCGCCGCCAGCAGGATCGTCAGCAGCATGGTGCCGAGGCTGACGACGACGCTGCTAACCATCGCCCGGAGGACGATCGGGTTGCCGAAGACCGCCTCCCGGTAGGCCTCGGCCGAGGGTGGCGAGGGGATCAGGTCGGGCGGGGTGGCGAAGATGTCGGCCGGCGCCTTGAGCGAGGTCGAGACCATCCAGAAGACCGGGAAGAGGAAGAGCGCCACGATCAGGACGCCGACGAGCGTCGAGCCGTAGCCCTCGCGGCGGAACCGGGCGACGGCGGTGCTCATGACGCCTCCTCCCGGCGGGCCGCCCACAGGTAGAGGAGGGCGACGCCGACCAGGCCGACCAGCAGCAGGGTGGCGGCGGCGGCGCCGTCGCCGAAGCGGAAGAAGCTGAAGGTCAGCTTGTAGGTGTAGATCGGCAGTACCGTCGTCGCGTCGACCGGGCCGCCGCCGGTCATGATGTAGATCAGGTCGAACACCTTGAAGGTGTAGATCAAGCCGAGCAGCAAGACGCTCAGCGAGACGGGGCGCATCAACGGCAGCGTCAGCGACCGGAACCGCTGCCAGCCCGTCGCGCCGTCGACGCTGGCGGCCTCGTAGAGCGTGTGCGGGATGCCCTGCAGCCCGGCCAGCAGCAGCGCCATGTTGAACGGGATGCCGACCCAGACGTTGGCGAGGACGGTGCCGGCGAGCGCGGTCCCCGGCTCGATCAGCCAGTAACGGCCGTCGTCGAGCAGGCCGAGCGAGACGAGCGCGTAGTTGACGACGCCGAAGTCGCCGTCGAGCATCCAGCGGAAGAGGCTGCCGCTGACGACCGTCGGCAACAGCCAGGCCAGCAGCAGCAGCGCCCGGAGGGTGGTGTTGCCGGGGAACGGCCGGTTGAAGAAGAGCGCCAGCGCGAAGCCGATCCCGAACTGGAAGGCGAGCGAGCCGGCGGTGAAGATCAGGGACAGCCCGAGCGCCTTGTGGAAGACGGGGTCGGCCAGCAGGTCCCGGTAGTTCTGGAGGCCGACGAAGGGCGCGTTGTCGCGGAGAAAGGTCATCACGGTGACGTCGTGCAGGCTCATCCGGAGGTTGGTCCAGACCGGGTAGAGCATGGTGACGGCGATGAAGAGCAGCGCCGGCAAGAGAAAGAGGTAGTCGGCGAAGAGCCCCCGCCGGACCCGGCGGCGCGGCCGGACCGCGGCGGCGGCCGGCACGGCGGCGGTGCTAGGGAGCGCGCGGGCCATCGCGGGTCCTCCCGGAAGAAGCCCTCAACCCCCGCCCCTCTCGCGATGCGCGGGAGAGGGGAGATGGCGATGGCGCAACGTGGCCGTGGGGTAACGAGATTGGCTCCAGCCAACACCTTACGCCACCGACTCCCCCTCTCCCGCGCATCGGGAGAGGGGGCTGGGGGGGTGAGGGCTCACCGCGCCAAGTCCGCGATCGGCCGAGAATTCTCCTACGCCGGCAGCAGCGGCGTGATCGTCGCCTGGGCGCGCGCCAAGGCGTCCGCGACCGGGGACTGGCCGCTGACGGCACCCTGAATCGCTTCCTGGATCGCGTTCGAGATCTCCGGGTAGTTGCTGCCGTAGGCGCGCGGCTTGGCGACCTTGAGCTGCTCGACGAAGACGCTCAAGACCGGGTCCTCCGTCCAGTAGGGGTCCTCGGCGAGATCGGCCCGCGAAGGCAGCTTGCCGGAATCCTGGAGGTACTGTTTCAGGTTCTCCGGCTCCTGGGTCCAGGTCAGCAGATCCCAGGCGGCGTCGACGTTGGGGCCGCCGGCGATGACGGCGTAGTTCTCGCCGCCGAGGATCGAGGCGCCCTGCTTGTCCTCGGGCAAGGTGGACACTTCCCACTCCAGGTCGGGGTTGTCGGCCTGGAGGACCGGAATCTGCCACGGCCCGTTGATCATCATCGCCGCCTTGCCGTTCTGGAACTGGGTCAGCACGTCCTGCTGGGTCCAGCCGAGGATCCCCTTGGACATGTTCCCCTCATTGACCAGGTCGACCCAGAGCTGGAGCGCCCGCTGGCCGCCCTCGGAGGCGAGCGTCGGGATGTCCTCGCCCGTTTCCCAGAGGAAGGGCAGCCATTGGAAGGTGCCCTCCTCGCTCTTGACGGCGCTGACCGCCAGGCCCATCCGGTCCCCCTCGGTCAGGGTCGCCGCCGCCGCCCGCAGTTCATCCCAGTTGGTCGGGGCGGCCACCTCGGCCGGCTGGGTGATGCCCAGGTTGCGCCAGAGGACGAGGCAGTTGGAGTTGTCGGGGATGCCGTAGTTGCGCTCCTGCAGGATCGTCGAGTTCCACGGCCCGTCGAAGTAGGCGTCGGCCTGACCCCACTCTGCGACACGGTCGGTCAGGTCCTCGAGCACGCCGAGGGCGGCGAATGCCTGGTGGTCCGGGTTGTCGATCACCGCGATGTCGGGCAACTGGCCGGCGGTCGCGCCCTGGAGCAGCTTCTGCTTGAGGTCGGCGAAGGGGATCGGCGTCCGCTCGACGACGACGCCGGGGTTCGCGTCCATGTAGCGCTGGAGCTGGGCCTCCATCGCCGTCGCGTTGGCGCCCTGGGTGTAGTAGTCCCACCAGCGGAGGGTGACCGGATCCTGGCGGGCAATGGTCCGGCGGGTCCGGGCGCCCGCGCCGAGCACAGCCCCCGCCAGGCCAGCCGCTCCCGCCTTGAGCATCGATCGCCGCGTCGTCGTCGCCTGCATCGTGCGCTCCTCTCGTGTTGCGTGTTGCGCCCTACGTGTCGGGCTCGTCGGGCGGGGCGAGTCCGTCACGCCCCGCTCCTACCGAGCGGCCGCGGCCAGGACCGGGGACGCCCGCGCGGGCGCCGGTCCGGAACTGCTACGGACGGCGAGCGCTCCGTCGAACATCGTCTGGGTCGGTCCGGCTCCACCCCCTTCCAACTGGCGGATCAGCAGCTCCGTCCCCAGCCGGGCCATCGCCGCAACCGGGAAATCGACGGTCGTCAACGGCGGCGAAAACAGGCGCGCCAGCCGCTCCGAGAGGACGCCGACGACCGAGAGGTCGCCGGGGATGGCGACGCCGAGCTCGTAGGCGCGGCCGACGAGGGCACCGAGCGCCTCCCGGTTGATCGAGACGACGGCAGTCACCGCGGGGAACTCGGCGACCAGGTGGTCGGTCAGCTCCAGCCCGGCGTCGCGGGTCGGCTCGCAGGCGACGTGGTGGCCGCGGAGGCCGAACCGGGCGAGGGCCGACTCGAAGCCGGCAAGGGAGCGGACGGCCGGCCCGTAGCCCGCCTCCAAGAGCGCAGCCGAGGTGTTGACGAAGGCGACCTCGCGGTGGCCCAGCCCGGCCAGGTGGGCGACAGCGGTCTCGAGGGCGCGAGCGAAGTCGAGGTCGACGAAGGAGTACCCGACGTTCTCGTCGCAGTGGCCGATCAGGGTGAAGGGCACGCCCTCGGCCCGGAGGAGGGCGACCCGGGGGTCCTGGCGGCGGATCTCCATCAGGATCAGGCCGTCAACGACGCCGTCGCGGCTCAGCCGCAGCACCTCGGCGTCGTCATTCGGGGCGGTCGAGAGGATGAAGGCGTAGCCGTGCTCGCCGGCGGCCTCGGCGGCGGAGGTGAAGAACTCCAGCTGGAGCTCGGTGACGCCCTTGCCGACCGCCGGGAAGAGGAGGCCAACGGTGCGGGAGCGGCGGCTGGCGAGGGCGCGGCCGGCGGCGTGGGGCCGGAACCCTGCCTCGTCCATCGCAGCCAGGACGCGCCGCCGCGTGTCGGCCGAGATCGGCCGCTTGCCGCTGAGGGCGTAGGAGACGGTGGAGACGGAGACGTTCGCCGTGCGGGCGATGTCGGCCATCGTCGCCATCGGGGACGCTCCCGGGGCTCGTCGGCGAGCCGGCGGCCGTGCGCTCCGGCCGATCCCGGTCGAAGCGCTTCGATGGAGGCAGGGTAGCGAGGAGCGGCGGGGTTGTCAATCGGACACGAAACCCGTACCGCCGCCTACTCGCCCCCCCTCCTGCCGCAGCAAGAGGGGGGGCGATCTCCTTCACCACCGGCATCCCGGGACCGGAGGCGAAGGATCTCCCGCCCCGGCGGCGTTCGTTCTCCGCGGCGAGCAGCGGAGAACGATCCAGCGCGTTACTCGAGATGACGGTGGCTTGGGTGATGATCCACCGCGCCCGGCGACGACGCGAACGACCACACCACCCGTGCGCCCTCCCTCCCGGCCTGCGGCGCGAGAACGCCAACGGCCTCGATCCGACCCCCACCTGAACGACACGAGTGGTTCGACCCTACGCGCGTGCCCGGCCATCGAGGCGCGGCAACCCGGCGCTACGTCCCCCCCGTCGCCGCCGACGAGGCGACGACGATGGGATCCGGAGTTGGGTCCGGGGACGAGGGGGCCGCCGTCGAGCCGACCTCCCGCCGCGGCAGCAGCTCGTCGGCGACGACCCAGAGGATGACCGTCAGCGGGATCGCCAGCAGCGCCCCGGCGATCCCGAGCAGGTCCACCCCGGCCAGGAGGGCCACCAGGATCGCGACCGGCGGCAGGCCGATCGCCTTCCCGAAGAGCAGCGGCGCCAGCACGTGCGACTCCAGGTTGACCAGGATCAGGTAGAGCACCACCACGCCGATCGCCTGCGGCACGCCGACGCTGAGCGCCGTCAGCGTCGCCAGGACGACGGTGATCGCGCCGCCGACGTAGGGCAGCAACTCCAGCACCCCGGCGGCGACCCCGAGCGAGACCGCATACGGCACGTCGAGCAGTTCCAGCCCGACCCCCATCGCCAAACCGAAGAGCAGCGCGATCGTCACCTGACCACGCGCCCAGGCGCCGATCCGGAGTCGGGTCGTCGCCGCCATCGCGTCGATCCGGGCCTGCTGCGACGGCGGCGCCAGCCGGGCGACCAGCCCCTTGCCGACGCCCGGGTCGGCGGCCAGGAAAAAGGCGAGCACCAGCGTGACGAAGGCGTAGAGCAGCGTCCGCCCGATTTCGACCCCGACGGCGGTCAGGCGGGTTGCGACGCCGCCGAGGTTGCCGCTTGCCTCGGCGGCGATCCGGTCGAAGGAGAAACTGCCGGCAGCGCTGGGGTTGACCGTCCCGATCCACGCTTCGAGTTGGTCGGCGTAGGCCGGTGCCTCGGTCCGCAGCAGCCGCGCCTCGGAGGCGACGAGCGGGATCAGCACCAGGACGACGACCCCGAGCAAGGCGAGCAGCAGCAAGAAGTGGAGGAGAATGCCAGCCGGCCGCGGCAACCCCCGCCGCTGGAGCCAGGTGACCGGGGCGTCGATCGCGGTCGCCAGCAGCACCGCGAAGAGGAGAAGCAGCAGGAGGTGGCTGAGGCGGCCGGCCAGCCAGACGGCGGCGGCCACGGCCAGGAGGATGCCGAGCGTGCGGCCAGCGATGTTGACGGAGATCGCGGTCCGGGGTGCTTCGGCCGGCACGACGCGGTCGGCCACGTCGGGCTCCTCCTCTCGGTCGGCGAGACGGGCACGAGCCGGCAGGATAGCAGCCCGCAGCGGGGGCGGTTCCGAGGCCCGAGGTGCGCGGCTGCGAACCCTTGAACCAGACCGTTCCAACGCACGGGCCATCCAAGGCAGGTCCGCCGCTCATCGACCGCCGACGGGAGGAGCGGGGGCGATCGAGGATCGCGCGGGCGTGCCCGTTGCCTCACCCCGCGTCGGCGCTGCTTGGGCGGAGCGCGGGTGGTCTGGCCAACAACACGGCGACGGCCGCGGCCACGGGCAACACGAGGAGCGCGGCGATGGCCGGGTCGTAGCCGCCGAGGAGGTCGTAGGCGAGACCGAACGGGATGGGGCCAACGGCCGCGCCGACCACGCTCACCGAGAACCCGACGCTGCGGATGCTCCCGAGGTGGCGGCGCCCGAAGTAGGCCGGCCAGGCGACATCGGCGGCAACCATCCACAGCCCCGACGAGGCGCCCCGCCAGGCCGAGTACAGGAGGGCCAAACCGGGCGCCCCCGCCGACACCAGCAGCCAGACCATCGCGACCGCCAGGCAGACCTGGCCGGCGGCCAGGACGAAGCGCACCGGGAACCGGTCGGCCAGCCACCCGGCCAGCAGCGCGGTCGGGATGCCGATGGCCGACTCGACGGCGAAGGTCGTCGCGGCAAGGGTGGCCGGCAGCCCCCGGTCGGTCAGGATGGCGACCTGGTTGAAGGCCAGGCCGGTGACGACGAGGGAGGGGACGAGGCTGGCGCCGACGAGCCCCCAGAAGGCGGGCGTCCGGGCCGCTTGCCGCAGGGAGAACCCGTCGTCCGGGCCGGCGCCGCGCTCGGCCGGCGCGGCGCCGAGGGCGTCCTCGGCGCGGACCCCGTCCGGGAGCTGGCCGAGCTCCTCGGGTCGGTTGCGGACGACGAGGGCCACCGCCGGCAGGAGGACGAGCCAGACGACGAGGGCGTCGATCCGCCAGGCCACCCGCCAACCGAAGGCGTCGATCAGAAGCTGGTTGACGGGCGGCACGGCGGCCAGGCTGAGCGATCCTGCCAACCCGAGGAGGCTGAAGGCACGGCCCCGGTGGCGGACGAACCAGAAGGGGATCAGGGTCCGCGTGCCGAGGCCGAGGACGCCGGAGCCGGAGGTCCGCAGCAGGGCGAACCCGACGAGGAGCGCCACCGCCCCACCGGCGACGCTGAGCAGCATGAGCGCGAGACCGAAGGAGACCGCGGCGAGCGAGAGGACGAGGCGGTTGCCCCAGCGGTCGATCTGGCGGCCGACCAGGAGCAGCGCGCCGGCGCTGGCGAGGGTGCCGACGGAGTAGGCCGTCGAGAAGAGCGAGCGCGACCACCCGAGTTCGGCCAGCATCGGCTCGACGAAGGGCGAGACGCCGTAGGTCTGGGCAGGACCGGACAGGAAGGAGGCCAACCCGGCGACCGACAGGATCCACCAGCCGGAGAACGTTCGTCGATCCCGCCGACCCGATGCCCACGTCAACCCGCTCCCCTCCTTCCCCGCTCCAGGGCAGGTGCCGTCGAGTATCCAAGCGGTCGGCGCGGTAACACGGAATCCAGCTGAGCAGGCCCGCTGGCCGCCGGTGAGCCCCCACCCCCAACCTCTCTCACTTGCGGGGAAGAGGGGACCGGAGCAGGGCGCCGCAGGGGCGAATAGCCGAAGCCACCTCCCGGATTGCATAGGAGGCCCCCTGCCTTCAGGGCCTTTCGGGGTCGGTCGTCGCTCCAACCCGGCCGTCGACGGCAGGGCTCGACGGCGGCGGCCGGTGCGCGAGTATCGAGGTTGGACGAACCACCGGGCGGTCGGGGCCGATGTGCGGCGGCTCGGCCGGCGAACCGACCGGCCCGGATCGGTGTGGAGGACGAGTCGCGCCGGAGCGCACAGCGATCGACGCCCTGGACGTGCCCGCGATCGGGTTAGTACGACAACGGCACTGGATCGAAAAGCTAGACAAACGTCGGCATGCCGCCGGGCTCGTTGCCGAGGATTGCGGAAGATCCGATGGCCTTCCGAGCCGGTCGACCGAGTCTCCGACCGAAACTGCCGGTGTAGTACTAGGCCGGAACACACGTCCCGATGATTTCGCCGGTCCCGGTACAGGCGAGCCCCGGATCGCACGGGTCGTACAACGGGCAACTGGCGCGGCATCCCGGGTCGCGCCACAGCACGCAGGCGCAGCCTTCCCACGTGCACGCGGTGCCGCTGCCCCCGCCCGAGTCAGCGTCGGGAAACTGGCAAACGCCACCGGCGCAGACCCGTGAGCCACAGCACTGGGCGCCCGAGGTGCAGAACGAACCCTCGTACCAGCAGCAGCGGGAGTCTCCGGTCGCGACGGTGTACTCACAAATGGCGCCGGTCTGGGGACGTCGACACTGGTCGGTGGTCCGACAAGGGTCGCCCGGATTTCGGACGTCGGACGGTGCAAAGGGCGGCGAGGATGCGCACCGCCCGTTTGCGCCGCAATACGCCGTGCCACAGCAGTGCTCGTCCGCGCCGCAGCGGCTGCCTTCGAACGTGCAGCAGTTGAGCGGGCCGTCGTAGGGGAACCCGTTGTCGGCGCAGACGAGCGGGGTGTCGGCGGCCAGGCACTGGCTGCTGTCCCAGCAGGGTTCACCCGCGGTCCGGTACCAGTCTTGCGCCGCGGCCTCGCCCCTCCCCCGCGCCAGGGCCAGGAGCGATGCCGCGGTCGCTGCCAGCAGGCGCAGGCCGCCGCGCCGCGAGATTGGACCGGCCAGGCTGCGCGTCAGCGAATCGAAACGGTGCCCATCCATGACGGTCCCCCTTGCACTCCCATGGGACTGACCGGTGCGCCGGTGAGCACGCCTACGTCCAGGCGGTCAGGACGTCGACCAGGTGCGAGGCGACCTCGCCCTCGGCAAGGTAGGACACCGTCCAGACCGGCTGGCTGCGGTCCGTTTCGCCCAGGATCACGCCGCCGTTCTCGCACCCGTAGTGGGCGACCTGGCCGGCCATGACGACCAGGGTGCCGTGCATCAGGGAGCACCGATCGCCGTTCTCCAGCTCGAGCGCCCAGGGCAGGTCCCAGGGCTGGATGACCTCTTCGGCCGTATCCGCCGCCCCCGACGGACCGCCGCCCGGTCCCTCCTTTTCTCGCGACAGCGGAGCGGTCAACCTCAGGACGACGACTTCGCCGGACCACGGCGTGTCGAAGCAGGCCACCTCCGTTGCTTCATCGACCGGGAGGTAGGCATTCTCGAAACAGGGGTCGACGACGCCACCGTCGGTGGTGCACCCCCACGCATCGGGCCGGCCGTTGGCGATCGAGGAGCCGAAGGGACAGGCCCCCTCGATGGTGGAGGTGACGGTGAGGCCCGGGTTCAACCCGTCCCGCGTGAACGGCACGACGTAGCGCGTGTCGGTGCGGTTCGGGGCGAGACCGGCCGCCGGCTCCGCCGTTGCGGGGGTTGCCTCTTGGGCCGTAGCGGCCAGCGGGCCGAACGCGAGGAACGCGGTGATCACGACCAGCAGCCAACCCACGACGCCGCTCCTTCCTCTCGGTCCACCGCCGCTGCCCGTCTTGGTTTCCTCAAGTGTCTGGATCGCACATTAGCAGCGGCGCCGCTCGCCCACAATCCTTTGGAGCAGGTCGCGGCGCGGGCAACCGGTGCGCAGGATCCAGGGGATGCCGTTCAGGGCGACAGGGCGGTCCTCGGCGGGACGGCCAGAGCGAGGTTTCTGCGTCGGGAGTAGCGGGCGCAGCCGTCCCCAAGGCCTGTCGCTCAGATCGCTCCATTCCCTGCTGGACAGCGTAAGCCGCCAGAGCCCGGCGGACGCAACGTCCGCAGACCGGAGTTCATCGACCTCGGGCGGCGTGGGTCGATCGTGGCAAACCGGCTGCCCAGGTTGGCGAAGACCTCGCGCGGGTCGTCGCGCGGCCGCCCTGCCCCGACCCGCCTGCGCCGGGCTCGGGGCGGCAGCGGACCGCTCCTCGCCCGAACCACCGGTGAGGTCTGACCACCGGTCTCCCTCCCGATCACCGATCGAGGCAACCTCGGACTCGTTACGATGGCCCACCTTGCCAGACCGCCCGCAGGGGCTCGTAGCCGATCAGCGTGATGCCCTCCTGCTCGACGATCTCGCGCAACCGGGGCGAGACCAGGGCATCGAAGTCCGTTCGCCGCACCCGCCAGCCGTCCGGGTCGATGGCCCGCGACTCGGCGTCGCCGAGGCTCGGATGGACTGCCCACTCGGTGAGGCCGGCCGGCAGCGCCCGCAGCAGCTCGGCGTAGCGGGCCGGTTTGTCGTCGATCTCGACGCGGAAGCTGTCCAGCAGATCGTGGTCGGCGGTCGGCAGGCCCCGGCGCTGCGTCTCTTCGATGAAGGGATGCGACGCGACGCGGAGCGCCAACCCGTACTCCCTGGCCAACCCCAGCGTCATCTCGAACACGTCGGCCCGCCCGCCACTGTGCAGGCAGTGCCAATCCAGGTGGGTCGGCTCCAGGCCGGCGGCAAGCACTGCCTCGATCTGCGCCCTGAACTCAAGCTCCAGTTCGTCCAGGCGTGCCCGCTCCAGGAACTCGGGCATCCTGTCGAGCCGGTAAAGTTCTCCGTCCGCATCCAGCAGGGACGGCACCCGATCGTTGGGCAAGAGCGGGCCCCAGCGGTACCCGGCGATGTCGCGGATCACCGAGAGGTGGACGCCGAAGCGGAGCGCCGGGTTCTCCCTGAGCAGTCGGATCGCCTGGGCCGCGTTGGGGCAGGGCACCATCAGCGTCGTGGAGCGGACGATACCCTCCCCGAACGCGCGGACGACCGCCTCGTTGATGGCCCCGTACATCCCGAAGTCGTCGGCGTTGACCAGCAGCAGGCGGGCGTCGTCCGGATAGCCGAGGAGCCGGTTGGTGACGCGCCCGCGTGGCTGGCCCATCCTGCGCACTCCTTGGCCTTGGGCAGATCATGGCACCGCGGGTCGGCCCCGACCATCCAGCAAGACTCGCCCAAGTCCACGGTGGGACCGAGAGACCTGCACGATACGGACCCATACGGAATCCGGGCCTTCGATAGGCGTTCGGGCTGGCCGCCCACACCCGTCATCCAAAACAACCTGAAGGATCTCTCCTCGGGGACCCGCCGCGGAGGCGTCCCTACTGCGGCCGTTGCCCATCCGGAGAGGCCCTTCGCCCGTGGGATCAATAGTGCTTCCAACCTCATCTGTCCGGCGACGACCGGCCCTCTTCAGGGCCCTTTGGTGCTTCAGCCCGGCCATCAATGGCCGCCTCGGCGGCGCAGCCGCCGGTCGGGACGCGACATTTGAGGTTGGACGCACCACTCACGACGACGGGGACGACCGGCGAGCGGATCGCTCGCGCTCCGTTTCAGTAGAGCCGCTTCGCGTAGCTCTCCTCGATCAGGTCGTCCAACTCCTCGGCGGTGGTGTCCTTCGGTTTGACTTGGTCGAGCAACATCTTGCCGAGCGACGGCAGGTCGGCCCGGTCGGGCCACGTCTCGGCCTGCCAGAGGCGGGAGCGCTTGAACGCCTTGGCGCAGTGGAGGAACGCATCCTCCACCTCGACCGCCAGCGCCAGCGCCGGATGCTTTCCCCCGACGGCCATCCGCGCCATCAGATCGGCGTCGCGGACGATGCAGGCGCGGCCGTTGACCCGCAACGTCTCCTCCATGCCGGGGATCACGAAGAGGAGGCCGACGTGGGGATTCTCCAGCACGTTGCGGAAGCCGTCGACGCGGCGGTTGCCGGGGCGGTCGGGGATCAGCAGCGTCCGGTCGTCCAGGACCAGGGCGAAACCCGGCCCGTCGCCGCGGGGCGAGACATCGCAGGCGCCGCAGGCGCCGGCCGTGCCGACGAGAACGAACGGCGAGCGGGCGATAAAGGTGCGGCAGTGGGCATCGAGTACCGAGAGCTGCTTCCGCAGCACCAGTTCCCCCGGCTCCCCGACGACCTCGCGCAGCTCCGCCTCGGTCGAAACGATGTGCTGGAACGGGTACACAACCATCGCCCCTCCTTCAAGAGATAGGGGAGACCGGGTCGGCAGCGTGCCTTGTCGTCCTCCTATCCCCTACGCCCTCTCCCCTATCCGCTCGCACCGAGACACTCCGCGAAGAACGCCCGGACCGGATCGAGCACCGCGTAGCCGTTGTGGCCCACGCCCGGCACCACGTCGTGGCGGACGGCGATGCCGGCGCGCTCGAAGCTCTCCCGTAAAGAGCGGAGGCGGTCGAGGCGGGTGCGACCGGCGTCGTTGGCGCCGTCCATCCAGTAGCGACCTCCCGGCTCGACCGTGATCTCCCACGTGTCGGTGTCCTCGCCGCCGACCACCATCTGGACGGGAACCGCGCGCATCGCGTCTTCGTCCGGCGCCTTGCCGAAGACGCGTTCGAGGTCGCGGACGCCGACCCACCAGTCCCGCTCCCGATCGAGCAGGGTGACCAAACCCGGGGCGCCGATCGAGACGCCGCGCAGCCGCTCCGGGTGGAGGTAGAAGAAGCGGTGGGCGAAGTGGCCGCCGCCGGAGAAGCCGTGGAGGAGGAACCGCTCCGCCTCGACCCGGTAGAGCGCCGCGACCTCATCGACCATCGCCAGCAGGAGACGGTCGAACCGGATGTCGTGGAAGGCGATGAACTTGTAGCTGCTCAGCTCGCCAGGCTCGATGATCCCGGCCGGGAAGAGCGGCGCCAGGACGATGCACTGGTGCGCCTCGGCGAACCCGACGAAGGCGTCGCGGTACTCCTGGGCCGTCCGGTTGGTGCCGTGGACGACGACCGCCAGCGGGTAGGTCTGTTCCCCCGCCTCGTCGTAGCCCTCGGGCACGTAGAGGCAGTAGGAGAAGCGCTGGTCCGCCTGGCAGGCGAACATCGTCGTCCGGCCGAAGCCGTAGTAGGAGAGCTTCGTCCCATGGCCGGGTGTTTTCCGCATGAAGAACCCTCACCGCTGCCGCCTCGGATCGACGGCGTCGCGCAGGCCGTCGCCGACGAAGTTCACCGCAAGCACCGTGACGAAGATCATCAGCCCGGGGAAGAAGCCCCGCCACCAGTGGCCGTCGCTGATGACCACGCTCTGGGCCTCCTCCAGCATCCGACCCCAGGTCGCCGTCGGCGGCTGGACGCCGAGGCCGAGGAACGACAGCGCCGACTCGGTCAGGATCGCGCCGGCGATGCCGAGGGTGGCGGCGACGACGATCGGGCTGAGCGCGTTCGGGAGGACGTGGCGGAGGACGATCCGGGGCGCGGAGGCCCCGACGGCCCGCGCCGCCTCGACGAAGTCGTGCTCCTTCAGCGAGAGGAAGCTGGCCCGGACCAGCCGCGCCGTGCCCATCCAGCGGAGGATGCCGATGGCAAGTACGATCGCCCAGAAACTGGGGCCGAGCAGCGTCAGCAGCAGGATGATCACGAAGAGCCCGGGCATCGAGTAGAAGACATCGACCAGGCGCATCAGCGCGTTGTCGACCCAGCCGCCGGCGTACCCCGCCACGGCGCCGACGGCGACGCCAACGGTGACCGCGATCAGCACCGCCGTGACGGCAACGGCGAGCGAGATCCGGCCGCCTTCGAGGACCCGGACAAGCTGGTCGCGGCCGAGCTCGTCGGTGCCCATCGGGTGGGCAAGGGTGGGCGGCCCGCTCTTGGCCCGGAAGTCGATCCGCTCCGGGTCGTAGGGCAGCAGCAGCGGCCCGGCCAGCGTCGCGCCGGCGATGACGACGAGGGCGACGAGGCTGGCCAACGCCAGCTTGTGCTTCCGGAACTGGCGCCAGGCATCCGACCAGAGGGAGCGCGCCCGCGCCGGCGCGGCCAGGGCGGCCGCGGGTGCGATCCGGGCCCGCGGCGCAACCCCGGCGGGGGGGATCCCACGGTCGGCGGTCGCGCTCATTTGTAGGAGATCCGGGGGTCGAGCAGGCCGTAGACGACATCGGCGATCAGGTTGGAGGCGATGACGAGGAGTGATGCCAGCATCAGGACACCCATCAACACCGGGTAGTCGCGCAGGTTCGCCGACTCGACGAAGAGGCGGCCCATGCCGGAGATGGCGAAGACCGACTCGGTGATGACGGCGCCGATGAAGAGGTCCGGGATTTCCAGGGCCAGCACGGTCACGATCGGGATCGCGGCGTTCTTCAGGGCGTGGCCGACGACGACGGCCCTCTCGCGAAGGCCCTTGGAGCGGGCGGTACGGACAAAGTCCTGGCCGACGGCGTCGAGCATCGCCGCCCGCACGTAGCGGGTCAGCCCCGCCGTCGAGGCGAGGGCGAGGACCGTCACCGGCATCAGGAGGTGGCGGATCCGGTCCCAGACGCCGGCCCACCCGGCGTGGTCCTGGCGGGGATCGGTCAGCCCGACCGACGGCAACCAGCCGAGGGTGTAGGTGAAGACGTATAGGAGCATCAGCGCCAGCCAGAAAGAGGGGACGGCGATGCCGAAGAAGGCGACCCCGGTCGAGAGGTAGTCGAAGACGGAATAGCGGCGGGTCGCGGCGAGGATCCCGATCGGGAAGGCGAGCAGCAGCGTCAGCCCGAAGGCGAGCCCGGTCAGCAGCAGCGTGGTCGGCAGCCGCTCCCCGATCAGGGCCAGCACCGGGCGACCGGTGTTGAAGGAGATGCCCCAGTCGCCCCGGACCAGGTCGCCGGCCCAGTTCAGGTACTGGACGGGGAGCGGGTCATCCAGGCCGTAGCGGTTGCGCAGCCGCTC
>CADCWF010000367.1 GCA_902806345.1 uncultured Thermomicrobiales bacterium
GTGGTGCAGGTTGTCGAACACCAGCGGGACGCCCGTCCGTTCGTGGATCGTCAGCGTGTCGGCAACCGGCCACGACACCTCGTCGTTCTCCAGCACCAGCCGCCGCCGGACCTTCTCCGGCAGCCCTTCGTAGGCACGAACCCACCGCTCCAGCGCCGCCGGCCGGTCGCCGTAGACGCCGCCGACGTGCGTCACGATCTTCGCCTCCGTCCCGACCCCGAGAGCGTCGAGGAACTCGGCGTGGTAGACGAAATCTCCGACCGCCGCCGCCGCGATCCGCTCGTCGACCGCGTTCAGCACGATGTACTGCGACGGGTGCATCGACAACCGGAGGTCGAGCCGGCGCGCCTTCTCACCGAGCGCGGCCAGCTCGTCCCGGCACTCCTCGATCTGGCCATGGAACTGCGGCATCTCCGGGTGGGTCACGTAGGGAGCAATGTCGGAGGAGATCCGGTACATCCGGATCGCGGTCTCGGCCAGGTAGTCGAAGATCCGGTCCAGGTACTCGAGGCTCACACGAAGGTGCGGCCCGCTCTGCCACCGCCGCGCGTCGTTTGCCTTGTACCCGGGGCGCCCGACGACTTTGACCGCGAAGCCGAGGCGGTTCGGCGTCTCTTCCTGGGCGGGCAACATGAACGTGTCGGTTGTCTCCGATACGTTCAAGAGACCGCCGCCACGAGTGCGTTGCTGAGCCGCGCCCACCGCGCCAGGATAAACGTCCACATGTGCGACACCGCCCGGTTCGCGAAGACCGCCAACGCCAGGTCGTGCGCCGGGTCGGCCCAGAGCAACGTGCCCGCCTGGCCAAAGTGGCAGAAGGTCAGCGGCGAGGTGAGGTCGCCCGTCCAGTGCCGGCGCTTTTCGCCCTTCACCTCCCAGCCGAGCCCCCACCGCCCGACCGGCCAGTGCGTCTTCGCACTCTCGACGCCACCAGGCACGCCGCCGGTCTGGTCGGTCGTCATCGCCGCTACCCCGGCGCTGGACAGCACCCTCGGTCCGTTCGGGAGGAAGGCCCCGGCGACGGTGACGAGGTCCCTTGGGGAGCCGTAGAGCCCTGCCCACGGCACGGCCAAGCCCTTCCACCAGGCGCCGTTGTAGGCCTCCAGCGCCGTCCCAGCGTTGGTGACGTCCGCGAGGCGGGCGAGCCGAGGTAGGTCGTCATCACCCGGCTGCACCAGGGTGTCCTCTAGACCGAGCGGAGCGAAGATCCGCGCGGCGGCGATCTCCCAGATCGACCGCTCGGCTACCCGCTCTACCAGCCGCCCAAGCACCCCGTATCCGGCGTTCGAATACCGAAGGACCGCTCCCGGCACAGACTGGAGCGGCAGATGGCACATCGTGTCGACGATCGCGTCCAACGAGGTCTCGATGGCGAACCGCTCCTCCCGCCCCCCCACATCCTCCGGCAGCCCGGATACGTGGCACATCAGGTGGTGCACGGTGATCGACTGCCGCTGCCGCTCCAGGGTCGGATCGACCCCGGCCGTGTCGCGTTCCGGGCCTCTTCGGAACTCCGGCACGAAACGGGCGACCGCCTCGTCGAGCCCGATCGTCCCATCTTCGACCAGCGTCATGATCGCCGCCGCGACGACGGGTTTGGTGACCGAGGCGAGCGGGAAGACCGTCCGTGGTCCAACCAGAATCCCAGGTCGCGCCTCTCCCACGTACCGCTCGGCGACAACCGCTCCTCTCCACCAGACCGCGGCCCCCACTCCCATCGCCCCTTGGCCCCCGATCCATCCGTCGATCGCGGTCAGCCGCTCCGCGATCCGCTCCCGCTCGCCCACGTCGCCTCCCGGGTTCTCCCCACTTCGTCACCTCCCGTATGATCCCCCGACGGGATCGGAGGCGACACGCGGGAGCGACTAGCGGTGCGGGTAAACGAATCGCACGACTACACACTGACGATCGTGCCGGACTCGGCCGCGATGAGCGGTACGGCGGCCGGGATCGTAGCCGCCGCCGTCGCCGCCAAACCCGACCTCGTGCTCGCGGTGCCGACCGGTAGCACGCCGCTCGGCATGTTCGAGCGGCTCGTCGCCATGGTCCGCGCCGGCAGCCTCGACCTCTCGGGCGTGCGCCTTTTCTGCCTGGACGAATACGTCGGCGTCGAGCCGGACGATCCCAACAGTCTGACCGGCTGGCTGCGGCGGTCGTTCGTCGACCCGGCGGGCATCCCCTGGGCCCGGGTCCACGCCGTCGCTTCGGCTGCCCCCGACCCCGTGGTTGCCGCTGCCGCCTACGACGGCGAGATCGCCGCCGCCGGCGGGCTCGATCTCGCCGTCCTCGGACTCGGCCCCAACGGCCACGTCGCCTACAACGAACCGGGCTCGGCGGCCGACTCCCGCACCCGGGTCCTCGACCTGACGCCCGAGTCGATCGCCCAGGCGTCGGCGTACTGGTCACCAGGCGTCGACACGCCCTCGCGGGCGATCACCGTCGGCGTGGGCACCCTGCTCGAATCGGACCGGATCGTCCTCATCGTCTCGGGCCCGGCAAAGGCGGAGATGCTGCGGCGGACGCTGGAAGAACCGATGGATGCCGCCGTTCCGGCCTCCTGGCTCCGCCTCGCCGGCGAGCGTCTCCGCGTCGTCGCCGACGAGGACGCCGCGAGCGCCCTCCGCTAGGTCGGCCATTGAACCGGCTGGATGTCGCGAACCGCCGCCTGTCGGCGGGTTGCCGACGTGCTCCCCTCTCCTGCCGCATGGGGAGAGGGGCAGGGGATGAGGACTCTGCCTCCGGCGCCAAAGGCCGGCCACAAACAACGATCGATCGAAACCGCTACCGCCGGCTTGTCCGCCGCTTCGGTGCCGCCGCGGGCGCCTTCGCCACGACCGGCGCCGGCGCTCCACTCGCCGCCACCCGGTCCGCGACCGGCTCCTCCCGCACCCCTGAGAGCAGCACCGTCTGGTACAGGAACGCGGCGATCAGCCCGCCGATCACCGGCCCGACGATCCAGACCCAGGCGTTCGTGAAGTCCTGCTGGACGATCGCCGGTCCGAGCGCCCGTGCCGGGTTCATCACCGCCCCGCTCAGGACCCCGCCGGCGAAGATGTCCATCGTGATCGTCAGCCCGATCGCCAGGCCGGCGATCACCTTCGGCGTCCGCGGATCGACCGCGACCCCGAAGATGACAAAGACGAGGAAGAAGGTCAGGACGACCTCGAGCAGCGTCGCGCTGAAGACGCCGATTCCCGGCGAGATCGCCGGCACCCCATTGTTGATCCCGGCGACGTTCCGGCCGAGGTCGCCAAGGTCGGGGTAGACCGCGGTCAGCACCCCCGCCGCGGCCGTCGCTCCCAGGATCTGGGCGACGACGTAAACACCAGCCCTGGCGGCTTCAATTCGGCCGGTGGCAAGCATGGCGATCGTCACCGCGGGGTTGAAGTGGCCGCCCGAGATGTGTCCGACAGCGGTGATCATCAAGCCGATCGCGAGGCCATGGGCCAGGGCGATCGCGACGAGGTTCTCGCCCCTGGTTGCGATGATCGCGCCGACGCCGGCGAACACCAGGGCAAACGGGCCGATGAACTCGACGACGGCCTGTTTGCCGATGTCGCGCTGGTTCACGCCGAACTCCCCCCCGAGCGGGATGCGCCCCTGCCCTTGTCCGTCCGCAGTCGCGACCGCTCCCCGCGGTCCCGGCAACGCCGCCGCATTGTAGGCAGCGTCCGGAAGCGCGGCAACGGCGCCTCCCTCGTCTACCCTTGGCCGCCCCGGTTCCCGTTTGCGGGAGCGACCGTCGGCGCTCCCGAAGGCGACGTCGGGGCCGCGGCGGGCACCTGCGGGTTGGCCGGCAAATCCGGGTAGAGCTGCGGCGCGGTCCCCGGTGCCGTCACTCCGAACGCGAGCGAGCCGATTCGGTTGTCGTCCGCGAACAGATAGACCGCGTACTGACCAGGGGCCAAACCGGGGGAAAGCCCGACCGGCAGGGCAACCCACTGGACCGCCGCGCTGGCCGCCAGCTCCTGCTCCGACCGTCCGAACTCGTTGCCGAAGGCATCGGTCCAGATCGCCGTGATCGCTTGCCCGGCGGAGCCGTCGTCGAGGCGGGCAGTGGCGAACGCGGTGCCGGCGTCCGCCGGCAGACTGGCGTACGACCCCTGCGGCGAGCCATCCGGGTTGGTCGCCAGGGTGACGGCGAGCAGCCCGACGACCGGCGCCAGCGGGACCGGCGGCGACGCCTCGGGGGACGCCGGGAAGTACCTCTGGGCGATGCGGGTCGCCTGTTGGACCGCCATCTGCGGCGTCTCTTCGGCGTCCCGTCGCTGGTCAACCCTGGCCTCGTCGACCTGCCCGCTGCTGCACCCCGCGAGGGCCAGGATCAGTGCCGCGAGGAGCATCAGGGGCGATCGGAGGCCACGTCGCAATGTTGGCTCGCGTCGGTCAGCCGGCTCCGCCTGGCGGACGGTAGGGACCGAAGGCATCCTGGTACTCCTCGGCCACCTCGACCGCGGTCTTGTGGACGTAGATGCGGGTCGTCGCCGGCGAGGCATGGCCGAGGATCGTCTGCACCGTCGACTCACGGACCCGGCGCCGGACGAGTTCTGTCGCCAGGCCGTGGCGGAACGAGTGGGGCGTCACCGCGCTCTCCACCCCGGCCCGCTCGGCAAGCTCGCCCACGATGTGCTCGACGGTCCGCGGGCTGATCGCGCTGCCGGGAGCGCCCAGTTTATCGCGCCCAGAGAAGGCCGGGAGTGCGCCAGACGAGCGGACGGGGTCGCCCCGCCCGGACCAGTAGCGGGCAAGCGCCTCGGCCGTCTCGGCGTCGAAGTGGACCGTCCGACTCTTGCCGCCCTTGGCGCGGTAGACGTTCGCCGTGCCCTCCGTAAGGTCCAGGTCCCGCCGCCGGAGGGCGCACAACTCCGAGACCCGGACCCCGGACCGGAACAGGAACTTGATCATCGCCCGCACCTTCAGCCGCCGCAGCTCCAGGTGGGGCTTCTCCTCCCGCGGCAGCCGGTCGACCATCGCCACGATCCGCTCTAGGTCGGCTAGCCGGACATCGGGAGGCGGGGGGGTGAAGCGCGGCATCATCGCCGCGATCCGGTTCCGCAGCCGGTCCCCGGCAAGATTGGGGTTCAGGTCGTAGGAGGCCAGGTACGAGCAGAACTTCCGCACTGCCGAGATGTTGTTCTGGGCGGTCCGCATCCGCGAGACCTCTTCCGGGCTCCGCACGTCGGCCGGCACCAGCAACGCGGCGAACGCGGTGACGTGCTCGGCCCGAAGCGCGGTCACCGGCGCAGCGGCGGGATCGATCCCTTCGTGCTGGGCGAGGTGGCGGAGGAACTTGGCGACGCCGTGTCGGTAGGTCTTCTTCGAGCGGGGGGCGAGGCGGAGGTCGCCGAAGAACAACTCGACCGCCCCAGCGATGGTCAACGAATCGGCCGAGATGTGCGGCACCTCGTCCCCGGCGACCGCACTCCCCCCCGCAACCCCCACAGCGCTCCCCCCGGTGCTACCGGCCAATCCCCTCCGCTGGTGTACGTACACTCACTATAGCATGGACGGGAGGGCGGATTGGATGACTTGAGGGGGGCGAACGGCAAACTCACCGGCCCCGCTCGAGCTGGGGGTCGGGTCCTCCACCATCCGCCGACCGGGCGTACCGGCCGATCAACTCCGCCATCCCCCGGTGGAACTCGCCGTTCGAGACGATCCTGGTCATCCCCGCCGCCTTTGCGGCTCGCCGTCCCTCCACGTCGACGTGCGGGCCGAACCCGACCAGTGGGGGACCGTCCGGTTCGCTCGTCAGCTTCGCAATCGTGTCCCAGTCGATCGGGCCGTTCATGTCGACGATTCCCAGCGCCGGGCGCGGATCGCGCCGCCGAATCGCCTCGACGAAGGCGTCGGTGGTGCGGGCGAACCGGGGATCGAACCCGAGCGCCCGCACGACGTTCCCGATCTGGACGCCGAACATCAAATCCCTGTTCAGCACCACGATCGGGTCCACCCGGTCGGCGGCCAGCACCTCGTCCGTTACAGGTCCTTCGTCCGTCATCGATCTCCTCCCCTCGGAGAGTTCCCCTACCCCATGCTACGATCCCGCGGCGGAGGCCGGCCCCAACCCCACGACACGCGCGAGCGAAAGGCAGAACCGATGGTGTTGCGCGGCGATCGCGGTCTCCACTCGCTCGCGGTCGAAGAGATGAGCCGGACCGAACGGGTGATGGCCGCGGTCCGCGGCGAACCGCTCGACCGCTTGCCTATCGTCTTCTGGCACCACTTCCGGCCGGAAGGCTCGGGCCGGGCCATGGCCGAGGCCACCCTCCGCTTCTTTGACGACGAGTTCGACCTCGACATCGCCAAGGTGATGCCGGACCTCCCCTACCCGTTCCCCCAGCGCTCGATCCGGTCGGTCGACGACTGGCGGCTCTTCGAGCAGATCGACCCGGCCCGCTCCCGCTATTTCACGCAGCGGGCCGAGGCCGTCCAGATCCTCCGCGACGAGCTCGGGTTCGACACCCCGATCGTGATGACCGTCTTCAGTCCGCTCGCCGAGGCGATGTACGCCGCCACCGACCAGGACACCTTCCTGGCCCACGCCCAAGAGGCGCCGGTCGTCGTCCACGAGGCGCTCTCGATCGTCGCCGAAAACCTCCGCGCCCACATCCGGGATGTCATCGCCGCCGGCGCCGACGGCGTCTTCTTCGCCATCCAGGGCTGCACCCGATCGATCATGCCCGACGCCCAGTACCGAGAATTCGGCCGCCCCTATGACTTGATGGCGCTCCAGGGCGGAATCAACGGTTGGCTGAACATTCTCCACGTCCACGGCGACCGGGACCTGATGTTCGACCAGGTGCTCGACTACCCCGTGCAGGTGCTGAGCTGGTCCGACCGCCTCGCCGGCCCCAGCCTGCGCGAGGCCCGGATGATGACCAGCAAGTGCCTGATGGGCGGTTGGCACGAGTTCGGACCGCTCGCGAACGGACCCGAAGACCGGATCCGGACCGAGGCCGAAGACGCGATCGCCCAGACCGGCGGCCGCAAGTTGATCCTCGCCAACGGCTGCTCGGTCCCCGACGAGACCGACCACCAATGGCTCCACGTGGCCCGGGAAATCGCCGAGGACCTCGTCCTCCCCGATTAGTGGGCCCGCTGGAGACCGCGGCGGGTGCATCCGCCGTCTCCACTTTTCCCGTATAGGGACGATCGTCGCGCCGACGGAACCTCCGGGAGTCACGTTAGGCCAAAGGAGGGGTGGGCGAGTCCATCGATGGCCTCGCCCACCCGATGCCGGTCAACCACAGTTCACCTTGTTCTCGATGCGCCCGCCAAACGTCGTAGTCCAGTACCAGTCGTACTTGGAGCCGCGGTCGAAGGCGCGCCCGATCCCGATCGCCTCGAACGACTCGCGCAGCATGTTCTCGCGGTGGCCGCGGCTGTTCTTCCAGAGCTTGAAGGCGCCGTCCGCCCCGGATGGTCCGGCCGCGATGTTCTCACCGATCGGGCTGCTCTTGTAGCCGAATCGTCGGATGTTCGCCGACCAACTCGGCCCGCCCTTGAGATTGTGGGAAAAGTAGTCCCGCCGGGCCATGTCGTCGCTGTGGTGATCCGCGGCGGCGTTCAGATCGGCCGCCAACTCAAGCGGCTTTGCGCCGTTCTGACGGCGGAACTTGTTGATCTTCCCGAGCAGCCGGCACTCCTCGGAATCAATCCGTGCTCCGCCCGCTTCGCCTCCGACCCGTTCGCCACTGGCCTCAACCTCGATCCGCTCCGGTTCCGAGGTGTCGACCACCTGAGCCCCGCTCGTGCCGGCGCCGAAGAGCAGCCCAACGAGCGCGGCTCCCAACAGCCGCCCGACCAACGATGTCCGCATGCCTTCCCCCTAGGCAATCAACGGCGCCCCTGCTCCATCCCGAGCCGAAACCGCTGCTGCCCGCTCGCCAACCCGCGGGGGAGGGTTGACCCAAGCGCGACGAGCACTGCAACGCCGCGTCCCCTGCCTCACCAAGGGACGCACGGTAGCCAGGGCGGGATGCTCTTGGGGTGGGGTACGTCCGGGAGCGAAGACTGGATCTCAGCCGGGACGTCAGTCCCCCGGCGTGGCCACCGCTTCCGCCCCGTCCTTCTCGCGCTTCTCCATGATGTTCGTCGAGTGTCCAGCGTCCAGCCGCGCCTTGGGGTCGAAGAAGGTCACGGCGTGGTTGACCGCCGTCACCGCTTCCGCCGCTCCGGTGGCGATCAGCTTGAACTTGGCCGGGTACGAGGCCACGTCGCCGGCCGCGAAGACGCCGGGGATGTTGGTCGCCATCGTGATCTTGTCGACCACGATCTGGTTGCGCTGCAGCTCGAACCCCCACCGCTTCAGCGGGCCGAGGTCGGCGACGAAGCCGATCGCCACGATCAGGTCGTCCGCCTCGACGGTCGTCTCCTCGCCGGCCGCGTCCTTGAACGTCACGGTCGCGAGCCGGCCGTCGCCGCCGGTCGCCACCGCGGTCGTCTCGTAGCCGGGGAACCGGAGGTCGACAGTCGACCGGTGCAGCTCCTCCACGGTCGCCTCGTGGGCGCGGAACTTCGAGCGGTGGATCAGGGTGACCTGGCGGGCGATCGGCTCCAGGGTGACCGCCCAGTCGACCGCCGAATCGCCGCCGCCGACGATGACCACCCGCTTGTCGCGGAAATCCGCGACCCGCTTGGCGAAGTAGTGGACACCCTTGCCTTCGAGGTCACGGATGCCGGGCACGTCGAGCCGCTTCGGCTCGAAGGCGCCCACCCCGGCGCAGACGATGACCGTCTTGCTCCAGCGGTCGCCCGCCGAGGTCCCCAGTCGGAGGGTGCCGTCCGCCATCCGTTCGAGGTCGTGGACCTGCTCTTTCAGGCGGACCGTCGGGTCGCCCCGCCGCGCCTGCTCGTCGCACTTCTCGACGAACTCCTTGGCCAGCACCCGGGGGAAGCCGATCACGTCGTAGATGTACTTTTCTGGATAGATCGCTGTCAGCGCCCCGCCCGGCTCCTCCAGCGCGTCGATGACCTGGGTCCGGGCGCCCCGCAGACCGGCGTAGAAGGCGGCGAACTGGCCGGTCGGCCCGAAGCCGACGACCGTGATGTCGTAGACGTCGCGCTCGGTGGCGGCTGTGCCGTTCGGATGGTCCATCCCGTATGGTCCTTTGGCGACGGGCTCCGCCACCGTTCGAGGGCGCGCCGGTTCCAACCGAAACCCGGAGCGCCGCGTGTATCCTCCCTCAAGTGTAGCAACGGGACCTGCCGGAGGCCGTTCGACTGCCACCCCCGTTTGTGCCACGGGTACAGGGTCGCCGTCCGGCGAGCACGGCGGAGAACCCGGCTCAACGCCCGGTTTGGCGGACGGAGACCACGGCCGTCCCAGCCGGGTCTGCCCCGAGAGAGTGAGACCAGGTGCCCCAGCCTTCGTTGCCCCGGTCCCGTCTCGGCCCGCCCGGGCTTCCGGAAGAAGGGCGCATCGCGCTCTTCTGGGTCTGCCTCCTGATCGCCGTAAACCAGCTCGGCTTCGGCGCCATCGTCCCGGCGATCCCGCTCTACGCCGAGAGCTTCGGCGTCTCGGCGACCGCGATCGGGCTCGCCATCGGGGTCTATGGCCTGGCCCGCTTCGTCGTCAACGTCCCCGCCGGCCGGTTCGCCGACCGCCGCGGCCGCAAGAATCTTCTTATCGCCGGCACGCTCGCTACCATCGCCGGCAACGCGCTCTGCGCCGTCGCCCCTACCTACCCGATCTTCCTCCTCGGCCGGTTCGTTTCCGGCGCGGGGGCGGCGTCCGTCCTGACCGGCGGCCAGACGATCGTCGCCGACATCTCCACCGTCGCCAACCGCGGCCGGCTGATGGCGATCTACCAGGGCGTCTTCCTGTTCGCCGTCGGCCTGGGCCCCCTCCCCGGAGGCTGGCTGGCGACGGAGGTGGGACTGGCGGCCCCGTTCGCCGCCAACGCCATCCTCTCGGTCGGCACCCTGGCCGTCGCCGCTTTCGGCATCCCCGAGACCCGAGGTCTCCGCGACACTGGCGGCGCTAGACCGCGTCCGATGTCGGTCCGGCAGCAGATCGGGCTCCTGCGCTCCATCCCCGGCTTTGCCCTCATCGGCTTCGTCAGCTTCACCGTCTTTTTCGCCCGCACCGGCGCCCTCTTCAACGTCGTCCCCTTGATCGCCAAGGACCGCATCGGGCTCGCACCAGACCGGATCGGGCTGTCCCTCGGGCTCGTCAGCATCGTCGGTCTCGCTCTGGCCTACCCCTCGGGGATGCTGGTCGACCGCTGGGGCCGGAAGGCGGTCATCGTTCCCGCCACCCTGCTGACGGCGGTCTCGATGCCGCTCTTCGGGATCGTCGAGACCTGGCCGGCGTTCCTCGCGGCCTCCCTCGTCTGGGCTTGCGCCACCGGCATCGGCGGTGCCGCCCCGGCTGCCTACGCCGCCGACAGTGCCCCGCGTGACGCCACCGCCTCGGCGCTGGGCACCTACCGGGCGGTTTCCGACCTCGGCTACGTCGTTGGCCCGCTCCTGCTCGGGGCCATTGCCGACCTCGCCGGGCCCGATTCGGCGCTGCTCTTCGCGGCCCTCCTGGCGGCGACCGCGGCGCTCACCTTCGCCTTCCGTGCCCCGGAAACACTGCCCCCTGCGGTTCGGCTGATCGTGCCAGCCGGTGGGACCACAACGACGACTCCTGAGGTGAAACGGTAGAGCGGTAGACGGCCGCTTGCGTCACCGGATAGCGGTTCGTATAGTTCCGCGGCCTAGCCAGTTGCCTGAACTTGCAAGGGCCCACCCATCCGGTCAGGCGATCCCCCGCATAGCTGGACGCCCCGCCGGACCGGCGCGGAGCAGACGGAGGTTTTGCTCGGATGATCGATTCCCGAACCGCTCGGTTCGTCGCTGTGGCCCGCGGTGGCTCGCTCTCCCGTCGTCAGGTGTTGGATACCGGGCTCCGGCTCGGCCTGGCAACGCCAGCGATTGCCGCCCTGATGGCGAACGCCCCCGAAGCGACGGCCAGTGCACCTCAGCGGCGTCCCTTCGCCCGCCAGGACGGCGGCACCGGCGGCACCTTCACCGTCCTCATCTCGGTCGGGACCGAGGATATCGATCCCCATTACTCCTACGCCACCCTTTCGTCCACGATCGCGCTCTGTGTCTACGACATGCTCGTGGTCTACCAGGACGATTCCACGACCGAGATCGCGCCGATGCTGGCCGAGTCGTGGGACGTGAGCGACGACGAATCGACCTACACGTTCAAACTCCGCCCGAACGCCCGCTTCCACGACGGCACCGTCTGCGACGCCCAGGCCGTCAAGGACGCCTACACCCGCTGGCTCGAGTTAGGCGGTGCCGTCGTCCAGGTCATCGCCCGCTTCGTCGAGTCGCCCGACCAGATGGAGGTAGTCGACGCCACGACCCTCCGGTTCAACCTCGACCGGCCGCAGCCGCTCTTCCTGCCCGCGATGGCCTCCCAGTACGGCCCCTCGGTCGTCAGCCCGACGGCGATCCGCGAGAACGCGACCGACGAGGACCCGTACGCCCACGAGTTCTTCCTTGCAAACGCCGTCGGCACCGGTCCCTACCGCCTCATCTCAAACTCCATCAACGAAGGACTGGTGCTGGAGCGCTTCGAAGAGTACTGGCGGGGTTGGGACGACAATCCCGGCTTCGATCAGGTCGTCTTCCGGGTCGTCCCCGAAGACGCCACCCGGCGCCAACTGCTGGAGCAGGGCGAAGCGGACGCCTCCGCCTTCAACCTGACCCTCGACGGCGTCGAGGCCCTCCGCCAGAACCCCGACGTCGTCGTCGTCGAGTACCCGACGACCTCCGTCTCCTGGGCAATCCTGAACGCGGCTCGCCTCCCCCGGGAGGCCCGCCAGGGTCTCTCCTTCGCGTTCCCGTACGAAGAGGTCGAGCAATCCGTCTTCCGCGGCCTGCTGAAGCGGACCGGACCGCTGGCCGACAGCGTCGTCGGCTACGACCCCGAGGTCTACCTCTACCAGACCGATCTCGACCGCGCCAAGGAACTGGTGCTGCAGGCCGGTTTTGCCGAGGGTGACGTCTTCGAGTACATGGTCGATTCGACGGACGAGCGGGAGTCGACCATCGCCCAACTCTTCCAGGCCAACATCCAGCAGATGGGCTTCGACCTGGAGATCGTCGCGGTCGACTACGCCACGGTTGAGTCGACCATCTTCGGCGAGCAACCGGCGGAGGAGAAGCCCCACCTCATCGGCGGTTGGGGCTGGTGGCCGGACTACAACGATCCCTGGAACCACCTGGCCCCCAACTTCACGGAAGCGAACATCGGCAACGGTGGCTCGAATGCCGGCGCCTGGTCGAACGCCCGATTCGAGGAGATCATGGCCGAGGCCGAGGTCTTCACAGACGAGCGCCGCTTGATCGAGTTGATGGCGGAAGCCCAGGACATCCTGACCGAGCAGGATCCGCCCGTCATCTACTACGGTCAGATCGTCCGCTACACCGTGCTCGCCAGCGACATCCAGGGCTTCGTGCCGAACCCGCTCTACCTGGACGGCTTCAATATCTGGGACATGTCCCGCGCCCCGGCCTAACGCCCTAGCGGCGCCGGGCGGACCCGGCGGGCTGTCTCGGCCTCGCCGATGGAGAACCGATGCTCGCTCGGCTGATCGTCCGCCGACTCTTCTTCCTCGTCTTCGTCCTCTTCGGGCTGTCGGTCGTCACCTTCAGCCTCTCCCACATCGTGCCCGGGGATCCCGCTCGTCTGATGGCGGGCCCCCGTGCCAGTGCGTCCACCGTCGACAAGATCCGTGAGCGCTACGGCTTGAACGATCCCCTGCCGGCCCAGTACGTCAATTACGTCCAGGGGGTGCTTCGCCTCGACCTCGGAGACTCCTTCACCACCCGGCGTCCGGTGCGAGACGACCTGGCGCGATACCTCCCGGCCACCCTCGAGCTCGGCTTCTTCGCGTTCATCCTCTCGACCGTCGTCGGCGTCCCCCTCGGAGTGCTCTCGGCGGTCAAGCGCGACAAGTGGCCCGACCACATCGCTCGCTTCGTCTCCATCTCGGGCTTGGCGATGCCCGTCTTCTGGCTGGCGATCATGGCCCAGTTCCTGTTCTTCGGACAGCTCGGCTGGCTTCCCGACGGCGGCCGCCTCCCGATCGGCTCCGATCCGCCCCCGAACGTCACCACCCTCTACACGGTCGACGCCTTGCTCGCCGGTGAGTGGGGCACGTTCGCCACCGCCGTTCGCCACCTGTTGCTGCCGACGATCGTGCTCGCCTATGGGTCGCTCGCCGTCATCACTCGAATGGTCCGCGGCGGCATGCTGGAGGTGCTCAACCAGGACTACATCCGGACCGCCCGCGCCAAGGGCGTGGCCCAGAAGACCGTGGTCGTCGGCCACGCCCTGAAGAACGCGCTCCTGCCGACCGTGACCTCGCTCGGTCTCCAGATCGGGCTGTTGCTCTCCGGCGCCTTCCTGGTCGAGATCGTCTTCTCCTGGCCCGGCATCGGCCGCTACGCCGTCGAGGCGATCCAGCGGCTCGACTACAACGCGACCATGGCGACAACGTTGATCATCGCCTTCGTCTTCGTCATGATGAACCTCGTCGTCGATGTCCTCTATCTCTTCCTCGATCCCCGGATCACCTACTCGTGAGCGCCGAGCAGGCCGCGCCCGCCCGCCCCCTCAGCGCCGAGCCGGTGGCGGGAGGCCGACGGCTCGATACCGCCGAGTCGAACCGAGAGCGCAGCCAACTCAAGCGCAACCTCCACAAGTTCCTGGTGCAGAACCGGTTGAATCTGGTCGGGTTGGTCATCGTCGTCGTCTTCTTCCTCCTGGCGGTCTTCGGCCAGACGATCGCCCCCCACGATCCATACGCCCAGGACATCACCGGCTCGAAGCTGCTCGGGCCGTCGCTCTCGCATCCGATGGGGACCGACGAACTCGGCCGCGACCTGCTCAGCCGCGTCATGACCGGCACCCGGATCAGCCTCCAGGTCGCCGCGGTGGTCCTCACCTTCGCCGTCACCTTTGGCACCCTCATCGGCTCGCTCGCCGGCTACTTCGGCGGCATCGTCGACGAGATCCTGATGCGCTTCACCGACATGTTCCTCGCCTTCCCGGCGCTCATCCTCGCGATCGCCATCGCCTCCACCCTCGGCCGCGAGTTGGTCTGGACGATGGTCGCCCTTTCGACGGTGTTCTGGCCGTGGTATGCCCGCCTCGTCCGGGCCCAGATCCTCTCGATCCGGGAGCGGGACTACGTCACCGCCGGCGAGAGCGTCGGCCTCTCCGGGCCGCGCCTGCTCTTCCGCCACATCCTGCCGAACGCCATCCCGGTGGTCATCATCCAGCTCACCCTCGACATCGGCTACGCCATTTTGGCGACCAGCTCGCTCTCGTTCATCGGTCTCGGCGCTCAGCCCCCGTCTCCCGAATGGGGCACGATGATGTCGACGGCGCGCAACTACTTCCGGGAGGCGTGGTGGTACACCACCTTCCCCGGGCTCGCCCTCACCCTGACAGTGTTCGCCTTCAACATCCTCGGTGACGGTCTCCAGGACGCGCTCGACCCACGCTCCGGGCAGCGCTGATCCGTCGCACTGATCCGGACGGGTTTGCGACCTACCCTCACGCCCGAAAACTCCCATTCTCCCGTGGATTGGACGAGCGGGCGGTTGGATCAAGGCTCCCCACGACGACAAGCGCCTCGTTCCGAACCGCCGAACCGGACGCGGCCGGGACCGTGCTGTCCGCCAGCGGCAGCGAGAAGAAGAACGTCGCGCCGTCGCCCGGCACGCTTTCGGCCCAGATCGCCCCGCCGTGGGCCAGCACGATGTGCTTGGCGATCGCCAGGCCGAGGCCGGTCCCCTCGCTCCGCCTCGCCTTGTCCGCCTTGTAGAACCGCTCGAAGAGCCGCGGCAGCTCGTCCGGCCCCACGCCGATGCCGTTGTCTCGTACCGTGACCTCTATGGTCTCCCCAGACCGGCGCCCCGCGACGACGATCCGGCCGCCGGGCGGGGTGAACTTGATGGCGTTGTGGATGAGGTTCAGCAGCACCTGCTCGATCCGGGAGCGGTCGACGCGTACCGGTGGCAGTCCTGGCTCGACCTCCAGTTCGAGATCGAGTCGGGCCCGCTCGACCTGCGCGCGCAATCGCTCGACCCCTGTCCGGAGGACGACCGCCGGTTCGATTACCTCGACTCGGAGTTGCACGCGCCCCGACTCGAGTCGCGCCAGGTCGAGGAGCTCATCGACGAGAAGGGCCAAGCGATCGACCTCGCCGACGATCCGTCGCAAGAAATCCGTAGAGACGGACCGGTCGTCGATCGCGCCTGCTTCGAGCGTCTCGACCACCGCTCGGATCGACGTCAACGGCGTCCGCAGCTCGTGCGACACATTGGCAACGAACTCCCGCCGAACGCCCTCGAGGCGCCGCAGTTCGGTGACATCGCGGAGGATCATCAGCCCGAGAGATTCGCCCCCGGCTTCGAGCCGCTGGGCGGTGGCCTCAATCGTCCGTCGGCTCCGACCATGGACGACGCTCCCTCCGACCGGCCCGGTCGCCGCTCCGTCCAGCGCCCGGCGCAACAGCGCGTCCAGTTCGTGGTCGCGGCCGACCTCGATGAACGGCTGGTCGAGGCGGTGGGCCGTCACCGCCAACATCGAGAGGGCGGCCCGGTTGAGGCGGAGCACCCAGCCCCGGCGGTCGGTGATCACGACCCCGTCCGTCAGATTGGCGAGAGTGACTTCGAGCCGACCACGGGCGAGCTCGGCTTCGTCGATCGACGCGCTCAACCGCCGCGTCATCGTGTTGAACGCCTGCCCAAGCTCGCCCAGCTCCCGCGTGCTCGCCGGCTCGACCGCGACATCCAGCCGACCCTGGGCCACGGCCGCCGCTTGCCGCCGGAGGTTTTCGAGCGGACCCGCGATTCGGCCCGCCACCGCAACCCCAACTACCGCCACCAAGGCAGCCGAGACGATCGTCGCCAATCCGACGATCCCCTGGAGATCCCGGATCGCGCGGTCAACCTCGTCGAGCGGGATGCCGACGCGAACCACGACGCCCGAGGAATCCGGGTCGGCGACTGCCACGTAGACGAACTGCTCGCCGCCCGCCCCCCTGATCACCGAACGGTGCATCCCGTTCCGCACGGCAAGCTCATACTCGGGCCGACCCGCCAAACTCCCCGTGGCCTCGGGATCGCCGACGGTCTCCCCAACCACCACCCCGTCGTCACCGATGACCGTGATCCGGGCGTTGACCGCCGCGGCGGCTTGCTCGACGATCGGGTCGATCTGCGACGCGTCCCCCCCGTTCTCCAGCTCGGGCTCGATCAACTCAGCGACGAGCCGGGCGTCGCGCTCAAGACCACGCGCAAGACCCTCGACGTAGACGTCTCGCATCGCCTGGGAGAGAACGACGCCGAACGCGACCATGACCGCCGCGACTATGACCGCATAGGTGGCGGCGAGGCGTCCGCGCAACGTGCGCGGCACGAGGTGGAACGATTGCCTCCACCGCTGCCAGGAGTTCCCGCGGCCGGACTCGGATCCTCCGGTCGGGTGGTCGGGTCGGCGTGCCATGATTGCCCCGTCGGCGGCCGTGTCGTTCAGAAGCATCAACCGCCGGTTGCCTCGACCCGCCGGCTCAGTATAGTTTCGGAGGAGGCCCATCCCGTTGCCGACGCTCGCATCCGCTCGATCGACGCCAAAGCCAACCGCCCCTGGTCTCGGTGCCCTGGCCCATCCCCGACGACTGCTGGCGTGGGTCGGGATCGTCGGCTCGGCGGCCCTCGCCTACGCCACGATCGTCGAGCCGCGACGGCTGCAGACGGTCACCTACACGCTGCTCGTCCCCAACCTCCCCCCGTCGCTCGCCGGATTGCGGATCGCCCACCTGACGGATTTCCACGTCGGCATGCCCGGCACCCCGTCGGCCATCCTCGCCAAGGCGGTGGCCCAGGCGGAGGCGTGGCAACCGGATCTGGCGTTGCTGACCGGTGATTTCGTCCACCGCGGGAGCTGGCTCGCCGAGGCCGACATCTTCCACGGGCTCGCGGAATGCGTCCCCACGTTCGCGGTCCTCGGCAACCACGACAGCCGCCGAAGCCGCCGCGAGACCGACCAGATCACCGCCGCGTTGGGCGACTCGGGGGTCACGGTCCTTCGCAACCGATCGGTGACGATCGCGATTCCGGACCGCGGCGAGGTCGTCCTGGTCGGGGTCGACGATCCCAGTTTCCGCCGCGATGACCTTGAGCGAGCGATGGCGGGGCTCCCTGCCGAACCAGACCCGTCCCGCCCGACGATCCTCCTTGCCCACGCCCCGGAGATCGCCGATCGCGCCCCAGAGGGTCGCTTCTCCCTTATCGTCAGCGGCCACACCCACGGCGGCCAACTCCGATTCTCCCCCGTCCAGCACCGCACGTTCCTCGACATCGGCATGATAGCCGGCGGCCTGATGTCGCCCTACGCGCGCGGGGCGTGGCTGGTCCGCGGCAACCCGCTCTACGTCAACAGCGGACTCGGCCTTTCGGGAATCCCGTTCCGCTTCATGGCGCCGCCGGAGGTGGCGCTCTTCACACTCCAACCGCCGCCGGCCGGCTCCGACCCGGCGACCAACCCGTTCGTTCGGGACGACCCGGACACCCGCCGTACCCGCCATCGGAGCCGACTAAGGACAAAGAGAACCCCTCTCCTCGAAACGAGGGGAGGGGTCTCGGCTTGAAGGCGGAATCGAACGCTCGCGAACGAGTCCCGATCGCCGACTAGCGGCTGTCCATCATCTTCTTCATGGCGAACGCCGCCATGCCGGCCATGGCCGCCTTGACGGCCGGGTTGTCCATCATGCTTCCCTGGTCCTGCTGCGGCATCTGTCGCTGGGAGGAATCGTTTCCCCCGCCGAACATGCCGCCGAGGAAACCGCCGATGCCGCCCCCCTGGTCCGGCTGCCCCTTCATGAATCCCTGGGTGGCCTGCGCCAGGACGTCGGGATCGTCGTTGTCGTCATCGAAACCGCCGGCGCCACGCTGCCGCATCGCCCGCTTGTACTCGCGCCGCTGGTCGGGGCTCATCCGCGAAAACGACTGGCGGGCAGCCTCGCGCATGTCGTCATCGCCCATGTGACCGGAGACCTGGCGGAAGCGCTCCATCACCTCGTCGTTGTCGTATCCCTCGTGCGGCTGGCCTCGTTCGTACCGGCCGACGAAATCCTGCGCCTGCGACCGCATCCGGTCCGAGTCCGGACCGCCGAACAGACCGCCGAGCATACCCTCGACCATGGAAGATCCCCCTTTTCAGTGCGGACGACGGAACCCAGCGAACGTTGCCGCGAATCGGCACTTGACGAACGTTCCGCCGGTGCCAACCACCGTCCGAGGGAGCGATGACGCAGGAACTATGCCCGTGCTACGGGTGGAGATTGCCCCAGGCGGTACCCGAGGCTACAGCGGCCGACGAGGCCCGTCCGAGCACCCGGCGCAAGATGGCGATCGTCGAGGCGTAGGTCGAATCCATCCCGTAGTAGGAAAGACCCCGCGCGCCAAGCGTCTGCGCCCGCGTGTACGGGGTATCCGAGGCATAGTGGATGACGCCGAGGTCGAACATCCCCGGCAGGTGGGTGTGGAAGTTGATCGCCTCGCCGACGGGGTAACGGCGCAGGAAGAGATCCTCGTAGATCGCGTTGAGGTACGGACCCGCCTCCATCTCAACAACCGTGTAGTTCTCGCGGTAGTAGAAGTCGAGATACCCCTGATTCTGGAGATAGGTCCCCTTCACCGTCACCGCTTTCTGGTTGTCCAGCGCCGCGCCGTAGACGAGGAACGGCGCAAGGTCGGCGTAGGAGAAACAGTTGTCGAACCAGTAGGTGTTCCCCGAGTGCTCGTCGTAGACGACGTTGGAGATCATCACGTCGCCGATCCGGCCGTTCAGCGTCGCGGCCTTGCCCAGGATGTAGACCCCGCGGAGTTGGTCGGTGCTCATTCCGACCTGGGTCATGATGTTGAAGGCGGCCAGGCCAAGGGGGTAGTTGACGTTGACGATGACCGCGTCCGAGTTCCGCGGGTCGAGCCGATCGCCGTCCATCTCGGTCAGCCGAGGATCGAACAGGGCCGGGTTGAGTTTGGCCAGTTCGACGATCTGGATCCCAACGTCGACCGCTCCCGCCGGTTCCAGGTGGTGGATGCCGACCGCCAGCTCCTCGTCCGTCCGCTGCCGCCGGGCCTCCTCCCGTTGCGGACCAGCGAACGACGACCGGGCCGCGAAATAGAGCAAGTTATCCCAGGACGAGCGGCTCTCACCCGCCTCCAACCTCGCCAACTCGTCGCGCAGCTCCGGTGCCCCGTGGTCGCGGACGAACGTCGTCAGCTCCTCCTTGCGGCGGCGGGCCGTACCCGAGAGCACGTTGACGATGGAGTGGGTGTTGGACGAGATGAAATAGACCGGGCGGTCGGCGAAACCGAGATCGTGCAACAGCCGATTGGCGGGTGCCCACCACTGCCGCGTGATCCGGGCATACCCGAGGTGGCTGCCCCCGAGCATCTGCAGCGTGTACCGCTTGCGGTCGGCCGCGATCCGCGCCAGGTTCTGCTCGGCATGGTCCCCCCACACCCCCAGCAGGCGCGCCCAATCGTCCGGCTCCAAGAGCAGCGCCCGCCGGATCTTCTCCAGTTCCTCAGGGGTCAACCGGTCCTCGGCGGTCTGTGACCCAACCCGCGCCGCCAGCGGGCGATCAGCGGCGAGCAGGCGGTGCATCTTGTTCCACTCGATCTGATAGGCAACGATCGTCGGGACCAGGTCGTCGAGGTCGGAGGCGGAGGCGATGTAAGCGGCCAGCGTGCCGTCGTGGTCGTAGAGCCAGCGGCGGCGGCGACCCGGGGCGGAGACGGTCTGCCAGCCGTCCAGGCCGCGGTAACCGGCACGGGCGAACCCCCGGGCCGATTGCGCCAGGACGATGTCGCGGACATCGACGACGCAGGCGGGGAGGCGTTGGCTGGAGTAGATGAATGCGTTGAGATCGGGCTCCCGCTCGGTGGCCCCGGCGTGCAGCGACGCCGCGGCCGTCAGGTGCGCCGGCTCCAGGCTGGAGATCCCGATCGCCCCGGAGCTCTGCAGGAGCGTGGTGTACGTCCGCACGTACAGGTCCACTTCCCGCTTTCCGGGACCGTGGTCCGGGAGGTCGAAGGCGGGCAGCGCCACCGGAGCGCCCGCCAGCCGGTCGCCCCCCAACCGCTCGCCCGGATCCCGCGCCTCGGCCGGCGAAAGGGTGTCGTTCCGATCCTCCACGCCTCCTCCAGACGGCCCCTTCACGTCGGTCGCCGCTGACCGCCGAGTATAGCCGCCACCACTCAGACTCAAGTGGATCGGGAGCGAAACGGCCTCATGCGGTGTCAAATCGAGATCGACGCGGTACCCCACCTAGCCGATCCGGCGGTTGCCTTTCGTCGATGTTCGGCGTATCCATTGTTTGGGGTAGCCCGAGCCTCCCTCAGCCTCCTCGTGACTGGATCACCGCTTCTCGATGCACGATCCCCACGGCTTCTCGTCCCCACCAACCAACGGCCGCTCCCCGAACGGTCGGTCGCGGTCAACCGGACGCTCCCCGGCCAGTCGCGGCAGCGAGACCTCCGAGGGCGTGGCACCGGAACCGACCGGACCACGCTGGCGGATCGACCGGGGCGCGCTCTGGAACGGCGTCCGCTCCACCTGGCGCTCGACCGTCCGCGTGTTCGAGCTCGTCTGGAGCGCCAGCCGCCACCTGACGCTCGGGTTGGCGGTCGCGACGCTCGTCCAGAGCCTCACCCCTGCGGCCCAGGTCTGGCTGGCGGGCCAGCTCATCCAGGCCGTCGCCGACGGCATCGCGGCGGCGCCGACGGAGCGGCAGGTCTTCGTTGACCGCCTGATCTGGCTGGCGGTGATCCAGCTCGGCCTGCTCCTCGTCTCCGGTCTCTTTCAAACACTCGGCAACGTCTGCCAGCAACTCCTCCAGGAGAAACTGGCGGTCCACGTCCAGCTCCAGATCATGGCCCACGCGGCCACCCTCGACCTCGCCGACTTCGAGCACGCCGTCTACTACGACCAGCTCCAGCAGGCCCAGCGGGAGTCGGCCAACCGGCCCGTCCAGATGGTCTCCCAGGTCTTTGGGCTCGGCCGCTCGCTGGTGACGTTCGCCACGTTGCTGGCGCTGCTGCTCGGGCTCGGTCCGCTCGTTGCCGCCGCCACCCTGCTTGCTCCGATCCCGGCCTTCATCTCCGGCTCCCGCTACGGTTGGTGGGGGTTCCAGCAGATGCGCCGGCAGTCGCCCCAGCGCCGCCTGATGGGGTACCTGACTACCCTCCTGACCACCGACGAGTACGCCAAAGAGATCAAGCTCTTCACCCTGGGCGATTACTTCATCCGGCGCTACAAGGGCGTCGCCGACGACTACCTCGCCGCCACCCGGTCGCTCTTGCTGCGGCGTTACTGGCTCGGCTTCGCCTGGGGCACCCTGACCACGCTCGCCTCTTCCGGAACCTACCTCTATGTCGCCCTGCGGGCGGTCGCGGGTTCGATCTCGCTCGGGCAACTGACCGTCTTCGCCGGCGCCGCGACGCAGGTCGGTGGGGCGTTCCAGGGCATCCTGGGCGGGGTCCAGGGCATCTACGAGCACGGCCTCTACCTGTCGACCCTGTACGAGCTCCTCGAGCGGCAGCCGCGCATCGCCGCCCCAGCCAACCCCGCTCCCTTACGCCGGCCGTTCCGGAAGGGGATCGAGTTCCGCGACGTCTCCTACCGCTACCCGGGGCGCGACGAACCCGCCCTCGACCACGTCAGCTTCACGATCGCCCCGGGCGAGACCGTGGCCCTGGTTGGTCGCAACGGTGCCGGCAAGTCGACCGTCGTCAAGCTCCTCGGCCGCCTCTACGACCCCGACCAGGGGACGGTCCTGATCGACGGGCGCGATGTCCGCGACTACGACCCGGCGGAGCTCAGGCGCCGCTTCGCCGTTATGTTCCAGGACTACGCGGCCTTCCAGCTGAGCGCCGGCGAGAACATCGGCGTCGGCGACATCGCTCGGGTCGGGGATTCCGAGTCCGTGCAGCGGGCCGCCGCCGAGGCCGGCGCCGACAGCGTCATCGGGAACCTCCCGGACGGATTTGCGACGACGCTTGGCAAGTGGTTCGACGGCGGGCACCAACTCTCGGGGGGGGAGTGGCAGAAGGTAGCCCTGGCGCGGGCGTTCATGCGCGATGCCCGGGACGCCGAGATCCTGATCCTCGACGAGCCGACCGCTGCCCTCGACGCCAAGGCCGAGCACGACCTCTTCGCCCGCCTGAATGCGTTGACGGAGGGCCGGATGGCGCTCTACATCTCCCACCGCTTCTCGACGGTGCGGATGGCCGACCGGATCCTCGTCCTCGAGAACGGGCGCCTGATCGAGCAGGGCACCCACGAAGCGCTGATGCTCCACGCGGGCCGCTACGCGGAGCTGTTCGAACTCCAGGCCGCGAGCTACCGTTGATCCACCGGGGGGCTGATAACCGAGTTGGCAAGAAAACGGCGCCGCCTTTCGGCGGCGCCAGCGGAAGCGCGATATTGTCGACGACTTCGAGCCTACCTGATGTAGTCGATCCCGTCTTCCATCCGCATCGGCGGCCGCCCGATCAAGTGTGCAGTGGCCGACGTATCAGAGCAGTTGTCGATAGCAAGCATCTTCAACTGCTCGCTCGTCACCGGCGGCCGGATCGCCTTCGGCAGCGGCGCTGAGAGCGCCACCACCGGCCTCATCAGTCCGATCGGCACATGGACCTTCGGCTTCTTCTTGCCGAGCTTGGCGGCGATCACGTCGAGCATCTGCTCGTACTCGTAGACCTTGCCGCCGCCGAGTTCGTAGATGTGGCCGGCGGTCGTCGGATCGTCGAGCGCTCGGACGAAAGCACGGGCCACCTCCCGCACCGAGACCGGCTGGAATTTGCTCTTGCCGGAGCCGACGACCGGGATCACCGGTGCCAGCTTGACGAGCTGGGCGAGCGTGGTGATGAACTCATCGCCCGGACCGAAGATCACCGACGGCCGGAAAATGGTCCACGGGATGCCGGCGTCCATCACCGCCTGCTCGGCTTGCCACTTGGCCTCGAAGTAGCCGAAGTTGGGGTCGTTGCGGGTGCCCATAGCGCTCATGGACAGGAACCGGCGCACGCCTGCCCGCTTCGCCTCGGTAACAGCATTCACCGTTCCGGCGCGGATCACGCCATCAAACGTGGCGCCGCCCGTCTCGGCGATGATCGCGACCAGATGGATCGCCGCCTCGCAGCCGTCCATCGCGCCCCGCAGGGTTTCGGGTCGGGTGACGTCGCCTTCTACCACCTCGACGGTCCCGCCGCCGAGCGACACAACCTCCGTCTTCTTCCGGACCAGCAGCCGAACCGGCCGCTCCCCGAGCGCCTCGCGGAGATTCGATCCCACGAAGCCGGTGCCACCGGTGATGAAGATCCGGCCGGTTACTGGTTGGGGCGTCGGGACGGCGGCGTCGCTCATCGGATCTCCCAGCGGGCGCTCGATAGATGACTGGAGGGCTAGACGAGATCCTTCACTTCAGAGGCGGACTGGGCGTGGGCCAGTAAGGCCTCCGGATCGACCGCGATCGAGTTCCGGCCGAGCGATCGCACCACCCCCCGCTCCTGCAGTTCGATCAGCTTCCGCGTCACCGTGACCCGGTTGGACCCGATCATGTTCGCCAGGCTCTGGTGGGTCAAGGGCAAGGTGATTGCCGTCATGCCGTCCGCCGTCGGGCGGCCGAACCCCTTGGCCAGGGTCAGGAGCGTGGTCGCCAGCCGGACCGACGTGTCCCGTACCAGCAGATGCTCGGCCAGCGTTTGCAGCTCGGTCATCCGGCGCGTCATCCCGTTGACCATGGCCGAGGCCAGCTCCGGCGATTCGGCGATCACTGTGGCAAGGTCGTCGGCCTCGACGATCGAGACGGTGGAATCGACCAGTGCCTCAGCCGACGAGCCAGTGGAGATCCCGTCGTAGGGATCTTCCTGCGCGAAGACCGTGTTGGGCCCGAGTAGCCCGAGGTTGATCGAGCGCCCATCCGGCAGGGTCTTGTAGAGGCGGATGCACCCGGATCGGACGATGTAGATGAGGCCGGTCCCCCGACCGGGACCGAAGATCTCCTGCCCCTTGGCGAGCGAGATGGTCGTCGTCCGCTGAGTCCGCTGACGCCCGTTCGAGGACGAGCTTCCGGCAGATCCCGGGATCCGCGCCGTCCGGATGGATGCTGGGATCTGAGTCCGATCGGCCGTCGAACCCGAGCTCGCGCGGAACCATCCAGGGGAGGTGACCGCGAGCGTGCGAGCCGACGAACCGTCACGAGCGGCGAACTTCATGCGGAGCCTCCTGGTGCGACCGAGCCCGGCGGCGGTCTGGGGGGTCTGCTCGGCCAGCGGTCCGTACGGTCATCCGTCCGTCCGGCCCCTCGACACTCCCACTCTAGGGCTCAGTCGTTCGTTTGTCAATACTTTGCAAAGGTATCAACATTCTCTTCGCGTTCTGTTTCCACGGCGTTCTGACAGTTCCCAAGTTCGCCGTCCGAATCGTCAACAATATGCACAGAAAAACCGGAGGTTCGGGAAACCGCTTGGCCATGGTCGCCCGGGTTCGAGGACGGTCTCGATGTTGGATTCGCGCGGCTCCGGGTGCTCCAATCGCGGCTCAACTGCAATGGGTGGGTTCACCGGCAGGGACTGGTGAATCGCCCGCCAAACGATCGCCATCCCCCAGACTGGTTCTTGCGAGGTTCTGGCCCTGGACCGAGCACTTCGGTCAACGGGAGCGGTGCTCGGTCGTGCGCACCCGCGCGCCGCACCAGTTCGCGGCCGCCAGCGCCACCGTCGCCGTCGCCGCGGCCAACTCATCGAGCGAGAGGTGCTCGTCCGGGGCATGCGCCAGCCGAACGTCTCCCGCCCCGTACATGACGCACGGCATCCCACCCGTCAGCGCGAAGTGGCGCATGTCGGCTCCGTAGGTCACGGCTTCGACTGGGGGCGGTGCCCCGTCGATCGAAGCGTGTGCGGCGACGACCGAGTGGACGAGCGGGTGGACGGCATCGATGCCCACGGGCGCGAACTGGCCTCCCAGCCACTCCACCGCCGGCGGGTGATCGCAGAGCCAGGGGTCGGTCTCCGCGATGGCCGCGAGTTCGGCACGGAACTCCCGCTTGAACCCCTCGAGCGTCTCTCCCGGCACCAAACCGGCGCGACCTTCGGCCACCAGCCACTCCGGCACCGACGACGCCCACGACCCGGACCGCAACGTCCCGACGTTCAGGGGCACCTTGTTCGCGATCGAGGCATAGAGCGGATCCTCGATTGTCGCATTGCGGCGGGCCTCGAACGCCGCCAACCCGCGATGGACGACGGCCCACTTCTCGACCGCACTGACGCCCTCGTCGCGCACGCAGGCATGGGCCGAAAGGCCATCGACGGTGATCCGGAACATCAGCGCGCCGCCCTGGGCAGGCACCACCGCCCGCCGCGTGGGTTCGGTGATGATGGCCGCGTCCGCCCGTTGCCCGCGAAGCACGGCCGAAAGCGCCCCGGCGCCGCCGTCCTCCTCGGAGATCGTGCTCTGGATGATCAGATCCCCTTCGAGTTCGAGTCCGGCTGCCCGTAGCGCCAGGAGTGCGAAGAGGTTGGTCGCCGTGCCGCCCTTCATGTCGCAGGCGCCCCGCCCGTAGAGCTGGCCGCCCTCGATCGCGCCGCCGAGCGGTTCCCGCGTCCAGCGCTCCCGGTCTCCCACCTCGACGGTGTCGATGTGGGCATTCAAGACCAGTGACCGACCCTCGCCCGCTCCCCGCTCGATGCCGACCACGTTCGGCCGGCCCGCGTAGGTCGGCAGCAGCGTCACCGACTCGGCGAAGGGCCGCAGCTCCTCGGGTGAAGGTTCCCAGGACTGGATCTCCAGCCCCGCCTCGCGGAACCAGCGCTCCACCACCGCCTGGGCCGCGCCCTCGTCGCCGGTCTGGCTCGGGGTGCGGACCAATTCTCGGAGGAACGACGCTTGCCGTGGCCGGAGCCCCTCGACTGCCGCCACGATCTGGGCGGCCAGTTCCCCGGATCCGGCGATCATCGGATCGCTTCCGTCGCCGCCGGTCACGCCGCGTCCGTTTCGGCTCGCTCGGGGACTGTCTCGGGTTTCGGCAGTGGCATGGCGGAAAGCCTCACGAGGTCGCCCCGCATCCCTTCGTCCCGCATCCGGTCCCACAGCACGCGGAACGCCAGGTACCGTTTGCGGCGTCCTTCGTGCTCCCGTCCGAGCAAGGCGATCAATCCCCGCCGGGGGTCGTCCGGCGGTGGGCGCAACGCGGCCGAGGCGATGGCAGTCAGCTCCCCGGGCGCGGCGCCAGCGACCGCCTCGTTGAGCGCCACGGCCTGCTCGCCGGCGGCCTTCGCCAGTTCGTCCTCGATCAGCGCGATCCGCACGTCGTGGTCGTGGATTGCGCCCAGCTCCTCCTGGATCGCCTTCACCCGGTCGATCTGCCGCTCGCCGGCCTTGCCGAAGACCGAGCGGAACAACTCCAGGGTGTAGCGCAACCGCTTCGCCGCGATCCGCAGGTCGTGCAGCGCCTCGTCAGCCTCCTCCCGCGGCACGATCGGGGCGAATGCGTAGTACTCGGCCACGCGCACCGCCAGGATCCGCCGGGCGTTCTCGGCCAGGCCGCCCTTCGGGTCCACACCCTCCACGGGCCACGCTTTGCTCATCGCTCGTCCTCGCCGCGAGGCGCGGCGGCTGGCCCGAAACGGCGCGCCACCTCGCCGGGGAGGCCGCCCTCGAGCAGCCCGCTCAAGTACCGCTCCATACTGGCTCGGGCCTCCACGCGCTCCCGTTCGATCCGCTCCATCAGCCGGTCGATCCCTGGCCGCTCCGGGTCGGGCGCCGTCGCCCGCTGGGCACCCAACGCCTCCAGCAGGACATCACGATCCCGCACCTCCCCGAGCGCTCCGGTGATCTCCTTCGCCGTCCGGTGGAGCGGCCGATACCACTCGCCCGGGAAGCACTCGACCGCCACATCCATCGCCGCCCGCAGCCGCCGGGAAGCGACACGCACATCGTGGACGCCTTCGATGTCTTCGCCGGCGAGCGCCACCGGCATCGATTTCCAGACGGTGCCCCAACGCTCCCCAATCAGGTTCCTCATCGCGTCGACGAACTCGCCGCGCGTCGCGTCGTCGCGGCCGCCGCGCTTGGACGACCGGCGCTCTCCACGGCTCGGCCCCGGCTTCTTTGCCCCGTCCCGCTTGCCACGTCCCTCAGCGGACGCCATCGTCACCCTCCCGGCCGCCGCCCGGAGCCAACCCGAATGCCTCCAGGAGCAGTCCCGTTCGGATCCCGCTGCGCGCCACCCCGATCGCATCGGGCTGGACCAGGTCGGCGACCGCCGCGGCGATGGCCACCCCCGCGGGGAGAACCCGCGCCCGCGCCTCGGCGACGGCCAACTCCTCCGCTAGCTCCGTCGCCGGGATCCGAGTCAACCGATCGAGCACGCGGTCGACGTTTGCCGCCGTGATCCCCTGCTCCCCATCAACCAGCTTGCCCAGATACTCGCCGGTTCCTCCCACGAGCGTCAGCCGCACCCCGGTTCCCACCGGGAGCGGCGTGATCGCCGGTTCCCCGTCTACCGCCTCCCGGGCCGCGGCGCGGCAGCGCGCCAACTCGTCGCGATGAGGCGGATCCCGTTGCACGAAGCGGTCGGTGAATCGACCCGACCCGATCGGGAGCGAGCGGGCGGCTTCGACCTTGCCGTCGCGGGCGACGATCACCTCGGTGCTGGCGCCGCCGATGTCGGCGACGACCATTGCCCCCGCCAGATCGATCGTCGTCGCCAAGCCGGCGAAGGTGAGGTCCGCCTCCCGGTCGCCGTCGACGATCTCGGCCTCGATGCCCGTCTCACCTACTATCCGTTCGAGAAACGACCGGCCGTTCGCGGCCACCCGCAATGCTTCGGTGGCCACCGCCAGGGTTCGCTCAGCGCCGAGCTCCCGCGCCTCGGCGGCGAACCGGCCCAGGGTTTCCCTCGCGGCGGCCATCCGGGCCTCGCCGAGATTCTTGGTCGCCTCGATACCTTCCCCGAGGCGTACCGTCTCCGAGGCCCAGTGAAACTCTTCCATCCCGTTTTCGTCGCGACGGGCCACTGTCAGCTTGATCGAGTTGGAACCGATGTCGATCGCCGCCAGGATCCGCGGCGCGGGGTCGGTCACGAACGCTCGCTCCCTCGGTTGGTCGGCCGGGTATCCTTGCCGCCGCTCCGTAGCGCACCGGTCCTGCCGGACGACCCGTTGGAGCCTACCAGACGAGACGGAGACGACGCATGGCCGGCGAGTCGACGGACGAGGAGATCGAGACGTTGCTGCGTCACGGCGCCGACCAAGAGCGTCGCCTGCTCAGACGGGAGCGCCGCGCCGAGCGAGAGGTCTCCGCCGTCCGGGCCAAGCTGGTGGAAGACGAAGCCCGCCTAGAGCGGGCCCGCCGCCGGGCGGAACGTCGCCGCTCCGACGTCGCGGACGCGGAAGGGGTGCTCCGGCGTCGGCAAACCGAGCGCGCCAAGGGTTCCTCGTACCCCGACTCGTGGTCGGAGTCGCTCGGTCCCGCCGGCGAGCGGTAATCTCGGTCGAAGGGTCAAGCCCTGCGCTCCGCAAGCCTGTCGACCGAGGCCCAGAAGCGGTCGAGCAAGTTGGCCTGCTCGCCGCCGCTCATCGGCCGCGGTTGGTGGAACTCCTCGATTTCCGTCCCGTGGACTCGCAGCCCGACGACGGTGCTTCCGCGCAGCAGCACCTCCAGGGCATACCCGGAGCGGACCTCGACGCCCCACATCTGGTCGATGATGAAGTTGCCCGGCGAGTACACGATGGGACGACCGTTGTGGATCTCCATCCCCTGGATCACGTGGGGGTGGTTGGTGACCACCATCGTCGCCCCGGCGTCGATCGCGGCCCGCGCCCCGGCCACCGCCCACGCCGGGGGGATCGCCACGTACTCGGCGCCCATGTGGAAGTACGGGATGACGACCGCGGATCTCGCCGCCGCCGCCGAGATGTCGGCCAAAAACTGCGCCGAGAGGTAGGGATTGGTCCCGGGCCGGTCGGCAGTGGCCCCGGCGTCGAAGTCGACGACGCCGTTCTCGGCGCCGGGCGTCACCTCGTAGTTGGCGGTCACCCCGTCGATCCCGAGCCAGGAGATCGAGGTACCACCGATCATGGCCGTCCAGGGCGCTCGCGCACCCTCCAGGTCATAGCCGGCGCCGAAGTAGGGCAGCCCGGCGGACTCCAGCGCCCCCATCGTGTCCAGCAACCCCTGGACTCCCCATCCCTCGTCGTTCCAGACGCTGTGGTTGTTGGCAAGCGTCACGGCGTCGATCCCGGCCAGGGCGAACCCGTCCAGCATCGCCGGGCTTGAGACGAAGCTGAATGAGTGATCGTCCTCGGGTTGGGGCAGCGTCGCCGAGAGGTTGCCCTCCAGGTTGGCGACCGTCAGGTCAAAACCCCGGAGCAGCGACGCGACCCTGTGGAACGGCCGGGTATAGTCGCCGTACCGCTCCATGTGGAGGTGGACGTTGCGGCCGGGAACAATGTCGCCGACGACGCCGACTCGCAGCGCCGGCTCGATCCCTTCCCCTACGGTCAGCGGGTCGATCCCGCCCACCGTCAGGGTCTGCACCCGGAAGTCGATCGCGTCCAGCGGCACGAGCGCGAGCGCACCCGGCCGCGCCCAGAGTTCGTTCGCCAGCGCGTCGTAGTCGGCCGCCTGCTCCGCCCCGGCGATGCCAGGGATCGTGTCGCCGGCCAGGGCTAACCGCTCGACCGGCAAGGCGACGGGCGAGCCCACCGCCCGCCAGTCGTCGATGGCGCCTCCAAGCAACCGCTCCGGGTCTTGCGGCCCGACCGCAGGCAGGGGCAGGCGCGGTGAGGCCACGAGGGCGTACCCCGACCGCAGTGCGTCGGCGATCGGGGTCCGTCGGGGAGCAGCGGTCGGGGCGGCGGTTGGGCTCGCGGCGGAGGGCGCGGCCCGGGGCGTCTGGGTCGTCCGCTGCGGCGTGGACGTGGGTGCGTCCGAGAGCGCAACTACCGTCGGGGTCTCACCCGTCGCCGCGGCGGCGGTCCCTTGGCTCCCCGGCGAGGACGTCCGGCGGCCCCAAGCCGTGGCGATCGCCAGCCCTGTTCCACCGGCAGCCACGGCACCCGTCCCGATCAAGAGCGCGCGGCGGCTCACCGCCCCCGGCAGGGATCGAACTGCCGATCCCGCCGCGGCCGCGGCCGCCGGGCGCCCGTTCCGCTCGTCGCTCATGGACCGGCTCCTGGCCGCCCCGAACCCCTTACGGGGCCTCCGGCGGATACCGCTCGAAGTACTCGACGATCGCGTTCTCGTACGCGGTGACGATCGCGTTCTGGCCCTCGTCACTGGCGAGCACTGCGGCATCGCCGTCGTTGGAGACGAACAGCGCCTCGACGATTGCTCCCGGCATCCGGCTCGGCTCGACCGCGTTCGGTACCGCGGGCCCGGTCAGGATGAAGTGCTCGTACAGGGTGTACTCCATCACCACATTCGAGGCGGTGTCCGGGTTGACCCCTCGCCCGACTTCGGGTCCGACGTACCCGATGCTCCGCAACTGCTCCGAAAGATGGGCATACGCCAGCGTGGCGAACGCCTGGTTCCGTTCGCCGAAGGGCCGCTCCTGGGTGTACCACGTTTCGTGACCGAACGGCGTCTGGGTGGTGAACCCGTTGACGTGCATCGAGACCAGCAGGTCCGCCCTCGACTCGTTGCAGATGTCGATCCGGGCCTGCAACTCGTCCAGGGTGGCGTACTTGTCGTCGCCCGCGCGGTCGTCCTCGCCCGTCCGGTCGTCGCCGTTGACGTCCTCGCCGGCCGCGTTGACGGCGGTGTCGGCCTCCCGGGTCATGACCACGTCGAACCCGCGACCGGCGAGGCGCGCCTCCAGGTCCCAGGCGTGTTCGAGTGTCAGCGTCGCTTCTTCCATCGGCGGCAGCGGCCCGAAGGCACTCCGGGCGAAGCCACGGTCCGGCCCGCCGTGTCCAGGGTCGAGGCAAACGACGGGCGCACGTCCGCCGGGAAACGTCGGCGGCGGCGCCACTGGCCGTTCGGGGAGGGGGGTGCTGGTCGGACGCGGGGTGGGCGCCAGCGCCAGTACCGGGGTCGCGGCGAACGCCGCACGCGCCGCGCTTTGGGTGGACGGTGGTGGCTCGGTCGCGGCGCCGAAGAGGCGCCCTCCGGCGAACGCGAGGATGGTGAGGCCGACGATCAGCAGCGTACCGAGGGCCACCATCGGTCCGGAGCGGACGGTGCCTTGCGGCGCCGTCTGCGGCATCCGCGGTGCTGGCCGCGTCCGGCCAGGCTGCGAAATCGGAGCTGGCGGCAAGACCGTGGCGGCCGAGATCGGAGCTTCCTTCACCAGCCGCGAACGAGAACGCTCCAGGAGCGCCTTGCGCTCGGTCTCCGTCAGCCGCCGGCCTTCGCTCGGCGGGGCGACCGGCAGCGATGGCTCGACGGTCGAGTCGATCCGAGCGCGCGCTCGCCGACGCTGGCCCTCGTCGGATCCCGACGACCGGCCGCCGAACCCAGGGCGATCGATGGGGAGGCCGGCCATCAGGTCGACTCCCCCGTCGCCAGAACCCTTGGGTGCGTCACCGTCCCGTCTCTTCGAGGTAGCGGACGATCGCCCGCTCGTAGGCGCCGATGATCGCCTCCGGTGCCTCCGGTCCCTGGAAGAAGGCAGCGTCCTCGTCGTTGGTGAAAAAAAGCGCCTCGACCACCGCGCCCGGCATCTGACTCGGCACGAGCTCTCCTGGGCGCTCGGCGTCAATCACCACGAACTCCTCGATCCCGATCCCCTTGTCGAACGCGTCATATCCGGCCGCCTCGTACGCCTGGCCCAACTCTTCGTGCATGATCGCTGCGAAGCGGGCGCTCAGGTCGCTGAAGGGACGCTCGTCGTTGTACCAGACCTCGTACCCCTGCAGGAACTCGTTCTCGGCGCCGTTGTAGTGGATCGAGACCAGCAACTCCGCCCCTGCCCCGTTGCAGGTGTTGATTCGCTCCTGGAGGTCGTCGAGTTGGGTGGTCCGAGCTTGGCCGCTCTCGTCGGCGACGATCCCGTCGCCGTTGACGTCGGCGTTGTCCGGATTCGCCTCGCTGTCGGTGGTCCTCGTGTAGACCACAGTCGCCCCCCGCGCCTCCAGCCGCCGGCCGATTTCCGCCGCGTGGGCCAGCGTGAACTCCTTTTCCTCGAGCACGATCTCGCCGTCCTCGATCCGAAGATTGCCTTGGTCGACTCCGCCGTGGCCCGGGTCGAGACAAACCACACGACCCGCGAGATCGCCCTCGTCCACCGCGGCGGGAGCCGCCTCGGGTTTAGGGGTGAGCTGCGGTTCCGGGGTCGCCGCCGGAACCGGCGGCGGGACTGGGGTGGCCGGAGGAGCGGTCGGGACCACCGGCGTTAGCAGCACGACCGTCGGCAACGCCGACACCGGATCGCCTCGACCCGGATCGGAGGTTCCACCGACGAGCAGGCGTACCGCGACGATCGCGGCGGCGACCAGAACCGACGCAGCAAGGATCGACGCTCCCCGGCGCCGCTCGCGATCCTGCCTGTCGGTTGGGTCGATCAAGGTCAAGTTCCCGCTCGCGAGAGGCCGAGGAACGGTCCCGCGCGATCCCCCACCCCGTCGACCAGCCCGTGTTTTCGCCTCCGTCCGGTGCTGCTACGACTCCGCAATGAGCAACGGTCCCGCGCTCCGCGCGGGCCCCTGCCAAACAAACCGCGCACGCGAACACGCTTCAAGGATAGGTTTGGAGCGGCAGCGCGGCAAGGCGCCGGAAGTCCAAACAGCCGTGGTGCCTGTTTGACCGCGTATCATGCAGGCAGGATTCTGCCGGCGGCGCTCCCGGCCCGAGGCCGGCGGCGGCTCGTGGAGCGGCCGATGTTCTGCACCTCCTGCGCTACCCCGAACCCCGGCGTAGTTGGCGAGTGCCAGGCCTGTGGAGTGCTGCTCGCCGTCGCTATCGATCCCACTCCCCAACGCCCATCCCGACGACCGTCGCCGCGCGCCCGGTTGCGTTCCATGCTGGCGACGATGCCGGTGGTGGCCCTCCTGGTTATCGCCGTCGCGTTCCGGCGGGGGACCGAACGGGACGGCAACGATCTTCGGCTCCAAGCCGCGTCGGCTCTCGCCTCCGGCGAGTTCCAGGCGGCCCTCGTCGCCTACGACGGGCTCGGCGACCCAGGGAGCGCCCGCGCCGCCACCGGTCTCTCGTCCGTCTTGGACAACGTTTCCGCCCTCAAGCGGGAAGCCTCCCGCTCGGAAGTCCGCGAGCCGGAACGCGCCGCTACGGCGCTGCGCTCGGCCGTCCGCCTGCTGCCGTCCGATCGGCAGGCCCTCATCCACCGTTCCGACCTTCGGAACCGCCTGCTCGCAATTTCCCAAGCGGCCTATCGGCAGGCGCTTGCCCCAGGGGATTGGCTGGGAGCGGAACGGTCCCTGGCAGCTTTGACCGCCCTTGATTCCTCGAACCCAGCATGGGCAACGCGCCTCCAAACCCTCCGCACGGAGCACAGCCCCATCGCGCTCGCCCGCGATCGGGAGCTGTGGCTCGTCGATCCAAGCCAGGAAACCCGGACCCTACTCTCCAGAGAGGTCTCCGTCACCCGCCCCGTCTGGAGCCCGGACCGGTCGCGGATCGCGTTCGTCTCGGCGGACCCCTACGACGGGCGCTCCCCGGCGGTGCTTTACACCCTTGCCGGCGACGGTTCCGACCTCCGGCCGCTGGCGCGGTCGATCCACCCGAACGCCCTCCCCTCGTGGTCACCGGATGGGACCGCCATCGCCGCGACGAGCGTCGTGCGGTGGGACCTCCGTCGAGAGACGGGACTCCTTGCCGTGGATGTGATCGATGTCGCCACCGGCAGTCGCCGATCGATCCCGGCCGCCACCGGGCTGCACGCGACGAGCCCGGCCTGGTCACCTGCCGGTGATGCCGTGGCCTTCCTCGCCCGTCCCCGCCTCGATGACCCGCGTCAGAACGTCCTGGGGGGAGCCGCCGACGTGCTTCTCTGGTCGCTCACCGACGGGCGGATCCGCAACCTGACGAGCGGGAAGCTTCCGGATGCCTCCCGTTTGGTGTGGTCCCCAGAGGGGCGGACGCTGTTGGTGATTACCCGCGCTCGCGGTCTGCCGGGCGAAACCCTCAGCGCCCTCGTTTCGATCGTCGCCCTCGAGATCGCCTCGCTCGACCGCACCATCGTCGCCGCCGGCATCAACGCTGGCGGCGCGGTCTGGTCGCCCGCCTTTTCGCCCGACGGCGCTCGCCTTGCCTGGACCGACGGCCCGACCCGCATCGTGCTCCGCGACCAGGGCGGTGAGACCCGAACGGTCGACACGACTCGGTTCCTCTCCGGGGCTCTGACATGGTCCCCCGGCGGCGACGCGCTCCTCGCCATCGCCGCCGATCCCTCCGAGCCATCGGCCCGGATCGAACCGGACGCGCCGACGGCGGTCAGCGACCTCGCCCTCGACTATGACGCCGAGTGGCCGACGGGCACCCCACAGTGGTCCCCCGTGACACCCCCGCTGCCTCTGCCGGTTTCGACCGTCGGCGGGGTTGGCCTGGATCGGTGACCACTTCCGGACGAGGATGGCCTGCACCGGTACGTTGCGCTCTTGACTCAACGGTACCTCGTGCCTACCATCTCGCGCTCGCGGCCCCGACGGGTCCGGTCGTCGGACACGTCTGACCGCGGATTGCGGCGGTCGCCGTTCCTACGGGAAGCCAGGAGGGATCCGGCGCCGATGGTCTGCCACACCAGCACCAGGCGCCGGGAGTCATCCCGGTGCAGGGGGGCGGCCGACGGGCGCCCCGACCCAGGAGAGGTCACGATGAGGAAATGGTTCCCAGCGGCGGCGGCGCTGATGCTGACCCTGCCGGCGGCGACGACACTCAACGCCACCGCCCAGGAAGCGACCCCAGCGGTAACGCCGAACACCGAGATCTCCGGCTCGATCGATGTTGGGATGGTGGCCAACCCGCAGATGGTGGCCCTCCAGGAGATGGTAGCCGACGGCGAGTTCGCCAACTACTACCCGAACATCGAGGTCAACCTGACCGTCCTCCCCGAAAACGAGATCCGGCAGACCATCACCCAAGACGTGACGACCCAGTCGGGTCAGTTCGACGTCTTCACCATCGGCCCCTTCGAGGTTCCCCTCTGGGCCGAGCAAGGCTGGCTGGCCGAAGTCGGCGAGGCAGCCGCCGCCGATCCCACCTACAACCTCGACGACATCTTCGAGAGCATGACCGCCGGGCTCACGTACGAGGACGGGCTCTACGCCCTGCCGTTCTACGGCGAGAGCTCGATGGTCTTCTACCGCGAGGACGTCATGGAGGCGGCCGGGATTGAAGTCCCGGAGCGCCCGACTTGGGAGCAGATGGAGGAGATCGCCGCCCAAGTCCACAACCCGGACGAGGTCTACGGCGCCTGCCTCCGCGGCCTGCCCGGTTGGGGCGAGCAATTGGGCCCCTTGGGCGCCGTGGTCAACTCCTTCGGTGGCCGCTGGTTCGACGAGAACTGGGTGGCCCAGGTCGACTCCCCGGAGACGAGCGAGGCGATCCGCTTCTACATCGAGATGATCCAGAACTACGGACCTCCAGGTGCCGAGCAGAACGGCTTCACCGAGAACGAGACGCTCTTCGTCCAGGGCAAGTGCGGCTTCTGGTACGACGCCACCTCGGCCGCCGAGTTGATTACCGACCCGGCGATCAACCCGGAAGGCTACGACAAGGTCGGCTTCGCCTACGGGCCGGCGGCGGCGCTCCCGACCGGAAGCTGGCTGTGGAGCTGGAACTTCGCCCAGGCGGCCAACTCCGACAACCCCGAGGCGGCGCTCGCGTTCATGACCTGGGCGACGTCGACGGCCTACCAGGACGCCATCGTCGCCAAGGAAGGCTGGGGCCGGGCCCCGACCGGTGCCCGCCAGTCGACCTACGACAACCCGGCCTACCTGGAGCGGGCTGGTGAGTTCGCCCCGATCGTGCTCGGCGCGATCAATGAGGCCAACCCGAACGAGCCGACCGCGCAGCCGGTGCCCTACACCGGCGGCCAGTTCGTCCGCATTCCGGAATGGCAGCAGCTCGGCAACGAGATGAGCCAGGAGTTCGCCCGAGCCATCGTCGGCGAGGCGGAGATCGACGAGGTGATCGCCAACGCGAACGACTTGGCCAACCAGGTCGCCATCGACGGTGGCTACCAGAGCTAGCCGCATTGGGCGGGGGGCGGTCGCGCCGCCCCCCCCTTGTCCGGCGGCGGGGGTGATCGGCCCCCGCCGTCCGAGAATTGGGGGAGTCGATGGCGATTGCCCAAGCGCGACCGCAGCGGCAATTTCGCGAAGCCGCCGCCGAGGGGGCGGGCCGGAACAAGGCGGAGCCCCCGTCTACCCACCGGATGCTCATCTGGCCGGCGCTGATCTTCGCGATTGCCGTTACCCAGCTCCCCTTCCTGCTGACGATCTGGTACAGCCTCCAGCGTTGGAACCTGAACCGACCCGAGCAGCGCGGCTTCGTCGGGCTGAGCAACTACACCACGCTCCTCACGCGGGACCCGTCGTTCCGCGAGGCGTTGGTCGTGACCCTGCTCTTCGTGGTCGCCGCGGTACTCGCGTCGCTGGTCTTGGGTCTCGCGTTCGCCGAGTTGCTCAACCACCGGTTCCCCGGCCGCGGCATCGTCCGGACGATGCTGATCACGCCGTTCCTGATCATGCCGGCGGTGGCCGCCCTGACCTGGAAGAACCAGATGCTGAACCCCAATTTTGGGGTCGTCGACTGGTTTCTGCAGACGGCGGTGCCGGGCGACTTTGCGCCGAACTGGTTGGGCGAGTTCCCGCAGGCGTCAGTCATCTTCGTCTACGTCTGGCGATGGTCGCCGTTCATGATGCTAATCCTGCTGGCCGGCATGCAGTCGATCTCCGAGGAGGTCCGCGAGGCGGCCCGGGTCGACGGCGCCACCGCGTGGCAGGAGTTCAAGGACATCACCTTTCCCCACCTCTCGCGCTTCATCCAGCTCGGGGCGCTCTTGGGAACCGTGTTCATCGTCCAGGAGATCGATCCAATCTACATCCTGACCCGCGGCGGTCCCGGCAGCGTGACGACCACCCTCCCCTACCTGGTCTACGAAAAGGCGCGGGAAGCGTTCAACGTCGGCCAGGGCGCCGCCCTCGGCGTCATCGTCGTGATCCTGGCCAACATCGCGATCACCGCGCTGCTGCGGGTGATCGACCGCCTGCTGAAGGAGGCCTAGCCGTGGCGACTCTCGCCCGTCCGCGCGGCCGCCCCGCCCGCGCCGGTTTGTCCAAGGAGAACGCGCCCTGGTGGTGGGCGGCCATCGCCTGGGTCGTCGGTCTCATCTTCTTCTTCCCCGTGCTCTACATGGTGCTGACCGGCTTCAAGACAGAACCACAGGCGGTCGAGCTGCCGCCCAAGCTTATCTTCCAACCGACGCTCGTAAACTACGAGGCGGTCTTCGGTATCAACTTCTTGCCCTTCTTCGTAAACAGCGCCATCGCCTCGCTCGGCTCAACCTTTTTCGTCATGCTGCTCGCCATCCCCTGCGCCTACGGGTTGGCGATCAACCCGCCGAAGAACTGGAAGAACATTCTCTTTTTCTTCATCTCGACCCGGTTCCTGCCCCCCGCCGGGATCATCGTCCCGCTCTACATCCTGTTCAGCCCCGATGGCGACCCCCAGTTCCTCGGGTTCGGCCTCGACCTGCTGAACTCCATGCGCGGGCTCATCGTCCTCTACATCGCGATGAACTTGCCGATCGCGATCTGGATGCTGCGCTCCTTCTTCGAGGAGGTGCCACAGGACGTGATCGACGCTTCGCGCGTCGATGGCGCCGGGGTATGGCGGCAGATCACCCAGATCGTCCTGCCGATGGTGACACCCGGCATCGCCGCGACCGTCTTCCTCTCGATCATCTTCGCCTGGAACGAGTTCTTCTTCGCCTTCAACCTCGCCTCGGTCGGCAACTCCACCGTACCCATCTTCATGCTCCGCTTTGTCACCTCGGAAGGGCTCTTCTGGGCCAAGCTGGCCGCCTCCAGCACCATGGCCGTCCTCCCGATCGTGCTCCTCGGCTGGGTTGCCCAGCGGCAGCTCGTCCGCGGTCTGTCGATGGGAGCGGTCAAGTAGGCGTCGACGGCGCATCGCATGCGCCGCAACCGACCTACCCGATCGATCAGGAGATTCACCATGCGCGCCGTCGTCGTCGACCAGCCCCATAGCGTCAAGGTGACCGAGATCGACGACCCGTCACCGGGCTGGAACGAGGTGGTGATCGAGGTCAAGGCCTGCGGCATCTGCGGCACCGACCTCCACATCATCCAGGACGAGTTCCCGATGGCCAGGTTCCCCTGCGTGCCGGGCCACGAGCTCGCCGGCGAGGTGATCGAGGTCGGGCCGGGCGTGACCAACGTCAGGATCGGCAGCCGCGTCGGCGTCGACCCCGCCCTGTCCTGCGGCGCCTGCTACTTCTGCCAGCGGGGGATGGGCAACCTTTGTGACTCGGTGGGGGGGCTGGGGACGACTTGGCGCGGCGGCTTCGCCGAAAGGGCGCTGGTCCCAGAGCGGGCGCTCTACCCCCTGCCCGACGGGATGTCGTTCGCGGCCGCCGCCCTGATCGAGCCGGTCGCCTGCGTCGTCCGCGGCTTCCACCGGCTGCAGCCGCTCGTCGGCGAAACGTACCTCGTCATCGGTGCAGGCCCGATGGGACTCCAGAACGCCCAGGTGGCCCGCTTCAACGGCGCGAGCCTGGTGGCGATCGTGGACATCAATCCGGAACGCCGGGAGCGGGCCAGAGCGGACTTTGGGTTCGAGCACGTCGCCGCCTCGCTCGATGACCTCCGCGGGGTCGCCCCCCGCGGCTTCGACAACGTCATCGAGGCCACCGGCGTCACGAAAGTCGCCGAGATGGCGATCGACGCCGTCAAGCGCCGCGGCAAGCTGCTCCTCTTCGGCGTCTGCCCGCCCGGCGAGAAGGCGGCCTACGACGCCTTCAGGATCTACAACGAGGAGATCACGATCATGGGGACGATGGCCGTCCTCAACTCCTACGGCCCGGCCATCGACATCCTCGCCGCCGGCGCCGTCGACGCCGAGAAGATGGTCTCCCACACCTTCACCCTGGACCGCTTCGACGACGCCCTCAACATCGTCCGCAAGGGCGCCGGCATGAAGGTGCAGGTCGCCGGCCGCGGCGCCTGAAGGAGCCGGAGCCGCTTCGCCGTCACTCAAACTCGTACGCGGGACAGAATGGGCTCAGGTCCGGGCCCACGAGCGCAAGGGCGGAGCTCCCATCGCCGCGGCGTCGTTCGCACGGCCATTGCCCGAGTCAGGGAGTGAGGGTTCGCATCGCTGGGGGTGACGGTGGGGACCGTTGCCAACCGGTCTATCTACGCGAACAGGAGCAACGCTCCCGCCAGGAACGGGATGAGCACGACCGCCCCCCGCAGGATCGACCGCGGCGCCCGCCGGGTGAACCGTGCGCCGAACCAGGCGCCCGTCGCCAACCCGATCGTCGTTCCCAGGAAATGGGCCGGCGAGACATCGCCGGCGCGCGCCAGCGCGGCCGACCCGGCCGCGCTGATAAAGACGAGCGTCAACATCGTCGTCCCGACCGCCTGCCGCAGCGGCAACCGCAGCACGGCCAGATAGCCCAACTGGAGGAACGGCGCCATCCCGACGCCGAGGAATGCCGCCGCCGCCCCGCCGCTCATCCCGAGCCCGAGGGACGCGGCCCAGTCCCTTCCGGGCCGGGTCGTCTCGCCGGCCCACTCGGGGTCGAGGCCACCCGGCACCACCGCCGCCAGCCGGGTCCTGAGCCAAACCAGGGCGGCCAGGACCCAGAGACCCAATCCGGCCATCACCTGGAGCCGGGCCTCGGCCACCGCCTGCGAGTACTGCGCCCCGGCGACGGCGCCGACCGCCCCGGCCAGACCGACGACCGACCCAATCCGTGGCGCCACGTTCCCTTCGCGGAAATGGGAGACCGACCCGGAAATCGTTACCAGGCACATCGTCGCCAGCGCGGTGCCGATCGCCTGGTGGACCGGCAACCCGTAAACGCTGGTCAGGAGTGCGACGACTACCCCGGCACCACCGGCGCCGACGAACCCCAACAGGACTCCAACGGCGAACGTGACGACGGCGAGCGAGGCGACCAACGGGAGCTCGGCTCCCGTCACTGCTCCCGCGACTCGCTCCGCTCTCGGATCACGTAGGACGGGGCGTCGATCGGGTCACCGCGGTCCAGCGGGACGGTCGGCACCGGGTCGGGTGTCCGGAGATCCTCGATCCGCTCCTTGGTCCGCCGCCAGAAGATGAACGCGATGATGAACGGCGTCAGCAGGGCGGCCACGATCAGGAAGTTGACGACCGTGCCGATCACGCCATGGAACAGCCAGCCGAGCACCAGCCCGATCAGGATGCCGGCGATGAAGCCGTAGGCCGACCACTGCACCCGGTCGCGGCCTTGAGAGAGCAGACTCATCGATCGCGCCTCCTCCTTGATCCGATGGACCCTCAAGTCACAGAGTAGCCCATCGTCGGACGGCGCGAACAACGCGAGCGCCTGAATGCGGGTGTCGACCCGACGCGACTCCCTGCTGAGAGGCTGACGGACTGCTGCTTATCGGCCTACCACCAGCCATACGGTACGTTCCGCCGCGGATTCAGCGGCGGATAGCACCCGGCGTCGCGGAATCGGCGAGCCCGATCGAGGAGCGCGTCAATCTCGCCTTCATCGAGAAAGGACGCCAACGCCGGTCGGAGGTCGGGCGCTTCGGCGACCATCCGGTCGAGGTCGGCCCGGAGGTCGGGCGAGATCGGCTCTCCGACGTACTGCCAGAGGACCGTCCGCAGCTTGGGGAAGCGGTTGAACGTCAGCCCGTGGTCGATCCCCCAGATCTTGCCCCACCGGTCGCGCAGGCAGTGGCCGATCTTGCGGTCGGCGTTGTTCGTGATGTGGTCGAACAGCACCACCCGCTCGATCTCGGGGTGGGTCGCGCCCCAGAACCGGGCGGTATCGTCCGGCTCGTCCGGCTCGACGTAGAGCTGGACGCTGCCGACCCCGTGGGGACCGTCCCGGACCAAGGTCGGCGGCACGATGTCCCAGCCAAGCCACCGGCTCAGCTCGTAGGCCGCCACTTCGCGCAGGTAGAGCGTCCCGTCCGGGAAGTCGTAGAGGGGAGCCTCGCCGGCCCGGGGCTTGTAGATCGCGAGCTGAGCCGGCGCGTCCGGCATCTCCAGCGCGACCGCGAACGAGTAGTTCGAGCCCCACGGGATCAGCTTGGACCCCGCGATCTCGGCGCGGCGAAGCACCTCCAGCGTCTCCCCCTCAGGCAGGGGGGCGGGGGTGGTGCCGGCGGCATCGTCGTCGTCGCGGAGTTCGAGGAACAGGTTGGGCATCGTGCGGCGGCCCCTCCGGGAGGCGGCAGGCCAGGTCGGGGCAATGGGTCGCCCGAGGGGCCATTTTAGCCGCTGCCTCCCGGTGAACGCCCATTGCACCCCGCGTCCGGGGTGGCACGCATCACCACCGAGACTCGCCGCTGGCTGCGTAGAATGGTAGCGGTCGTGCGCGCGTCGCTCCGACGCGGCACCGCCGGGAGCGGGGAGGACGCGGGATGCGGGTGGCGCGCTACGAACGGGTTGGCGGCGGGGCTGGCTGGGGCATCGTCGAGGACGACCGACTCTACTCCACCGCGGGTGTCCCGTGGGACCGAGAAGGGTTGCGCCGGACAGCGGAGGTCGGCCCGGTGGCGGAGGCCCGCCTCTTCGCCCCGGTGACCCCCGGCAAGATCGTCTGCGTCGGCCTCAACTACGTCGCCCACGTCACCGAGAACGACCCCACCCGCGTCGTTCCCGACGAACCGGTCCTCTTCATGAAGCCGCGCTCGGCGCTCGTCGGAACCGGCGACACGATCATGATCGCCAACCCCGAGCACCGCACCGACTACGAGGCGGAGCTGGCGATCGTCATCGGTACCGGGGGACGCAACATCGGTGAGGCCGATGCTTTGACCCACGTTTTCGGCTACACCTGCGCCAACGATGTCTCCGACCGAGTGCTCCAGAAGAAGGACGGCCAGTGGGTCCGGGCCAAGGGCTACGACACCTACTGCCCGGTCGGCCCCTGGATCGAGACCGACCTCGACGTCGCCGACGTCCCCGTCCAGTCCCGCCTCAACGGCGAGGATCGGCAATCGCAGCGCACCTCGGCGATGATCTTCAAGCCCGCCTTCCTGATCGCCTTCATCAGCCGGGTGATGACCCTCCAGCCGGGCGACCTCATCCTCACCGGCACCCCCGAAGGCGTCGGCCCGCTCGCACCCGGCGACACCATCGAAGTCGAAGTCGGAGGCATCGGCGTCCTCCGCAACCCCGTCGAGGCAGCCTGAAGAAACATCCCCTCCCCTCGTCTTTCCAGACATGGGGTCGGGGGAGAGGGTTGGCTGGCCCGGGAAGGGAAGAACGGCGAGCGAAACGCTCTACCGCACCGGCGACAACCCCTCCACTTCGCAGCCGACGAAGCCCCCATCGTAGCCGTCCGAATAGGCGTTGAGCCGCTGCTCGCCGGTGCCGTGCGCCTGCGGGTCGAACGGACCGACCCCTTCGGGGTCGCCCAGGCGCTCGAAGATGAACGTGCTCGCCTCGGCCAAGTCGCGGAGGTCGAGGAATTCGCGGGCGTCCATGTCCCGGCTCCAGATACCCGCAAGGCAGTCGGCCTGGAGCTCCAACTCGAGGCTGTACACCTCGTTGATCGCCTGCGGGGCCTCTGTACGCTGAGTCCCGGAGACAGTCTGGACGTGATGGGCCCATTCGTGGCCGACGACGTAGGCGGCAGCGAAGTCGCCGTAACGTTGCTCGAGGTCCTCGAGAAACGGCTGGTCGAGGTAGACCGTGGCATCCGCCAGGCAGTAGAAGGCCCAGAACCCCGGCTGAGCCGGACCGCACCCGGTGTTCGCGGCCTGGCCGGCGCCGACCACCTGCACCCCCGGCGTCACGTAGCGGACCTGGGTGCCCTCGAAGGTGGTCGCGAAGAACGTGTCAAGGTCGTCTACGACCAAGTCGAGGAGAGCCCCGATGTCGCCCGGCTGCTCCGAGGGCGGCGGTGGCGCGAACCGAGCGATGGCTTCGGCGACGAACGCACGGCTGTTGCCCAGGAACCATCGGTACTGACCGTCGACCGGCGCCAGATACATCAGCGACTGCAACGTATCCCGCTGCCCCTCTGCGTTCGTGAACTCCTGCTCGTACGGCACCTCGACCGCTTCGTACGTCTCGCCGTTCACCGGCCACGTGTAGGAAATCGCCCGAGGCTGCCCAACCCTCGCCTGGTCGGGTTGGGTAGCGCCGTAAACGCCCTCGAAGATGGCGAGCCCGACCGAGCGGGGCACCTCGTCGAGGACATCCGGGTGGAGATAGTCGAACAGCCCGTTGAAGTTCCCCTGGACCGCCAGGTCAAGGTAGGTCTGCGCCGCCTGTGACGCCCCGGCCACGTCGGGCTCGGTCTGTCGCGCCAATGCCAGCGGGGATACGAACCCGCCGGTGATGAGCATCAGAGCCAGCCCTATCGCGGCGATCATTCTCAACTGTCCCTCCTCCGGTTAGCTCCGATACCCCGTTCGTCGTCCGTGAGTGCGATACGGACGACCGCCTCGATCGGTCCACCGCCACGACACCTATCCGACCCGGATGGTCGTGAAGCAAGAGACATGCCCGGTCCCGCCGAAGGAAGTCTTGGCTCGCGACCACCATCGACACGGGATCACTCCCTCGGAGCCCAGGGCTCTTGACGCTACTTGACTCGTAGGTAAGACATCCCCAATGCCAGAGGAAAGCCCAAGCCGATCCATCTCTCTCATACGGAATCCGGCTGATGCGGGTGGACCCCGACGAACGCGGAAGCCCCCGGTGCTCGGATCCCCGAGTAAGGACGGGTTGGGGAGGGCACCTCCACGCCGCGAAGGCATGGTATCCACCCGATTCCGAATCAGCCACTTGCCGCTGGAAGACGACCGGCGCCGCGCTAGATCTCCTGCCAAACCAGCTCGTCGCCCCGCTCCAGCATCCCCGCCAGCGACGCCGCGTCGGTGACCGGGGTCAGGCAGGCGAACCGCTCGCAGACGTAGGCGGTCGGTCGCCCGTCGCGGGCCGGTCGGCCGTCAAGGAACGGCACCCGCGCCGCCAACGCCGCATCGACCGGGTCGGCGTGACCGACGAGCAGGTTGGGCCGGTAGGCTGCGAAGACCGCCGCCAGCATCGCCTCCATCTCGGGCTCAGTGGCGTCCCCTGCCAGCGCCAGCTCGAGCGGCGCCGAGAGGTGGAAATCCAGCGCGACAAGGAATCGCCCGAAGCCGAGCGGTTGGTCGGCCATCGGCCGCGCCAGCGACGCCAGCACGCCTTCCGCCAACCCGGTCAGCCGCTCGTCGCCGGTCATCGCCCCGATCCGCAGCAGCACGTCGGCGGCGACGCTGTTGCCGGCCGGCGTCGCCCCGTCCTGGAGGTCGCGCGGCCGGGTCACCAGCGCCTCGGCGCTGGCCGCGGTATCGAAGAACCCGACCCCGGCGGGATCGGCGAATTCGCCGACCATCGTCTCTGCGAGGTCCAACGCCTCCCGCAGCCACCGCCCGTCGAGCGTTGCCGCGTGGAGTACCAGCAGGCCGTCGATGACGTTGGCGTAGTCCTCGAGGAAGCCACCGATCTTGCCGACGCCATCCTTGATCGAGCGCAACAGCTTGCCGTCGCGTCGCATCTCGGTGACCAGGAACTCGGCGTTGCGCTCGGCGACTCGCCGGAAATCGGGGCGCCCCAGCACCCGCGAGGCAAGCGCGAACGACCGCAGCATCATCCCGTTCCACGCCGCGATCGCCTTGTCGTCCCGCCCCGGCCAGACCCGGCGGGCCCGGGTGTCGTAGAGGAGCTTGCGGGCCTCGTCGATGGCTGCCTGGTCCAGGCCGAGGGAGGCCGCGAACGTGTCGCCCTCCCGCGCCACGTGCAGGATGGAGTGGCCCTCGAAGTTGCCGCCAGGACGAACCCCGTAGTAGGCGCCGATCGCCGTCGCCCGCTCCGCGCCAAGGATCTCCGCCAACTCCTCCGGGGTCCAGACGTAGAACTTGCCCTCCTCGCCCTCCGAGTCGGCGTCTTGCGTCGCGTAGAACCGCCCGTCCAGGCCGGTCATCTCCCGCGCCACGTAGTCGAGCGTTTCGCCGGCGACCCGCGCCCAACGCGGATCTCGGAACGCCTGGTACGCCTCCAGGTAGACGAGCGCGAGTTGGGCGTTGTCGTAGAGCATCTTCTCGAAGTGGGGCACCAGCCAGATCGCGTCGACCGCGTAGCGGTGAAAGCCGCCGCCGACCTGGTCGTAGATGCCGCCGCGGGCCATCCGGTCGAGCGTCGTCTCGAGCATCGTCCGCGCTCGCGGGTCGCCCGACCGCCTCCAAATCCGGAGCAGCGCCAGGAACGCCGACGCCTGGGGGAACTTCGGCGCACCGCCAAAACCCCCGTTGCGGTCGTCGAACGACTGGTGGAGGGCGGCCAGCGCCTGGTCGAAGATTTCGGTCCGAAGCGAACTCGGGTTCGGCGTCGCGCCGTTCGCGCGATCGAGGTAGTCCCGGATGCCCGCGGCGCTCTCCTCGACATCCTCCCGCCGCGTGGTGAACGTCCCGGAGACGGCTTCCAGCACCTTCGACCACGACGGCATCCCCATCCGGTCGTCGGGCGGGAAGTAGGTGCCTCCGTAGAACGGCACCCCTTCGGGCGTGAGGAACACGTTCAGGGGCCACCCGCCGTGCCCGGTCATCGCCTGCACGGCCGACATGTAGATGGAGTCCAGGTCCGGGCGTTCCTCCCGGTCGATCTTGATGTTGACGAATAAGTCGTTCATCAGATCGGCCACGGCCGGGTCTTCGAACGACTCGTGCTCCATGACGTGGCACCAGTGGCAGGCGGAGTAGCCGATGCTGACGAGCATGGGCTTGTCCTCGCGTCGAGCACGCTCGAGCGCCTCGTCGCTCCACGGGTACCAGTCGACCGGGTTGTCCTTGTGCTGCAGCAGGTAGGGGCTGGTCTCGTCGGCCAGGCGGTTCGGCACGGGTCGCTCGCTTTCGTCTGTTCTCGGTGGGGCGGGCATCCCGCCCCCTACAATGGTTGCACGGAGCAGGCCACCGGGAGGGTTCTGTGGCAGATTCGCGCGATCGAGAGCGTCACGGGGCTCGTCCTGGAGACACCCCGGCACTAGCCGGAGCCCGGCTTGCGTTCGTCGGTGCCGGCGTCATGGCCGAGTCGATGATCGCCGGGTTGCTGAAACAGGGCCTCATCGACCCGAACCGGATCGTCGCCAGTCATCCGCGCACCGACCGCCAGGAGCGATTGCGAGCCCGGTTCGGGATCGAGGCTGTCGAGGGCAACCGCGCGGCGGCGGAGGGAGCCGACCTCATCTTCCTGACCGTCAAGCCGCAGGTGCTGGCGGCGGTCATGAAGCAACTCCACGGCCGCCTCGAGCCGCGCCAGGTCGCCGTTTCGGTCATCGCCGGCGCCTCGATCGCCACCCTCTCGCGCGGCCTCGGTCACGACTCCATCGTCCGCGTCATGCCGAACACCCCGGCCCAGATCGGCGCCGGGATGATGGTCTGGACCGCGACCGCTGACGTCGACGACTCCCGACGCGGCCAGATCAAGGCGGCGCTCGGCGCCCTCGGCGAGGAGCTGTGGGTCGAGGAGGAGAAGTACGTCGACATGGCGACGGCCCTCTCTGGCACCGGCCCGACGTACGTCTTCCTGATGATGGAGGCGCTGATCGACGCGGGCGTCCACATGGGCTTCCCCCGCCGGATCGCCGAGCAGATCGTGCTCCAGACTGTCTCCGGCTCCGTCGCCTTTGCCCGCGACTCTGGCAAACACATGGCCGAACTCCGCAACATGGTCACCTCCCCCGGTGGCACCTCGGCCGAGGCGATCTACCAGATGGAGAAGGGCGGGCTCCGCACCGTTTTGTCCCGCGCCGTCTACGCCGCCTACCAGCGGACGCAGACGCTGGCCCGGACGAGTATCGACAACGAACCGTAGACCCGCGGCGATAGTCTGACACCCGCCACATGCGCGGGATCGCGCACTCGCAGCCGTGCGAGTCGGGGTACCGGCACGTCCACACGCATGAGGTGACGTTCGTCGACGACCGGAACGGACTCGGCGGACCGATCGATCGGTGCTCGACAGTCGTCGCCCAGCGCTCCCCGCTCGGTGCCGCGGTGCCGGGTGCCCTCGCCGAAGCGGTTCCCTGCACCGCGGGTCCAGTGGCAGAAACCGGCGCCAGCGCCGGGGCACGCTGCGGAAAGGAAAACCAGCCGTCGTGCCGTACCGGTTGCTCCCGGTTCACCGAACGCCGGCCCAACACCGGTGGGCGCCGATGCACCCGTCGTCCGGACTTCAAGCGCTGCAACCGACCCGATCAGTGTCACTCGAGCATCTGTCGTGCCTCGCCGTGCGCCGGCTTCGACGAACCCGTTTACATCCCCGGATTCTTCAGATCGCCCGCAGCGAGGGTCAAACTGCGGTCGGCGGGTGACCGGCTCCGCTCACCCTCGTACGGGGGCGGAACCCGGACCTCCTCGGGGAGGAGGTAACGGCTTGCCGCGATTCCCCAATGATCTCCCCCCACTTCATGGCTACGCCGTCGACATGAGCCGTCGCTCGGCCGGGGGCGGCAGGGCCGCCGTCAGCAGGTGGAGCGTCAGCGCGTCCGCCGCCGGTCCCTCGCCGACAGCCGACGCCACCGATGCCCGGAGTTCCGCGATGTCGAGCGGGCCGCGGCCGATCGGTCCCGCCAACCTGGTCAGCATCTCGGATCGGCAAAGACCGATCCCCGGTACCAGTGTCGTTCCCGAGTCGGCGGTTAGGGGCCGCAGCCGGTCTCCGAGATCGGTCTCGTTGCCGAAGAGCTCTTCGAGCCGCCCAATGCTGACCCACCCTCGGGCTCCGACCTCCTCCGCAACTAGCCCCAGGGCCGTCCGGCTAGCCGGTCGTGCCCCGGCCGCGGCGTCCAGCATCTCGACCAGGATCGCGGCGTCGGGAACCAGCAGCCCCGGAGCCGCCCGCCCCGCGTCGCCGAGTGCCACCACGGGGCGCACGGCCGCGATCCGGGCCAGGGCTTCCTCGGCCGCCTCCCGCCGGTCATCGGCCGGGACCGTGACCACGGCAACGGATGCCTCGTCACGGAGGCAGAGCAGCTCGGGCATCACGATCGCTCCGTCGACGACGAGCGGCTCCGTCGCCCGCCGCAACGTCCATCCCCGCAGGGCGCCGGCCTCTTTCCGCCGCAGGGCGGCAATGCTGACCATCAAGTCGGCCATCGCGCCTGCTTCTTCGGGTCCGCTGGCGACGCGGGCCGGTAGCCGGAGCGCGCTGAGCGCGAAACCTTCGAGCAAAAACGCCAACGGCTGCCCGTTCAAATAGACCGTCGCGGACGCATCCGGAACCCGCGG
>CADCWF010000368.1 GCA_902806345.1 uncultured Thermomicrobiales bacterium
CGCCGGCGAGGCGTGGTTGACCGCCCGCGCGGGAGAGGCCCGCGCCGGCGACCGCGCCTCGCCGGAAGCGCTGGTCCGTGCCCTCGGCCCCCGGATCGACGGCTGGGTGGCGCGCTGCATCGCCCGCTCCCGGCCGACGCCCCGGCGCGACGGTCACCCCTGGCTGGCCGACGATCTCCGCCAGGAGGCGTGGTTCGCCCTGGAGCGGACGCTTGAGGCGTGGCCGGGCGAGGGATCGTTCTTGCCGTGGCTGTTGAAGGTGATGCCGTTCCGCTTGGCCGACCGTTGGCAGATCCTGATTGGACCGGAGCCACGCGGCGAACCGGCGCCGCCGCCGTTCATCGACGACTCCTTCGCCGCCAGCGAGACGTGGCTGCTGGTGGAGGCGCTGGCCGAGCGCCTGGAGGACCACCGCGACCGGCTGCTGTTGTTGGGCCACGTCGGCGGCGACCTGCCGCTGGCCCGCTTCGTCGGCGAGGCCGGAGACACGCCGGGAGCCGTCTACGGCCGCTGGCGCCGCCTGCTGGTTTGGCTGCGGACGGAGCTGGGGGCGGAGCGGGAGGTGGCCGTCGGGGACAACTCCGGGCAGACGGGTTCGGCCGCCGCTCTCCCGATGCGCGGCGGGAAGGGGGCGGTATAAGGGGTCGATCTCCTGAGGCGGTGGCTGGCCGACGGCTGGCCCTCACCCCCTCGCTCCCGCTCCCGCGCATCGGGAGCGAGGGAGTCGGTCCCGCCCGCTGACGCGCTGGCACCCCCCTTGTCCGGACTCTGGTTGGGCGGGGCGGGGTGGTACGCCGGGGAGCAACGACCGAGCGGCCGATCCGACGATGGAGCCTGGCGATGGCCAACACGACCGCCCGACGACCGGATGGCCGCGAGCCGGAGGCGGAGGCCGCCGAGGGACCCGCCACGGTCCACTTCACGGCCACGGACGCACCAACGACGATCACCCGAGTTGGCGTGTTCGTTCTTCACGCGCCTCGTCCGGCAACCGGAGCGGCGAGACCGGGAACGGCGTTCCGTCGTGCTCGGCCAGGATCGTGGCAGGCCGGCGCCCCAACTCGGCAATCGCTCGCACCCCGCGCTCGCGCTGTTCAAGCGTCGGGCAGGCAGGCGGTAACCATGCATCGGCGGCTTCGCTCGGGGCGTTCCCGTCGCGGTTCGCCGCGAAGGCGGACCGCCGCAGGATCAGAGGATTGGCGGCTTCATGGTGGCCAGGGATCGTGCCGCGCGTGACCCGGCCCCGGAGGGTGGCCGGCGTCACCCCAAAGAGGGCAGCGAACTCCACGGCGGTGAGAACGTCCCTGTCTCCGAGCTCCAACCGCCGCTCCTCGGTTCCGGACCTGCGAGCGATCGGGGGCGAACAGCGAGTGCATCATGACGGCGGCACGGTCGGTGGGCATGGAGTCTCGAAACCGTCCACTCCGGTTACGCGCTACCGTCCTCGCCGCGACCGCCCCCGCCCCTGCACGTAGTCCGGTCGGCCACGGCGGCGGAAGTCCTCGGCGTCGATCCGGACGTCGCGGGTCAGGTGGCGGTCCAGGAGGCGGGAGACCACCCGCTCGTCCAGCTCGTTGTGGTCGCGGTTGGAGGTGACGATCGTCGGCAGCCGCTCGTTGTAGCGGTGGTTGAAGATCTGGTAGAGCTTCTCCCGCGCCCAGGGGGTCGTGTTCTCGGTGCCGAGGTCGTCGAGCACCAGCAGGTAGCTCCCCTTGATGGCCGCGAACCGCTCGTCGTAGGCGATCCCGTTGGCCGGGTCGAAGGTGGCCCGCAGGTGGTCGAGCAGGTCCGGCACGACGGCGAAGATGACGTTGCCGTTGGCCTTCCCCAGCTCCAGCGCCGCCGCCACCGCCAGGTGGGTCTTGCCGACGCCGCAGCCGCCGTGGAGGAAGAGCCAGCCGTCCGGCTCGCGGGCGTAGGCGTAGGCGGCGTCGAACGCCTCCTCGGTGCCGGGCACCGGCTCGAAATCATCGAAGGTATGGCGGGTGAAGGCGTCCAGGTTGGAGATCCGCTGCTTCTCGTCGGCCTCCCGCCGCTCGCGCTGGGAGAGGGTGCACTCGCACGGCCAGAGGCGGCCGAAGCGGGGGTCGCCGACCGGGACGTCGAGGCGGACCCAGCCGGCGTCCCGGCAGACCTTGCAGGCGTAGGCGGGCGCCGGCGCGGCCGGGGCGGACCCGTTGCCGTTGCCGTTGCCGTTGCCGCGGGCACCGATGGGGACGCTGATCGTCATCCCGGCCAGGACATCGCCGATCCGCTTCATGCCGCACTCCCGAGGATGGTGGGGTGGTCGGGTGATGGGGTCTTGGGGTGCCAACGGACGGCAGCCGAGCATCGGGTGGGGCGCCGCGGGTACCTGCCCTCGGTCATCGACCCCGCCCCCATCACCCCATCACCCAACAACCCCACCACCCTACCCTCGTTCCCCCCGTCCCTGCGTCGCCCACTGCTCCAGGATGCGCTGGACGTAGCGCCAGGAGCGGCGGTTGTAGGCGACCGCCTCGGCGATCGCGTCCTCGATCCACTCCCGCGGGTAACGCTCCAAGGCATCGACCAGGTGGTCGGCGATGAGCGGCGTCAGCAGCCCGATGTTCTGCTCGTAGAGCCGGAACACGTTCGGCCGCTCCGGCACGACCGCCGGCACGTCGCCGTCCGGCCAGACGACCGGCGGTGGCGCCACCGCCCCCCGCGCCATCGCCGAAACAAGCGCCTGGTTGACCGGCGTGTTGACATAGTACCAGAGCCTGCTGGCCGTCCCTGCTTCGGCGGCGAAGGCGAGCAGACTCCCCCGCCCGACCGCGAGGTCGAGCCCGGTGGCGATCCGCCGATCCGGCTCGCGGGGGCTGCCGGTCACCCGCAGGGCGGCCCGGAGAGGGCGGTCGCGGAGGATCGCCTCGTGGGCGACCGGCTCCTCCAGTCCCCCGCCCTCGGCCGCCAGGCGGAAGACCGTCAGCGTGGTCTGCAACTCGGCGATCTCCGTGATCTGCGGCGCGACATCGGTGATGAAGGCCCGCGGCACGGGCACCGTCGGGTCGGTGGCGACGAGGAAGCCGCCGAAGGGGCGGGTCGTCATCGGGCAGACACCGGGATGCTGAGGCGGGGCCGCGGAAGGGTCACCGCGCTACAGCCCCGGCTCGCGGTAGAGCTCGAGGTCGGCGAAGCGGGCGGTGCGGTCGAAGAAACGGAGGTTGACGCTGCCGACCGGGCCGTTGCGGTGCTTGGCGACGATGATCTCGGCGATGCCCTTCTTCTCGCTGTCCTCGTCGTACTTGTCCTCGCGGTAGATGAACATCACGATGTCGGCGTCCTGCTCAATCGAGCCCGACTCGCGAAGGTCCGACAGCATCGGCCGGTGGTCGGCCCGGCTCTCGACGGCGCGGGAGAGCTGGGAGAGGGCGACGACCGGCACGTTCAGCTCGCGCGCCAGCCCCTTCAGCCCGCGCGAGATCTCCGAAATCTCCTGGACCCGGTTCTCGGTGCGGCGGCCGCTCATCAGTTGGAGGTAGTCGACGACGACGAGGTCGAGGCCGTGCTCGGCCTGGAGGCGGCGCGCCTTGGAGCGGACGTCCATGACGCTGGCGCCGGCCTGGTCGTCGATGTAGATCTTGGCCTCCGCCAGGCGGCCGAAGGCGCGGCTGATCCGGTCCCACTCGCCGTCGTCGATCTGGCCGAGGCGGAGGCGGTGGGAATCGACCCCGGTCTCCATCGAGAGGAGCCGCTGGACGAGTTGGTCGGCGCTCATCTCCAAACTGAAGATGCCGACCGAGTGGCCGTGGCTGACGGCGGCGCCGTGGGCAATGCCGAGCGCCATGCTGGTTTTGCCCATACTCGGACGGGCGGCTAAGATAATAAGGTCGGACTTCTGGAGGCCGCCGGTCAGGGCGTCCATGTCGCTGAAGCCGGTGGCGACGCCGACGATGGCGCCCCGGTTCTGCTGGAGGAGGTCGATCTGGTCGAAGAAGCGGTCCAGCACCTCGGCGATGGAGACGAAGTCCTTGGTCTGCCGCTTCTGGGAGACGTCGAAGATCGCCTTCTCGGCCGAGTCGAGGGCGTCTTCGGTCTCGATCCCCTCCTGGTAGCCGATGCCGACGATCTTGGCGCCGGCGTCGATCAGCCGGCGCAGCGTCGCCGTCCGCTCGACGATCCGCCCGTAGTACTCGACGTGGACGGCGGTCGGCACCGCGTTCAGCAGCGACGAGAGGTAGGCCAGGCCGCCGACGGCGTCGAGCTGCTCGCGCCGGCCCAACTCGTCGGAGAGGGTGATGAAGTCGGTCGGCTCGCGCCGGTTGTAGAGGTCGAAGACGGCGCGGTAGATCGTGCCGTTGGCGTGGTGGTAGAAGTCCTCGGGTTTGAGGAAGGCGGCGACGCGGATGATCGCGTCGCGGTCGATCAGCAGGCTGCCGAGCAGCCCCTGCTCGGCGTCCGTGTTGTGGGGCGGCAGCCGCTCGATGGACTGGGGCGCGATCGGTGACGAACTGCTGACCATCCGGCGTTCCTCGGGCGGAGCGGCCGGCGGGGAGCGGCGTCGCGGCTCTTCGGGGAGGGCATCATACACCCCCGGCCGGCGGCGCGGGCCACCTTCGCCGGGGGTGCGCGGGCGCGGGCGCCAAGCCGGGGCGGCCTGATGCCGCCGGCGCTAGGAGCCGAGCGTGATCTCGGCCGCCTTGCCCTCCATCACCGTCTCGCCGGCGACGCCGCCGACCCCCTCGACCTCGCCGTCGGCGCCCGGGACGCCGTCAACGATCGGCACGTCCGGTCCGTCGTCGACCGTCTCCGTCTTCGAATCGTCGTGCTGGCTGCCCGGCTCCGGGTGGCCGGCCGCGCCGGGGGTACGCCCCCGCTCGTCGCGCTCGCTCATGCTCCCGCCTCCAGCTCCATCCACGGCCGCCGTCGTCGCCGCGTCATCGTCGGCGGGCCCAGCCGCCGCCGCGGCCGGGGCCAGAGTCACCGGCGTCCCGTCCTCCAGTTCGCCGGCGACCACGATCGTCACCTTCGGCCGCAGGCGGCCGACCAGGTGGACGACGACGGCGTGCTCGCCGACGGTCCGGATCGGGTCCTCGAGGACGACCTTGCGGCGGTCGATCTCCTCGCCGACAAGCTTGCCCAGGTCGGCGGCGATGTCGGCGGCCGTGATCGAGCCGTAGAGGCGGCCCTGCTCGCCGGCGCGGACGGTGAAGCCGAGCCGCTGGCCGTCGATCCGGTCGGCCAGCGCCTGGAGCTGGGCCTCCTGGCGGGCGACCCGGCGCTCCTTGACGGCCAGGTTGTGCTCGGCGACCTTGACCTCGCCCGGGGTGGCGAGGATCGCCATCCCCTGGGGGATCAGGTAGTTGCGGGCATAGCCGTTGGCAACCTCGTGGATGGTGCCGGCTTCGCCCAGCTTCGGCACGTCCTGGCGGAGAACGATCTTCATGAGTACCCCGATACCTTCCCGACGCATCGTGCGGTCGGCCGCGGGACGGGACGGGACCCTCGCGACGGCGCGGGGTGCGTCGGTCCACCTCCGAATAGGCCACCGGCAAGGGTACATCGCCGCGCGGCGGCGGGCAAACCGAGCGGAGTCGAGGAGTCGAGGAGAAGGGTCGGGCCAAGACCTCCCCGTGGCTCCTCAGTCTTTGGGCGCGTTGTAGGGCACGATGTAGGTAAGCGCCAGCGCCAGCAGCAGGCCGAGGCTGGCCCAGGTATTGACGAACGACAGCGCGAAGGCGAGCGCGTAGGCCGGCGGCCCCAGCCGGAAACGGCTCGTGATGCCCTGGACCGCCGGCGGTGCGACGCCCGGCATCAGCGTCGCGGCGCGCGACGCCGCGTACCGCCAGAAGACGTTGGAGGCGAGGTCGGTGACGAGGAACCAGCCGGCGTAGACGACGATGCCGACCCGCTCGTCGGCGTGGCCGAGGGTCTCGGTCATCACCGCCGTCGGGAAGGGGATGAACGCCAGGCAGGCCAGGAAGAAGAGGTTGAGCAGGATGACGTAGTGGTCGACGCGGGAGATGAGGCGGAAAATGGCGTGGTGGTTCGCCCACATGATGCCGATGGTGGCGAAGCTGATCGCGTAGCCGAGGTAGTTCGGCCAGAGATCCCGCAGCGCTCCCCACATCTCGGCCGCGCTCTCGACCCCTTGGGGGACGCGGACCTCGATGATCAGCAGGGTGATCGCGATCGCGATCACGCCGTCGCTGAACGCCTCCAGCCGGTACGTGTCGCGGGCGCCGTCCGTGGCCCCCGCCGCGTTGTTCTCCGTGACCGTCGATCGCTTCCCCTCCTCGCGCCGCCCCGGTTCCCGGTCCGGGCGGCCCCGTTCCTCACGCGCTCCCGGATGGTTCCACCGGGTCATCCTCCGGCCGTCGCGGTCACGCCGCCTCGGCCGCGAAGGCGAGCAGATCCGCCAACCCGAACCCGCCCGGACCGGACGCGGGCAGCGTCGGGCGCCAGCCGGGGTCGGCGGCGCGGTAGGAGCCGGGGTCCCGGTCGACGAGGCCGACGAGGACCTCGCCGACGATCCGGCCGCCGACCGGCCCCAGCCGCTCGCCGCAGCCGCGCGCCTCGGCCTCCTTCAGGATGTAGAACCAGAGCGGCGTTTCGCCCTCCCAGCCGCCGGCCGCCAGACCGACCTCTTCGGGGCGCAGCGGGTCCGCCCCGATCCGGTGGGCGACCGCCTCGCCGGAGGGCAGCCCCGTGCCCAGGCCGCGCTGGAGGTCGCGGACGGCCAGGGAGTGGTAGGCGTCGGCCTCGACCTCGCCGGTGATCGCCGCCGGCAGCTCGATCAGGGAGCGCGCCAGGCGGCCGTCGATCTTATTGGCCCGCTGGGCGGGGGCCGCCCGGGGAGGTCGAAGAAGAGTGCCCAGTCGACGGCCCGCGCCGCCGGCACCGGGCCGAACCCGAGCAGATCCGGGAAGAGCGGCAGCGGGGCCGCAGCGGCGTTGGGCCGATAGCGGTGGCGGATCTGGCTGTGGCCGTAGCGGTAGGCGGCGTCGGCGAACTCGAGCGGGATCGCCGGCGGGCCGGCCGCGGGCAGGAACCTCGGTCCCTCGGCGAGCAGGTCGTCCGTCAGGGGTGGCCCGATCAGGCGGGGCAGAAAGTCCCGGAGGACGACCCACTGGTAGTGCCAGCGGGCGAGCCGCCGCGCCTCCTCGAACAGGGCCGCCGGGGCCACCCCGGTGGCCCGCAGGCGGTCGACGAGCCGGTTGTGAAGCTTGAGCATGGCGACGTGGAGCTGGGAGACGAAGAGGTGGACGTCGTTGCGGGGGTCGCCGATGAGGGCGACCCCCTGCTGGTTGCGCGGCAGGTCGTTCGGGCGGCCGGCGTCGTTGCGGCCGAGGAGGAGCTTGGCCGGGTCGTCCCGGTCGTAGAGGTAGGGGTTGCCGGCCGGGCCGTCACCGTAGAGGCACTCGAGGTCGATCGTCGGGGAGCGGGCGTTGCGCAGGCTGGCGGCGTCGACCTGGTGGGCGGGGAGGGAGCGGTCGGCGGTGATGTCGTGGGCGACGAACTGGCCGAAGAAGGGCCAGCCGGCGGCCGTGTCGGAGGCGTCGTCGCCGCCCTCGGGGTCGGCGAACGGGCCGCCGTCGCAGGCGCCGCCCGCCGTCCCCAGGGTCCACAGCACGGCCTCATCCGAGGCCAGCGGCGGCAGTTCGGGGAAGAGGCGGCCGTAGGCGCGGGGGCCGAGCGGGGCGTCGACCGTGCGCGACGGGGCGAGGCAGTGGTCGTGGGCGACGGTCGGGGGTGCAGGCGGCAAGGGAGTGCTCCGTCGAGGTTCGGCTCAGGAAGGTCGGCCGCTCCGGCGCCCGGAGGCGTCCCGTCGGCCCTCGAAGCTACGGTACCGAACGGGACCGGCAGGGCGTACCTGCGCGTTCAGGCAGTCCAGGGGTGGGGGACCCGGCGATGGGTCGGGCGAATGGCGCGGCCGCTACAAAGGCCGGGCATGCGACGCTTCGGGGGCGATTGTCGAGCCCGCCCCAGAAAGGCCCCCCCTTGGCCAACAACCAGCCGGCACCGCATCGCCGACGGCTCAGCCAAGCCCCGAGCGTGCCCGCCCACACCTACTCGATCGTCGCCCGGGACCCGATCACCGGCCAACTCGGCGTCGCCGTCCAGTCCCATTACTTCTCCGTCGGCTCCGTCGTCTCCTGGGCCGAACCGGGCGTTGGCGCCGTCGCCACCCAGTCGTTCGTCAACCCCGCCTTCGGCCCCGGCGGGCTGGCGCGGATGCGGGACGGGCGGCCGGCGCCGGAGGTGCTGGCGGAGCTGGTCGCGGCCGACCCCGAGGCGGACCTGCGGCAGGTAGCGATGGTTGACGCGACGGGGCGTGCCGCTGCCCACACCGGCGCACGGTGCATCCCCGCGGCCGGCCACCTCGTCCGCGAGGGGTTCTCGGCCCAGGCCAACATCATGGTGGACGCGGGCGTCTGGCCGGCGATGGCCCGCGCCTACGAGGCCGCACCCGGCGACCTCGCCGAGCGGCTGCTGGCCGCGCTCGACGCCGCCCAGGCCGCCGGCGGCGACCTCCGCGGCCAGCAGTCGGCCGCGCTCCTGGTCGTCACCGGCGAGCGACCCGAGCGGAGTTGGGAGGGGCGCCTGGTCGACCTCCGGGTCGAGGACCACCCCACCCCCCTGCCCGAGCTCCGCCGCCTGCTCCGCCTGGCCCGGGCCTACCGCCGCGTCGACGACGCTGACGCCGCGGTCGGCCGGGGGAACCTCGACGAGGCCGCCGTCGCCTACGGCGATGCGTTGGCGCTCGCCCCGGAGGTGGCCGAGCTCAAGTTCTGGGCGGCGACCGCGCTCCTCGGGCAGGGTCGGGGCGAGGAGGCGACGGCCCTGTTTCGGGCGACGTTCGCCGCCGACCCCGGTCTTGCCGCCCTCCTCCCCCGCGTCGCCGCGGTCGGGTTGGTGGCAGTGGAGCTGGCGCTGCTGGCACGCGTCGCTGCCCTCTCGCCGGCCGAGGAGGTGGGGACCCCGACGTGAGGGGCGCCGGAGTCTGCCGGACCGCCCGCACGGTCGCCGCGCCGTCGAGGACGGCGCGGTGAACGAACCGGTGGCCACGGCGTCGTCGATCTCTGCCACCTCGCCGCGGGCCGGTCGCCCGGTCCATGGCCGGCGGTCGGTCACGGCACGTTGGTACGTGGCCCGCTCCGTGGTGGCCCCGACCGGGCGCGCCGGCCGCGGTTTACCACCGATCGGACCGGTCCGGGCTGAGGGGAGGACGGGTGATGGGCGGCGTCTTCGTCTGTGTCGGACTGCTCGCCTTCGCGGCGCTGGTCGTGCTGGCATCGGCGTTCCGCCGAGGGCGACTCCCCCGGGTCGCCCTCGCGGTGGTCATCGTCCCGTTTGCGCTGCTGCTGGCCTACCTGGTCGCGAAGCTGCTCTACGAAGAGATCATCCCCTGCGTCGCCGTCGATCCCAAGTACTGCGACTTCTTCTCGACCCAGTACCGGAACCTGTTCGGCTGGGAGTTCTGAGGCTCGGGCCGATGCGGCGACTTGCGGGAGACTCCCGACGCTACCCGGCGTCCGAGGGTTCCCCCGGGTGATCTCCCAGCGGGATCGGCCGGACCTCGCGCGCCGCGGCCGCCCGCGCCTGCTGGACCGCCGAGTCGAGCGCCGAGGCGAAGCGGGAGCGGTCCTTCTGGGAAAAACCGGCTGGGCCGCTGCTGGCGACGCCGAGGGAGCGCAGGTAGGCGTTCAGGTCACGCGCGGCGAGGGCGTCGCCGACCCGGCTGGGGGTGAACTCGCCGCCGCGGAAGTCGAGGCAGCGGACGCCGTTGGGAACGACTCGGGCGGCGAGCGGGATGTCGGCGGTGAGGACCAGGTCGCCCGCCTCGGCCCGCTCGGCGATCCAGTCGTCGGCGACGTCGATGCCGCCGGGGACGAGGACCAGGCGGACCCCGGACGGCACCCGCAGCGGCGCGTTGGCGACGACGAACAGCTCCGCCCCGTAGCGGGCGGCCACCTTGTAGACCTGCTCCTTGACCGGGCAGGCGTCGGCGTCGAGGTAGATCCGCACGGGTCCCCCGGGTGTTGCTACGGCCAAGTGGAGCCGTCGAAGTCGAGTTGCGCCCGGTGCAGGTCGGCATCGGCGGTGGCGATGGCGTTGATCCCCGCTCGGCGGGATTCGACCAGGATCGCGGCGTCGCCGCTGTCGAGCTCGTAGCGCTCCATGGTGCGGACCACCTCATCGTCCAGTAACCGGCCGGAGGGGATGGGGTCAAGGTCATCCGGTTGGAGGAAGACTATGCCGTTGCCGTCCCCCAGGGCACGGATCGCGTCGAGGTCGAGCGCGATCTGGCGAACGAGTCGGCTCTGTGCCTTGAACAGGCCCAACCACCCGTGGCGCCGGAGGTCGGACCGTCGGACCGCGGGATCGCTCCGAGCCCGTCGAAGCTCCGATTGATACGCCGTCTTGAGCACGAAATGGAACACGTCGTTGAGACCCGTTGAGGTGACCAACCCGACGGCGCCCTCGTTCCGGATGCGTTCGACCAAACTGGCCGAGCGGACCTGGGCAGCGGCGAGAGCCCCGATCGGATGCAGATTGCTGGTGGCGAGCAGCCAGTCGATCACGATGTTGGAATCGACGATGAGACGAGTCGGGATCGAGGCATCCGGGTCGGCTAGATCAACCAGGCTCCCGGCCATGCGTCGTGTCGTCCTCCACCTCGTCCTCGTCCTCGTCGTACATGAACGAGTACCGGTTCCGCCGATACGCGTCGTAGGTTTCCTGGAGCGCCTCCAGCCCAAATCGCTCGATCAGGAACCGGCCCATCGCCTCGGCGGGGTCGCCATCCTCGGCATTCTGCCGCTCCCTCCGCCCAAGGGGCTCTTGAATCCGCCGCTCGAGATGCTCGGCCGGGGACAGCTTCTCAATGTCGATCGCCTTGGTCGTGTTCTCGCGTCGACCTTGGGGCGCCCGGTGCGGCGCCCCTGGCCGCTCGGGAGGCTACCCCGTCGCCTCGTCGATCGCCGCCGCCACCGCCTCGGCGATCAGGTCCAACTCCGCCTTCTGGATCGTGAGCGGCGGCGCGATGGCGACGCCGTCGTTGGTGCCGCGGACGATCAGGCCGCGGGCGCGAGTCGCCGCCGTCAGCTTGACGCCGAGGTTGAACGACGGGTCGAACTTCGCCTTGGTCGCCGTGTCGGCCACCACCTCGACCATCGCCATCAGCCCCTTGCCGCGGACGTTGCCGACGCGGGGGTGGCCCTCCAGCTCCCGCAGCCGGCCGAGCAGGTACGCCCCGCCGGCGGCGGCGTTGGCCGGCAGCCCCTCCTCCTCGATGATCCGGATGTTCGGCAGCGCCACCGCGCAGGCGGCCGGGTGGCCGCTGTAGGTGAAGCCGTGCATGAACATCCGGTCGGCGCCGCGCAGGGTATCGGCGACCTCGTCGCTCAGGCCGACGCCGCCGAGGGGGACGTAGCCGCTCGTGATCCCCTTGGCGAAGGAGACGATATCCGGCGTCTCGCCGTAGGTCTGCATGCCGAACATGTTGCCCGTCCGGCCGAAGCCGCAGATCACCTCGTCGAAGATCAGCAGGATGTTGTGGGCCTTCAGCACCGGGGCGACCGCGTGCCAGTAGCCCTCCGGCGGCACCACCACGCCGCCGGCGCCCTGGACCGGCTCGCCGATCATCGCCGCGATGGTATCGGCCCCCTCGCGGGCGATCGTCTCCTCCAGCTCGGCGACCAGCTTGGCGACGAACTCGGCCTCGCTCAGGCCCTCGCCGTTCCGATAGTCGTACGGCGCCGAGAGGTGGACGAAGCCGGGCGTCTGCGGCCCGAACCCCTCGTGGTAGGCGGGGATCCCGGTCGCGGCGAGGGCGCCCATGGCGATCCCGTGGTAGCCCATCTTGCGGGAGAGGATCTTGGTCTTCTCCGGCCGCCCCTTCAGCCACCAGGAGTAGCGGGCGATCTTGAGCGCGGTTTCGTTGCTCTCGGCGCCGCCGGAGGTGAACTGGAAGGTGTTGATCGGGTCGGGGAAGAGCTCGGCCAGCTTGGCCGCCAGCTCGATCGCCGGCGGCGTCGCCAGCCCGAAGAAGGTCGGCGAGAAGGCCAGCTCCCGCATCTGCTCGGCGGCGGCCTCGGCCAGCTCGGCCCGGCCGTGGCCGACGTTGACGTTCCAGAGGCCGGCGAAGCCGTCGAGGTAGCGGTTGCCCTCGGCGTCCCAGACCCAGACGTCCTCGCCGCGGACCAGGATCAGGGCGCCGTCACGCTGGACGGCGGCCAGGTTTGAGACCGGGTGGAGCAGGTGGGCGCGGTCCAGCTCGACCAGTTCGGCGGCGTTCCACGTGTGGGCGACGACCATGGCGGTGCTCCTCCCATCCTGACTGGGCGCCCGCGGGGCGCCGGCGCGGCGATGGGCGGAGTGTAGCGCGGCGCCGGCCTCGGCCGGTGCGACAAGGAGGAGGTTGGATATTGGTCTGATGGATGAGCTAACGGGCATCGCCCAGACGACCGAGGCGACGCTCGAGGCGGTGCTCGCCCGCCTCGCCAGGCAAGAGGCAGTGCGGGGAATTCTGCTGCTGGGCTCGACAGGGACAGCCGAGTTGAAGCCGACGAGTAACTACGACGTGTTACTTGTCGTGGCCGAGCTTCCGGCGCCGCTTCGCCTCGTCACCATGTGGATCGATGGGAGACTCGCTGAGGTCTACTGCACGACCGTTCGGATCGCCGGACGCGTCACCGAAGATCCGGCCGCCTGGCTCGATGGCCGCGAGGAGGGAGCGCTCGTCACCTGGTTGCGGGACGGGCGCATCGCCCACGACCCTGCGGGACGGATGGCCGTTCTCCAGGAGCGGGCGCGCCGGGCGGCGCCTTGCCTGCCGCGCGGAGACGAGGTCTACGAGGCGTGGCGGAAGATCGGCTACAACGTCGCCCAACTCCGACGATACCTGGCCGACTCCGACCCGACCGCCCAGCTCGCGGTCGACCTCCGCCTGCTGTACGGACTCTTCGAGGTGGTGCTCCATCACTTCACGCTGAGACACCTCCCTTGGCGAGGCGAGACCGCGGCGGTCCGGTACTGGGCCGAGCATGATCCTTGCCTACCTCGATGTCTTGCGGCACTGTCTGGAGGAGCCCGACCGCACCCGCAAATCGGGCCTCTACGAAGAGCTTGCCCGCCTGACTGTCGCCCCGATCGGCCCACTCTGGGAGGTTGGCACAACGATGGTTGCCCTCGGTCCGGGTTGGCCTGGTGGGGCGAAGATGGAGACAACGGCTGCCGGTATGATCGAGGACGCCATTGCCTTCTGGCAGGCCCTGATTGAGGAGAAGCACGTCTCGTAGAACGGACCGTGGTCGGCGGACCATCAACGTCAGTGGCAGCCGCCAGCTCAACGAGCGAGAGCGTTCAGCTCGATTAATGCGCGGTAGCTCCAGGGTCTGACGACGACCTGTCACTCGACCACGCGGCGGGCAACGGCCCGCATCTCCGCCCGAAACCCGTCGACGGTTGCCCGGTGGGCTCGGGCGGCACGTTTCGTCGCGCTAGACCGGGGTGCGGCGGGCAAAGGGGAGCAGCAGGGCGAGGCTGCGGGCCCTGCGGCCCTCCTCGGGGCCGCCCATCACCCGGTACTCGCCGGCATCCCAGCGCCGCAGGAACTCGTCGCCGGAGATGCCGAGGGTCCGCCGAGACTGATGGTCGAACAAGCGCCGACCTTCGTCCAGGGACAGGATGCCCGAGCGGGAGCGCAAGCGAAGGCGACGGGCCGATGGGGAGAGCCGACGCGGGTTGGCGACGGCCTTGGTCGCAACCATAGGTCAACTCCTCCCGGCTTCGAGTGCGAAAGCAAGGCCGGCAACCCGATGGTAGCGGGTGCGCCGCTGCAGCCGCTAGAAAAAGTTGTAGACGTGCAGGTCCGCCCCGAAGGCATCCTCCGACAGCCAGACGGTCGAGCCGTCGCCCTCGGCCATCGCGTACTGGACGATCCAGTCGTAGGAGCCGGCCGGCGCCACCGTCTGCACGATCTGGTAAGGGATTGGCGCCTCGGCCGAGCCGACCGTCAGCCAGTCCCAGGTCCAGGTCCAGCCGTCGTAGTAGGCGTCCCAGGTGCCCAGCAGCGGCGTCCCGTCGCCGGCCCAAATCTCGGCCGCGACCTCCTGCTCGGAGACCCAGCAGCTCCAGGGGTCGAGGGTCTCGGCGGTCATCCCGGCCGGGCACTCCCAGATTTGGAGGGCAATCCAACCGGGAACGTCCTGCGCCGCAGCACCGCCGCCGAGGACCGGCGCCAGGCTCGCCGCCACCGCCCCGACCGCCAGCGCCGCCGTCCGGATCCAGCCCGCCGTCTTCGACCGCTCGGTCATGCGCCGTCCTCTCCTCGGGAAATCTGCCGCCGACTCTCGCTGCCCAGTTTGCCCGCTGTCCACATCGCGGGATGCCGCCGATGCTACCGCACGGGGGCCGATCATCGGGAGCCGGACGATTCCGGCCGGCGCTTCCGCTCTCACCGAGGCATCCGATCGGGGCAGGTATCGGCGCGGCAGCGAGTCACCGAGGCTGGATCCCCCCTCTCCTGCCGCAGCGGAAGAGGGGGTAGGGGGTGAGGGATTCGCCTATCGACGGACCGCCAGCAGCCCGATCGGGACGGCGACCGCGTCTTCGACGGCACCCCAGACCGGATCGGGCACGCCCGTGGCACGTCCGGCGGCGACGCGCGCCCGGTAGCCACCAAAGGCACCGAGGAGGC
>CADCWF010000369.1 GCA_902806345.1 uncultured Thermomicrobiales bacterium
ACCCGGCGTGCGCCTGCCGCGCCGTCTCCTCCTCCCCCGCGGCCGCCAGCGCCTCCAGGCCGAACTCCCGGACCGTCTCCAGCATCGCGTAGCGGGGCTCCGGCTGCCCCCCCGACGCCGGTGCCGTCTCCCGCCGCAGCAGGCTCGCCTCGACCAACGCGGCCACGACGTCGACGGCCCCGATCGCGATGTCGCCCACCGCGCACACCACGGCCTCGACCGCCGGCAGCGTGCAACCGCCGGCGAAGACGGCGAGACGGCGGAAGACGGCCCGCTCGTCGGCCGACAGCAGATCGTGCGACCAGGCGACGGTGTCGCGCATCGTCCGCTGCCGCTCCGGCATGTCCCGCGCGCCGTCGGTGAGCAGCGGCAGCCGCCGCTCCAGGCGAGCCAGGAGGGCAGGCGGGGGCAACACGTCGACCCGCGCCGCCGCCAGCTCGATCGCCAGCGGCAGCCCGTCCAACCGCCGGCAGACCTCGGCCACCGCCGGGGCGTTAGCCTCAGTCAGCACCCAGGCGGGATCGGTCGCCTCGGCCCGAGTGACGAAGAGGCGGACCGCCTCCGCCCCGGCCACAACGGACCGTTCGCCACGATCCGGCAGCGCCATGGGCGGCACCGGGAAGGTGTGCTCCCCGGACAGGCGCAATCGGCGCCGGCTCGTGACCATGATCGTCAGGTTGGGGCAAGCCCCCAGCAACTCAGCGACTTGCGCCGCCGCCGCGAGCACCTGCTCGAAGTTGTCGAGGACCAGCAGCAATCGGGCGTCGCGGAGGACCGACCCCAGGCGGACGACCGCCGCCTGGTCGTCCGCCTCCCCCACCCCCACCGCTCGGGCGGCGGTCGGGATGACCAAGGCGGGGTCCTGGACCGGCGCGAGGGCAACGAAGGCGGCGCCGTCGGCGAAGGCGGCCCTGGCCTCCGCCGCGACCTGCAGCGCCAGGCGCGTCTTGCCGACGCCGCCCGGGCCGATCAGCGTGACGAGCCGGAGGTCGGGGCGCCAGACCAGGTCCCGGACGGCCGCGAGCTCGCGCTCCCGACCGACGAGGGCGGTGAGCGGCGCCGGGAATGGGGACGTCACAAGTTGGCGACGCGGTAGCGGCGTGAGGGCAACCCGTTCGGGCTCGGCTTCGTGGCGGTCGGGTCGGAGGGTGGTGGACATCCCGCATCCCGCCCCCGGTGTCGACGCTTGTGGTCCGCGAATTGTGGGCCTCGGCCCCCTCGGCGTCAACCGCGGACGGGGAGAAGGCGTTTCCGAGCAGCCGTTCCACCCGACCGTTCGCCAAGCCGTTGTCGCCAACGTCCCCGGCGACGGAGCGGGTGCGACCGAACCGATGCGTCATCCGCGCTCGATCCGCTCCGCCCGGTGTCGCGGCACCAGCCCCTGTAGCGCGTCAATCGACACCACATGGTCCAGCGAACGATGCTCCTGTCGGGAAAACCCCTACAACGAATCGGGGAGACCCCCACGGGATCGGCGGGGATTCGGCAGTCATTCCCGTCTGTTATGTCCTTCCCCGGGGCCTATCCTGATTCCACGGCGAGGGGCAGCGGTGTCCCGCCGAACCAAGGCCCGATCCGAAGCCCGAGACGGGCGTCGGGGCGGGCGTCGGCCGCGGGGCTCGTGCCGCGCCGGCCAAGGAGCACCGAGCATGCGCGACCACGCACATGCGGTCCACGTCCAGATCCAGGGTCCGATGATCCCCCACGCGGTGGAACCGACCGGGTTGGCCGTCCACCCAGGCTGGCTCTGCCGGGAGCCGCGGGTCATGCTCCCCGAGGGGACCGACCCGGAGGCGGCGAAGTTCGCCGCGTTCGCCCAGTTGCTGAAGACGGCGGGTGCCCTCGACCGGGCTGCGGCCGATGTCCTCTCCGACCTCGACCTGACGGCCGGCGCCTTCGCCGCGCTGCTCGAGCTGGAGCGGGTCGGCGAGACCGGGGTGGCGCCCTCCGACCTGGCGCGGCGGCTCGCCGTCGCCCGCCGAACGGCGACACTCTACGTCGACATCCTGACCCGGCAGGGTTGGGCCGACCGCCGCGCCCACCCGGCCGACCGCCGGATGGTGCTGGCGTCGCTGACGCCCGCCGGACGGCAGTTGCTGGCGGACGTCGGCGACGCCTACAAGCGGCGGCTGGCCGCCCTCGTCGGCGACATCAGCCCGATCCAGTCCGAGCGGCTGCGGCAACTGCTCGCCCTGGTCCCAACCGACGGCGTCTCCCACGCTGCCGAGTCACCCGCCGAGTCTTCCGCCGCCGACTAGCCCGCGCGACGAGCCCACCCGTTTGCCCCGCCCCCGGCCCGCCGGGGGCGGGGCATTGCGTTTGCCCACGGCGGCGCCCGCGCGGCTGTCGCCGTCGACCCGCTGGGGCACGGTTCCCGACGGCGGAGACGCCGGGTCTCCTGCCGCCTCGCGCCCGATCGTCCGCCCGTCGACCGGGCCTCGTCGTGCCTGGGGGATAATCCCTTCCGGCTCGCTGCCGAGCGCGGAGGAGGTGGGGTGTGGACGCGTCGGACGTGCCGGCCGCGATCGCGGCGGCGCGGGAGTGCTTCGAGGTCGAACCGGGGCTGGCCTACCTCGACGCGGCGACCTACGGCCTGCCGCCGCGGGAAACGGTCGAGACCCTCGGGCGGGCGCTGGAACGGTGGCAACGCGGCACGGCCGACTGGGTCGAGGAGTGGGACCGCGAAGGAGATGCCTGCCGCGCCCTCTTCGCCGCCGTCGTCGGTTGCCGGGAGGAGGAGGTCGCCCTCCTGCCGAGCGCGTCAGTCGGGGTCGGCCTGGTCGCCGCGGCGCTGCCGGAAGCCGCCGAGGTCGTCGTCCCGGACGACGAGTTCACCTCGGTCCTCTTCCCCGCCCTGGTGGCCGAGGAGGCGCGCGGGGCGCGGATCCGGCGGGTGGCGTTCGCCGACCTCGCCGCCGCCATCGGGCCGGGCACCGATCTCGTCGCCTTCAGCCTGACCCGGTCCCAGGACGGGGCGACGGCCGACCTCGGCGGGGTCGTCGCGGCGGCAGCCCGGCATGGGGCTCGGGTGCTGGTCGATGCCACCCACGCCGTCCCCTTCGTCCCCCTCGGGGCGCACCTGGCCGGCATCGACTACCTCGTCTGCCACGGCTACAAGCACCTGCTCTGCCCCCGCGGCGTGGCCTTCCTGACCGTGCGGCCGGAGCGGTGGCCGGAGTTGCCGCCGTGGTTCGCCAACTGGCGCTCGGCGGCGCCCCTCTACGGCGGGTCCTACGGCGGCCCGCTGGCGCTGCGCCCGAGCGCCGCCCGCTACGACGTCTCGCTCGCCTGGCACGCCTGGGCCGGCGCCCGTCCTTCCCTCGAAGCGATCCTGCGGTGGCAGCGGTCGGGGGTGCTGGAGGAGCCGCTGGCGCTGGCGCGGCGGCTCGCCGCCGGGCTGGGGCTGCCGCGGCCGAGCGCCTCGATCGTCGCCCTGGAGACGGCCGACGCGGCCGCGGTCGCGGCCGCGCTCCAGGATGCCTCGGTGCGCGTCGCGGCGCGGGGCGGCCGGGTCCGCCTCTCAACCCACGTCTGGAACACGCCAGAGGAGATCGACCGAGTCGTCGGGGTCGTCGGCGGGGTGCTGGCGGGGCAGTGACGTGGTCGACCGGGGTGTTTGCGGGCGGAGGCCGAAGGCATCGGCCGAGGCGACCAAGTCCATCCGGGACTCGAACGAGAGTAGGCACGTCCACGTCATCCTGGGCGAAGCGAAGGATCGTTACTCGGGAATCCGCCGCGGCGTCCTTCCGTCAGCCGGCGGCTAGATCGAATGGCGTTCCTTCGCTACGCTCAGGTGGGCAATGGGCGGGCGGGATGACGAGGGGAGGCCTCCCAGGTGCTCGGCAGGTGCCCCCCGGTCTGCCGATTGATGGGTCGGCCCTCCCAGCCGGTCACCCGAGGGGTAAATCCACCGGTTGTCCCTCGGCGATCGAGCGGTCGGCGGCGAGGCCGAGTTCAAGCGAGCGGCGGCCTTCCCGCCCGTCCACGAGGGGCGGCCTGCCGGTGGCGACGCAGTCCAGGAAGTGGTCGACCTCGTTCTTGAGGGCACCGACGATGCGGCCGTTGATGACCGGCCAGTGACGGGTGTCGGGCAGCCGCCAGCCCTCGCGGTCGTCGACCCCGTAGAGGTTCATCGGCGTGAAGTCCAGCGACGCCACGCCGTCGGTGCCGATCAGGTTCAGCTCCACGTCGCCGAAGCCGCCCCAGGCCGCTGGCGTGCTCCACCCCGCCCACCCTTCGGAGAGCGCCCAGCCGCTCTCGACCACGCCGAGCCCGCCGTCGGCGAACTCGACCGTGATCCAGGTGAAGTCGGCCACCCCGAACTCCTCGTGGATCTTGCCGCGGACCGCCCTGGCCGAGACCCGGACGGGGGCCGAGCGGATGGACCAGAGCAGTTGGTCGAGGTCGTGGACGGCGAGGTAGTTGACGACGGTCGTCCGGCCCGCCAGCCGGCGGCCCTCGCCGATCGGCGCGTTGCGGCGGGCGTAGCCGGTCAGGATCCGGCCGAGCGTGCCCGCCTCGGCCGCCTGCTTGATCCGGGCGTAGGCGGGCTCGAACCGCAGGATGTAGCCGACCATCAACGGGACGCCGGCCGCGTCGCAGGCGGCGATCATCGCGTCGGCATCCGCCAGCGAGGCGGCGATCGGCTTCTCGACCAGCACCGCCGCGCCGTGGCCGGCGGCGGCGACCACGGCATCCCGATGGAGCGGCTCCGGCGTCGCGACGATGACGGCGGCGAGGCGCTCGCCGGCGAGCATCGCCTCGTGCGAGGGGTAGGCCGTGGCGCCGTAGCGCTCCGCCAGTTCGCTGCCGCGCGCCGCGTCCGGGTCGGCCACCGCGGCGAGGTGGCCGAGCCCGCTCTCGGCGACGACGCGGGCGTGGAGCCCGCCCATGAACCCGGCCCCGACGACCCCGATTCGCACCCGTTCCATGGCCGTTCCGTCTCCTCGTGCCATCCGTCTTGCGCCCGTTGCCCCGAACCGCGAGCGTCGTAGGGGCGGTGCTTGCGGCGCCACTACGGACCGGCGGCGGTACGGCCGACTGTGCTCCCAAGTTTCCGCCGTCGCCTCACCCCGACGCCACAGGCGGATGGCGGCGGATCCCGCCAGGGTCGAAGACGAAGGCGTCGCCCCAGTCGAAGCGGGCCGCCACCTGGTCGCCCGGGGCGAAGAGGCGGGCGGTCGGGGTGACCGCGCGGAGCAGGGTGCTCCCGGCGTGCAGCTCGTAGAGCACCTCGGTGCCGAGGATCTGGCGCGTGTAGATCTCGGCCGCGACACTCCCGGGAGATGGAGACCCCGCAAGCGGCGCGATCGCGAGGTGCTCGGGCCGGACGGCGACGGTGGCGCCGGCACCGGCCTCTCCGACGGACGAGACGACCTCGTGTGGTGCCTGCACCGTCCATGCCTGGTCCTGACCCGCAGCCAACCGGACCGCGCCGTTGTCGAGGGTGGCCTCGACGACGTTGATCGGGTGGGCGCCGACGAAGCGGGCGGCCCAGAGGTCGGCCGGCGCCTGGTAGAGATCGAGCGGGGGGCCGACCTGGACCAGGGCGCCGCCGTTCATCACCGCGATTCGGTCGGCGATCGCCATCGCCTCCTCCTGGTCGTGGGTGACGAACACCATCGTCGTCTCGACCTCCCGGTGGATGCGGACCAGCTCGGTCCGCATCTGACGGCGGAGCGCGGCGTCGAGGCTGGAGAACGGCTCGTCGAGCAGGAACAGGCGGGGCCGCCGGACGAGGGCCTTGGCGATCGCCACCCGCTGCCGCTGGCCGCCCGAGAGCTGGTGGATCCGGCGGCCGAGGAGATCGCCGATCCCCAGGATGCGGGCCACCTCGGCGGTGCGCTCGGCGACGGTTGCCCGCGGAACCTTGCGGGTCGCCAGGGCGAAGCCGATGTTGGCCCGGACATCGAGGTGGGGGTAGAGGGCGATCGACTGGAAGACCATCGCGATGTCGCGCTCTTCCGGCGGTACCGCGTTCATCAGCCGGTCGCCGAAGAAGAGCTGGCCGCCCGTCGGCTGCTCCAGCCCGGCCAGCATGTTGAGGGTGGTGGTCTTGCCGCAGCCGGAGGGACCGAGCAGCACCAACAGCTCACCGTCGCGGATCTCGAGGTCGAGGCCGCGGACGGCGGGGACGCCGTCGAAGCTCTTCGAAACGCCGACGAAGCGGATCGCCGCGGGGACCGTCGGGGAGTCGGTGGACGCTGTTTGGGTCAGGGTTGCCGTCATCTCGTTGCCTCACGCTCCGCTGTGGCTTGCATGCGAAGGTTCGCCGAGTCGGGGAAGGGCGGTGTACCGTGCCCAACGTGCCCCAGTGAATGCACCAACTCCGGCGGCCCCGTGCTCAGCCCGCTTCAGCGGGCTGAGCGGTTTCAGCCCGGCGGCTTTAGTCCCGGGCTCGGCGGCGTAGCCGCCGGCCGCCGCGCCATCACAGCGGATCGACCAGGTTGAGACTGCGGATACGCCGTTGGAAAAGATAGGCCAGGATGGCGGGCGGGATGATGGCGATGATCGAAGCGGCCGCCATCTCGTTCGGCTGCGAGACCTGGAAGAACATCGTCGACAGCGCCGGCGGGAAGGTCTGCGCGGTCGAGCCGGCGGCCAGGATCTGGGAGAAGGCGAACTCGTTCCAGCAGACCAGGAAGCTGATCGCGGCGGCGACGGCGATGCCGGGCCACGACATTGGCAGGATCACCCGGTAGAAGGCCTGCCAGCGGGTGTTGCCGTCGATCCGGGCGGCGGCCTCGACGGTGCGCGGGAGCGAGGAGAAGAAGCTCGTCATCACCCAGACGACCATCGGGATCGTCAGCGTCAGGTAGATGATGACCAGTCCCCGGAGCGTCCCCTGGAGCCCGGTTCGCGAGTAGAGGTAGAAGAAGGGCACCACCACCGCGATCGGCGGGTAGGAGCGGGAGAGGATGATCGCGAAGAGCATCGCGGCGCGGCCCCGAAAGGCGAGTCGGCCGAGCGCGTAGGCGACCGGCAGGGCGACCGCCATCGTCGCCGCGGTGACGGAGACCGCGATGACGAGGGAGTTGAGGAGGCCGCGGCGGATCATCGGGGCCTGACCGACCTGCGGCAGCTCGGTGCCCCCGGGGCCGATCGCGCTGCCGCCGAAGAGGCGGGTGTAGTTGCTGATCGTCGGCTCCAGCGGCGCCAGGTGGGTCGGCACCGAGAGCAGTTCCGTCTTGAACATCAGGGACATGCTCAACAACCAGTAGATCGGGAAGACGGTCCAGACCAGCAGCAGCGCGGCGGCGGCGTAGGTGAGCACCCGGCGCGGGGTGATGGCGGCGGTCATGACCGCCGTGTCCTGCGATCGCTCGGAGATGGCAGGACGGACCCGCTCCCCCCTGTTTGGAGGACGGTGCCCGCCCCCGCGTCATCCTGAGCCCGCAGGCGAAGGATCTCTCTCCGATTCCTGCCACGAACGAACGCAGGACGCCGCTGCGGCGGGAGAACCTTCGCTCCGCTCAGGATGACTGCGAGCGGCGACCCAGCGGCGCGTTCGACATTAGCCTGCATCACGTCGCCTCGCCCACGGCCGCCTTGTCCGGGCGCTTCTCCCGGTTGCGGAACAGCAGCAAGAAGTAGACGGTCGTGATGATCGTCGTCAGGACGACCAGGATCCAGGCGACGGCGGCGCCGTAGCCGAGGTTGCGGTTGACGAAGCTCTGCCGATAGATGTCCCAGGTCAGGGTGGTCGAGGCGTCGCCGGGGCCGCCGTTGGTCATGAAGAAGATGATGTCGAAGACGCGGGCGGCCTCGACCGTGATCAGCACCATGACGATCGAGAGGGGGGTCTTGATGTAGGGCAGGACGACGTGGCGGAAGCGGCCGAAGGCGCCGAGGCGGTCGACCTTGGCCGCCTTGTAGAGGTCCTCCGGGATGACCTGGAGGGTGGCCAGCACGAAGTACATCCCGAGCGGCGCGATCTGCCAGGCGTGGGCGACGGCCAGGGCCGGCACCGCCCCCCGCTCGGAGAGGAACAGGATCGGTCCGTCGGAGAGACCGAGGCGCTGCTGGAGGACGGCGTTGAGCAACCCCCACTCGGGGCTGTAGATGTACTTCCAGACGACGGCCGTGGCGTAGAGGGAGACGGCCCACGGCAGGATCACCAGCGCCATCAGGAAGCCGCGACCGCGGAACCGCTCGTTCAGCAGCAGGGCGCCGCCGACGGCGATCGCGACCGCGAAGATCGTCACCAGGGCCGTGTAGAGGAGCGTCACCCGGACCGAGTGCCACACCTCCGGCGAGGTGAGCGCCTGCCGGTAGTTGGCGAAGCCGACCGCTTCGGTGGTGCCGAAGATGAGGTCGATCCGCTGGAAGCTCATCCAGAGCGAGTACAAGGTCGGGTAGGCGACGACCAGCCCGAGCACGACGATGACCGGCAGGGTCAGGAGCGTCGCGAACTGACCGTCGCCCAGGCGCGAGGTGGACCAGCGCCGGGGTTGCGCCACTGCTGGTGGAGTGGGTTGGGTGGTGGGGCTGGTGGCGATCATGAGGAACCCTCACCCCCGACCCCGCTCCTGCCGCGGCAGGAGCGGGGAGCGCTGTCGCGAGCTGCCCGTCATCCTGAGCCGAAGGCGAAGGACGACGGGGTGGGGACGGACGGGCCGGACCCCACACCTCCCCCGCTCCTGCCGCGGCAGGAGCGGGGCGGGGGGTGAGGGCTCTTACTGCTGGTAGCGGGTGGCCAGCTCCTCGGCCAAGGTCTTCAGGCCGGCGTGGACCTCCTCGACCGGGGTCTGGCCGAGGATCGCCTTTGGCAACTCGGTCATCGCCTGGGCGTTCCACTCCTCCCACCAGAAGGTCTGCCAGACCGCCGGGAACTGGCCGGCGTTGACGACCCCGTTGATCGTCTCCAGCATCGCCGGTTCGGGTAGCCACTCGTTGTAGGCGGCGATCACCTCCGGGTCTTCGAGGATCTCGGTGTAGCCGGAGTTGAGCGCCGCCTCGATCGCCCACCGCTTGGCGACGAAGAGCTCGCCGCCCTCGATCTCGTCGCGGTAGCCGAAGAAGCCGCCGAGGCGGTAGTCGCGGGCCAGTCGCTCCGGGGTCTGGTTGCGGTTGGCCAGCGAGTAGATGCCCTCGTCGATCAGCCCCCACGGCTGGTCGACGACCGGGACCGGGGCGACCTGGCCGGCCACCTGGGAGCGGTTCGGGTCGTTGAAGACCTTGAGGTCGTAGATCTGCTGCGGGCTGTAGGCGTAGGTGCCGCGGGCGAAGGCGTCGATGTAGTCCGCCTCGCCCATCGTGAAGACGCCCTCGGGGATGATCTCCTCCTCGGCGAGGGCGCGCCAGTTGGCGAGGATCTCGAGCGTCTGGTCGTCGAAGACGGGAGCGTTCTCGGCGTCGAAGAGGACGGCACCCCGGTTGAGGCATTCGAAGAGGTAGCCCCAGGAGACGCCGAACCAGACCCCGGCGGCGAACCAGTGGGGCAGCAGCGGCGGGCCGTCGGTGACGCCGTCGGCCTTGAGCTGGCGGGCCTGGGCGTAGAGTTCGTCCCAGGTCTTGGGGTAGTCGGCGGGGCCGATGCCGGCCTTGTCGAGGATGGCGTTGTTCGCCATCACCGTGCCGCGGATCGAGACGAAGTAGGGGAGGCCGTACAGTCGACCGTCGATCGTCATCGAGTCGCGGACGCCCTCGTACATCTCGCCCCGGGCGGCCTCGGCGCCCCACCACCCCTCGTAGTCGACGACCCACTCGGGGATCGCCCAGCGGTAGAGGGTTGCCGGGTTGGCGTAGCCCATGTCCAGCGGCTGGTTGGCGATGTGGAAGTTCTCGACGATGGAGATGTAGTCGCCGGTGATCGTCTGGTAGTCGGCGTTTTCGGAGTACTTCTCGTTGAACCGCGCCGTGTTGTCCTGGACGATCTCCGGCAGGAAGTTCCAGCCGCGGAAGACCAACGGGTCGCTCGTGTCGGCGTCGGCCGGCGGCGGCGCGACCGGACCGCCCTGGGCCATCGCGGTCGTCAGCGAGAAACGGCCGTGGCTAGCCGGGCGGTGGCGGGCCGCCGCCGGCTCGTTCAGGTAGCTCGCGATCAGGGGGGTGGCGGCGCCGGCCGCCGCGGCCCGCTTGAAGAAGGTGCGGCGGTCGATCCGCCCCTTCATCAGGTCGTCGTAGTGCTCGTGGATGGACGCCATCGCCTGCACTCCTTTCGCCCGTCGGCCTCTCCAATCTCCGGGGACGCCTCTTCCGGAACGGCCGCGGCCGCCGATTCCTCGCCCGGCGTCGTGACAGTCCTCGCGGAGGGCGCGACGGTATCACGGAGAACAGTCGGCGTAAAGCGGTGTCGCGCCGACCTCGCCGACTCGGCCGACGTGGACGCGATCCGTTGGGGTGGACCCTGTGCTCCTCGGGCATCCGCAGTGCGGCACCGAGCGCCACGGGCGGGCGCGAACGGAGGGCGCCTTCGGCCCGCGGGCGGGCACGGGGCCTGCCCCTACGGCGTAGCCTCCGCCTCCCGGCGGAGCAAGAGGACGCTACGGCCGGTCACGGTCGTTGGGCGGTCGCCGGGCAGAGTGCGGTCGGGGCCGGCGGCCGGGGCGGAGGTGTCCAGGAGGATCTTCCAGGACGAAGGGGCGCCGTCGAGGCCGGGCAGGTCGAAGCGGGTTGCCTCGGTGCCGGCGTTGAGGAGCAGCGCCAGCGTCTCGCCGGGCAGGAGGGCGTTGTCCTCGGGGTCGGGGTCGAGGCCGCCGTCCGAGGAACGGTCGGGGACGGGGTTGGCACCGACGTCAGTACCGTCGGCTGCGATCTTGATGGCGGCGTCCGACGCCGCGGTGGGGCCGAGGTGGAGACAGAGGCCGAGGGCGTGGCGGCCCGGGGCGTGCCAGTCGCCGACATCCATCTCGCCGCCGCCCGCGCGGAGCCAGATCGGTTCCAGGCCGGCACCGGCGGGCGGGAAGCGGTCGGGCCGGAAGGCGGGGTAGGCCCGGCGGAGGGCGACGAGGCGGCGGGCGAAGGCGAGCAGGGCCTCGTCGCCCGCGTCGAGATCCCAGTCGAACCAGGAGATGCGGTTGTCCTGACAATAGGCGTTGTTGTTGCCGCGTTGGGTGCGGCCCAACTCGTCGCCGCCGAGGAGCATCGGCACGCCCCGCGAGAGCAGCAGCGTCGCCAGCAGGTTGCGCCGCTGCCGCCGCCGAGTGGCGACGACGTCGGGGCGGTCGGTCGGCCCCTCGACGCCGTAGTTGGCCGAGCGGTTGTGGTCGGAGCCGTCGCGGTTGTGCTCGCCGTTGGCCTCGTTGTGCTTGTGGGCGTAGGAGACGAGGTCCTCCAGCGTGAAGCCGTCGTGGGCGGTGACGAAGTTGACGCTCGACCAGGGGTGGTGGCCGGGCCGCCGGTAAAGGTCCGGCGAGCCGACCAGGCGGGCGCCGAGGTCGGCCAGCGGGAGGCCGTCGCCACGCCAGAAGGAGCGGACGGTGTCGCGGTACTTGTCGTTCCATTCCGCCCAGCGGACGGGGTAGCGGCCGACCTGGTAGCCGCCGGCGCCGACGTCCCACGGCTCGGCGATCAGCTTCACTTGGGAGAGCACCGGGTCCTGGTGGACCGCGTCGAAGAAGCCCGAGCGGGGGTCGAACTGGTACGGCTCCCGCGCCAGGGCCGAGGCAAGGTCGAAGCGGAAGCCGTCGACCCGCATCTCGGTCACCCAGTAGCGCAGGGAGTCCATGATCAGTTGGAGCACCGAGGGGTGGCTGGCATCGAGCGTGTTGCCGGTGCCGGTGTAATCCAGGTAGTAGCGGGGTTGGTCGGGCTCCAGCTTGTAGTAGGCGGCGTTGTCGATGCCGCGGAAGGCGAGGGTCGGGCCGAGGTGGTTGCCCTCGGCGGTGTGGTTGTAGACGACGTCAAGGATCACCTCGAGGCCGGCGGCGTGGAGCGCCTTGACCATCGCCTTGAACTCGCGGGGCGGGCCGCCCGGCGAGCGGTCGTGGGCGAGGTGGGCCGCGGGAGCAAGGAAGCCGACCGAGTTATAGCCCCAGTAGTTGGTCAGCCCTTTGGCGGCGAGGAACGCCTCGTCGACCCAGGCGTGGACGGGCAGCAGCTCGACGGCGGTGGCGCCGAGGCGGCGCAGGTGGTCGAGCGCGGCGGGGTGGGCGAGGCCGGCGTAGGTGCCGCGCAGCGGGGCCGGCACCTCGGGGTGCTGGCGGGTGAACCCCTTCGCGTGGACCTCGTAGATCAGCGTATCGGACCACGGGGTGCCGGGCGGCGCGTCGTCGCCCCAGGCGAAGGCCGGGTCGACGACGACGCTGCGGGGCACGAAGGGGGCGCTGTCGGCCCCGTCCGGGGCGAGGTCGTCGGCGTGGGGGAAGCGGCGATAGCCGTAGACCGCGTGGTCCCAGCGGACCCGGCCGGCGATGTCGCGGGCATAAGGATCGAGCAGCAGCTTGGCGGGGTTGAAGCGGTGGCCACGCCCGGGGTCGTAGGGGCCGGCAACGCGGTACCCGTAGGCGAGGCCGGGGCCGGCACCGGGCAGGTAGCCGTGCCAGGTGTGGCCGGTCCGCTCCGGCAGGGGCAGCCGCCACCGCTCGCGTGGGGCGTCCGGGTGGTCGAAGAGGCACAGCTCGACGGCGTCGGCGTGCTCGGAGAAGAGGGCGAAGTTGACGCCACCGCCGTCCCAGGCGGCACCGAGCGGGTACGGCGCGCCGGGCAGCAGGCGCGGCGGCACCGCAAACGAGGTGTCCTGGGTCAACCGACCCCCTCCGTCTCGACCGTGGGCGCGGGGTGGCCCCTATCGTAGCAGAGGAAGCGGCAACGACCCCTGGCGACGGACGTGAGGAGACCCCGCCCCCAGGGAGCGGGGTCTCGGTGTTCTGGGCCGTGGGCGACCCGAGCGGGACCGCGAGCCTAGTCGGCTCCGCAGCCAGCGTCCGCCTCGTCGAGTAGGTGGACCAGCAGCAGCTCGTAGCGGTCAGAGCCGTCGTGGCTGGCCTGGACCCGCTCGGCGGCGCCGGCGGCGTGCGGGGCGATCACCCGATCGGTCCGCTCTTCGCCGCCGACCTGGTACGTCACGTCGTAAACCATGCGTTCCTCCCATTCTGGCCGCCGCCTCCGTCGAGGAAGGAAACGGGACATCGAAACCGGACCCCGTAGGAGGGTCCCGAAACCGTCGCCGAATCTCGCGCGAACGCGGTGCCAGAAGATATACGCACAATTCGTGCCAAACGGATGTTCTGTCGCGTCCAGCGGGGCACCGACCGGGGATCGGCCGGCGCGGCGCCGGTATACTCCGTCGATGGACGGCGAGCAGGAATTCGGCACCAGCGGCGATGGCCGGGCCGGGACCGGGGACGAGGTGTTCCTCGAGGGGCTGCGCTTCTACGCCTACCACGGGGTCAACCCCGAGGAGAAGGCGCAGGGCCAGCGCTTCACCGTCGACGTCGCCCTGCGGACCGACCTCCGGCCGGCCGGCGAGACCGACGACCTCGCCCGGACCGTCTCCTACAGCGCCGTCTACAAGCGGGTCAAGGCCGTCGTCGAGGGGCTCCCGCGCGACCTGATCGAGGCGGTGGCCGAGGAGATCGCGCGGGTGATCCTGGCCGAGTTCCCGTCGGTGCGGGCGGTGACCGTCGCCGTCCGCAAGCCGGAGGCCCCGATCGCGGGGGCGATCCTCGACGCGGCCGGGGTCCGGATCGTCCGCACCCGCCGGGGAGCGACCCGGTGACCGAGCCGGAGCGCGGCGACGCCGACCCGAGGCTCGGCCCGGCATCCGCGCTGGGGTCCCCGCCGGAGCCGCAGCCCACGCCCGACCTGCCGCGGATCGAGCGGGCGGTCCGCGAGATCCTGCTGGCCCTCGGCGAGGACCCCGACCGCGAAGGGTTGCAACGGACGCCGCGGCGGGTGGCGGGGGCCTACGCCGAACTCTTCGCCGGTCTGCGCGAAGACCCGTGCGCACACCTCGGCGTCACCTTCGACGAGGGGCACAAGGAGCTCGTCGTCCTCCGCGACATCCCCTTCGCCTCCCTCTGCGAGCACCACCTGCTGCCCTTCACCGGGGTGGCCCACGTCGGCTACATCCCCCAGGGCCGGGTGGTCGGGCTCTCCAAGCTGGCGCGGCTGGTCGAGGGGTACGCCCGCCGGCCCCAGGTCCAGGAGCGGCTGACGAGCGAGATCGCCGACGCCCTGATGGCGGGGCTGGAGCCGGACGGCTGCGGCGTCGTGATCGAGGCCGTCCACACCTGCATGACCATCCGCGGCATCCGCAAGCCGGGGGCGACGATGGTCACCTCGGCGGTGCGCGGCGGCTTCCGCCGGCGGCCGGCGACGCGGGCGGAGTTTTTCGCCATCGTGCGCGGGGGCCGTTCGTGAATCGGCGCCGTCTCGTGGTCCATCGAGCGGAGAGCCCTCACCCTCGCCCCCTCTCCCGACGCACGGAAGTGGGGAGTTCGGTCGGGCCAAGGGCGATACGGTCCGGTTTTCCGTGCAGTGCTGCCGCCCCGGTCTCCCCCTCTCCCGCGCATCGGGAGAAGGGGCGGGGGGGTGAGGGCACTTGGTGAACAGCGGACCCATGATGGT
>CADCWF010000370.1 GCA_902806345.1 uncultured Thermomicrobiales bacterium
GCGCGCCACATACCGCTCCGCCGAGCGTCGCACCGCGCCCTCGGCGTCGGACGACACGACGCTGCCGTGCCAGCCGCCGTAGAGGCGATCGAACCGGTAGGGCTCGATCGCGGCCACGATCCCCCGGATCGTCCCGGCCCCGAGCGGGATCAGGTTCGGGTAGCTCTCCATGAAGCTCACCCAGCGGCGGTTGGCGACGACCGTGATCGTGTCGCCGGTCAGCAGGGCGCCTCGGCCCTCGGCGCCGCTCGGCCAATGCAGCACGCAACTGCCGGGGAAGTGGCCGCCGCAGCGGACGAGCGTCAGCCCGCTGCCGGGCAGGACCTCCGCGGTCTCGCCCTCCCAGAAGCGGATCGCCTCGTCCGGTCGCGTCACCCACTCCCGGTCGGCGGCGTGGAGGAGGATCGGCGCGCCGCCGAAGGCGCGGCTCCACTCGGCGACGCCGGTGAAGAAGTGCGGGTGGGAAACCGCGATCGCGGCCAAGCCGCCGCAGCGCTCGACCTCGGCCACGGTCTCGTCGTCGACCAGGCTGATGCAGTTCCAGAGCACGTTGCCGGCCGGCGTCTCGATCAGGTGCGCCTGCTGGCCGATGGCGAACTGGGGCTCGGTCGCGATCCCGGTCAGTCCCGGCTCGATCGGGCGGACGACGTTGCGGTGGTCGGGGCGCAACTCGCCGATGGTCGTCCAGCGTTGCCCCTCGTGCCCGACGTACTGCCGCTCGTCCTGGCAGATCGGGCACGCAGTGGCCGGCTTGGCCGCGACCGGGAACTGGGCGCCGCAGGTGACGCAGATGAACGGCTCCACCGGATGCGTTCCTCCTCGTTCGGGAATCCAGCGGGGCGCGGCGGGTACGGCAGCGCCACCGATCCCCTCAGTCTCCGCTCCGATCGGTCGTGCCCGTGGTGCCTCGGGGAGCCGGCTTGGGCTCGATCTCGGTTGACTCGTCGAGCCCGGCTTCGACCAGCGCCTCCTGGAGGGTATCGCGGCGAGCGATCCGCTGGATCAGGCCGTCGCGGAGGCGGAAGACCGTCGCCACAGTCAACGGCTCCCCCGTCACGCCCGTCGCCGCATCGCACCATCGGGCCCGCTGCTTGACGACCACCCGGTCGTCCCGCCGGAACCAGCGGCGCGGTTCGAGGCGGATGCCGGCGTGGCCGACCCACTCGCGGACGACCGCCCGCCCAGTCGCCACCCCCCGCGGCCCGACCACCTCGACCTCGGGGTGGGAGAGCGCCGCCGCCCGCTCGGCGTCGCTGGCGTTGACGGCGGCGTGCCAGGCCTCGACGATGTCCATGCGGGTTGCCTCCGCCGGCCTGGTCCGTGCCGCCGGCACCGTCACCGTCCGGATACGGGGCGGGACGACCCCATGAGCCGATGGTAGGGCTTCAACCGCACGCGAAGTCAAGCGGGTTCGGCGGCGCCCCCCGAACCTCGGTTCAGCCCCCGGCCGCCGGCTTCCGCCCCCGCGCCCGCAGCTCCTTGTGGAACTCGGCCATCGCCGGCCCGAGCTTCTCGCCGGCGGCGTCCATCGTCACCAGCGTCGTCCCCGGCTTGCCGACGTCGGCCCGGGCCGCCACCTCGCCGGTGACGCGCGGCAGCCCGCCCTCGGCCTTGCCCATGATAAAGACCTGGTTCGGCCGCCCGGTCCGCCCCGCCTTGTAGCCGCGCTCGCCGAAGAATGCGACCGCCAGCTCCAGCACCGCCGCCGGCGCCAGCTTGCTGACCGCCTTCTTCTGGTAGGCCGTCCGGGCCAGTTCCTCGTTCAGCTTGTCCATGGGGCTCCGGGGCGGATAGGGCGTAGGGGAGAGGGGATAGGAGCACGATACCGGCGCCGCAGCACGCGGCACGACCTCGTCTCGCCTATCCTCTATTTGCCTACACCCTATCCCCTAGCACTCCAGCGTCTCGCCCGGCTTCAGCACGGCGCCGCGGGAGCCGGTTTCGGCCTCGACCCGGGCCGCGAAGGCCGCCCCGTCCTGCTCGATCGGGGGGAACGTGTCGTAGTGACAGGGAACGACCAGCTTCGGCTTGAGCAACGTGACGGCGCGGAGGGCGTCGGCCGGGCCCATCGTGAAGTGGTCGCCGATCGGGAGCACCGCCACGTCCAGGCCCTCCTCGCCGATCAGCGCCATGTCGCCGAAGAGGCAGGTGTCGCCGGCGAAGTAGATCGTGCGGCCGCCGAAGCGGACGACCAGCCCGGCCGGGACCCCCGGCGCGACGAAGGTCGTGCCGTCGAAGTAGGACGAGGTGTGCCAGGCCGGGACGAACTTGGCGGTGCCGCCCTCGAAGGCGACGGTGCCACCGTGGTTGCCCCCTGTCGCCCCCGCCACGCCCTGGGTCTTCAGCCACTCGGCGAGCTCGAAGGTGGCGATCACCTTGGCCCCGGTCCGCTTGGCGATCGCGACCGTGTCGCCGACGTGGTCGTTGTGGGCGTGGGTTAGCAGGATCGCCTGCGGGTGGAGGTGCTTCTCCTCGTGGGAGGCCTTGGGGTTGCCGGTCAGGAACGGGTCGACGGCGACGATCACGCCGTCGGCCTCCAACTGGAAGGCGCTATGGCCGAGGTACTGGAGCGTGGGCATGCGGAGAACCCTCCGGGGACCGAGACGAGGCGTCGAGAAGGAGACGAGGGGACAGCCGGAGCGGTGCCCGCGTCGCCACTCTACCGCACCACCCCGTTCTCCTCGACCCCTCGACCCCTCGACTCCTCGACTCGGCCGTCGGCGCCCCAGCCCCGCGCCGCGTAGTAGGCGTCGACCATCGTTTCCAAGCGGGCGCGGGTAAGGGGGGAGCCGCCGGCGGGAGCGGCGACGCCGGGGCCGGCGCCGTCGTCCTCGCCGAGGAGGCGGGGCGGCAGGGTATCGAGGGCACGGGTCCAGCCCATCCGCTCGTTGAAGCGTTTCTTCACCCCGGTGATCTCGGCGCCGGCCCGGCGGAGGTCGTCGCCGGTGGTCTCCTGGCCGGTCACCAGCCGGTGCAGCGCGGCGGTCTCCTCGGGGAGGTCGACGAAGACGTGGCGGAGGAACTTGCAGACCGTCAGGCTGTCCAGCAGCGCCGCCTGGTCCTCGGCCGCGACGGCCGCCGCCGCCCGCGCCCGGGCCTCGGCGTTGGGGTCGAGGGCGTCGGAGAAGTCGGCCTCGTAGGCGGAGGATCGGTTGTGGCAGGCGCCGCGGGTGGCCACCGCCAGCCCGAGCGCCATCGTCTGCAGCTTGCGCGGGTCGTAGCCGGGCAGCTCAAGCCCTTTCACGTGCATCGCCCAGCGGTCGCTGCCCTGGCCCACGGTCTCGCTCGCCCGCCGCGTGCCCTCGGCCAGGAGGTCCCCCAGGCCGCGCCGGTGGCCGATCGCCTCCAATGTCTCGAGCAGCGCCGCCGCGTCGCCGAAGGCCGGCGCCGGCCCCCCCCAGGGGGAGAGGTCGATGCCGCGCTCGCCGCACTCCATCGCCCAGGCGACCGTCGCCCCGGCCGAGATGGCGTCGATGCCGAGCCGGTCGCAGAGGGCGGCCGCGCGCAGGACCGCGTTCGGGTCGGCGACGCCGCAGAGCGAGCCGAGGGCGAAGAGCGTCTCGTACTCCAGCCGGGTCTCGGTCGCCGCGCCGCCGTCGGTCGTCGTGTAGCGGTGCTCGCAGCCGACGGTGCAGCCGGCGCAGGCGTGGCGGTCGGTGCGGTGCTCCAGCAGGAGCGTCTCGCCGGAGATGGCGGCGGCGCCGGCGAAGGAACCGGCCTGGAAGTTGCGCGTCGGCAGGGTGCCCATCCGGTCGAAGAACGCCACGTTGGCGGCCGTGCCCAACTCGCGGTACTTGGCCGTCTGCGGCCCCAGGCTCTTCTCGCCGAGCGCGCGCGCCGCCTTCGCTAGCCCCTTCGGGTCGGCGACGCGGGGCAGCGTGTTGCCGCGGACGGCGACCGCCTTCAGCCGCTTGCTCCCCATCACTGCGCCGGTGCCGGTGCGCCCGGCCAGGCGGCCGTCGTTGGCGACGGCGGCGTAGACGACGCCGTGCTCGCCGGCCGGGCCGATCGCGGCGACGCGGTAGCCGGTGCCGAGCCGGGCCCGGACCGCGTCCGAGGTTGCCGCCGGGTCGAGCCCGAGGAGGTCGGCCGCCGGTTCCAGGCGGACGGCGCCGCTGTCGACGACGAGGGTGCTCCAGGCGCGGGCTTGACCGGTGAGGACGAGCGCATCGTAGCCGGTCCGCTTCAGGGCCAGGGCGAGGTAGGAGGAGGAGAGGGAGTCGCCGATCATCCCGGTCTGGGGGGAACGGGCGGCGAGGGCGATCTTGGCGGCGGTGGTGATGCCGGTGCCGACGAAGGGGCTGGCGGCGAAGACGAGCGGGTTGTCCGGCCCGAGCGGGTCGGCCCCCGGCGGGCAGTGCCGGAGCAGCAGCAGGCTGGCCAGCCCCGCCCCCCCGACGACGGCGGCGAAGTCGGCCCCGGTCAGGGGCAGCACGTCCGTTTCGCCGGTTGCCAGGTCGATCCGGAGGGCCCGGCCGTGGACGCCGCGCAGGATCATGGTCGGCCCCCCGGCTCGCCGGGGCCGGAAACTTCGGTCGGTCCTGGGTCGAAGCCGGGACCGGCCGTTGCGGGTGCGCCAGGGGATCGCCCCGGCGCCGCCGGGATGAGGGGGAAACGAGCGCCGCGGTTCGTCTTCATCCCCGAAGTATGGATGGCATCGGGGCCGGATGGCGATTCGCCCGGCGAACGCCGGCGCCGGGTCCTCGAATCGCCCTGCGGCGAACCGCGGGACACCCCCGAGGATGGCCCGGCGCGCACCCCCGCCGCGCGTGCCGTCTATGGCAGGATCGGGTCCAGCGTCGAGCCAAAGGCAATCCCCGTCAAGCGGTGGTGAAGGGCGACGACCTGGGATTCCGTCATGGAGGCGATGAGGTCCGCGACGGTGCGGAGGATGGTCGCGTCGTCCGGCGACTCGCCGAGCAGTTCCCGATAGAACTCCGGGAAGACCCGTCGATCCTGCTTCGCCGTCCCCGCGTCGCAGAGGGTGTCGAACAGGGAGCGGATGAGCCGCTTGTGCCCGTACCGCTGGGTGATGAGGGCCGGGCTCTCGATCACGTACTGCCAGGTCAACCCTTTGAGCATGGCGACTTCTTTGCGCGCCTCCTGGTCGATGGTGAGGGTCGGATTGCCGGCATCATCCGTATCAAGCGACACGGCCTTGACGTAGCGGTCCACCAGTGACGAGGTGAAGCTTCTCAGTCGGGCGCGCCCTTCGCGGTTCCCCCGATACGGCTCAGGGATCGGTGCGATCGCCATAATCTCGTTGAAAGCGGCGGCCAGTTCATCGGCTCCGTAGGCCGCGCTGAGCTTCGCGTTTCGATCCAACTCGTCGCCGATGAACCGGGCGCGCTCCTGATCGTCGTTGGCGATCTTGTCCAGCGGAATGAGGCCGGCCCGATAGAAGTCCTCGACGTCGTGGACCGCGTAGGCCACGTCGTCGGCCCAATCCATAAGCTCCGCTTCCAAGCACTTGCGTTCGCCCAACCCTGGCACGAGTTGGCGGGCCCATCGAAACACGGCGTCTTCGGACGGGTAGGCCCCCCACTTTCGGGCCTTCTCCCCCGTCCCGGTGGTTCCTCGCGTCCACGGGTACTTGAGCACTGCGCACAGCGTGGCACGGGTGAGGTCCAACCCCTCGATGCCTGGGTAGCGCACCGCCAGACGAGTCAGGATGCGGAACGTTTGGGGATTGCCCTCGAAGCCGTCGTTGACTCCATGCTCTTGCATGAGCCGGTCGAGTTCCTCTTCCGCAACGTGACCGAATGGCGGGTGGCCAAGGTCGTGGGCGAGGCAGGCTGCCTCAACCACATCGGGATCGAGGCCCCCGAGCACGTTGAGTTGCTCCGGGTCGGGTGCCGAGCGTTGCAACTCCTCAGCCAGACTTCGGCCGATCTGGGCGACCTCCAGCGTGTGGGTCAACCGGTTGTGGATCGGGAGGCGGTCGGTGGCCGAAACCACCTGGGTGATGCCGGCCAGCCGACGGAAGGCCGAGGAGTAGAGGATACGATCCCGGTCCCGCCGCCCAGGAGGCCGCCGGTCGCCGAGATCTTCTTTCCCCGACGGATGGAGCCGGTCCTCGCGCCGCGTCACCGCTGGGGTGCGGCCGTGCCCATAGGGATCCCGGACTCAGTGCCCGCAAGCTTGAGCAAGCGATCTCGGGTCAGTTCGACTTCGTTCCGATCAATGAGGTACCAGATGGCGGCTCGGATCAGGTGCTCCGAGTGCCGGTCTCGTAGCCGAGTGATCAACTCACGGGGAGCGTACGGCGTCGGTTCCTTCTCCAGTTCCGACAGGACCTGCTTTTCGATTTGGACCAACTCCTCGTCGGTCAGAACCACCCTGACCCTCCTGGTCCCGTCGCGCGACAGCGGGAATGGCTCCCCGCTCCTCGACCCGGGCCCGCGAGCTCTGCCTCGCGCGATCGGGGTTCCGCCGTCCCGATCGCCACGTGCGGCGTGGCAACTCCACCGTCATCCTACCCTCGGCTGCCCCCTCGCGCAACGGCCCGCTGGTCGCTTGGGGAAGGCGACGGAACCCGGGGAGTGCGGCGAACCTACGGCGGGTTGCAGACGAGTCCGCCCGCGAGGTTTCGTAGCGGGCAGGATAGGTCCGGCCCGCACCCCTGCACGCTGCGGACGCGGCGAGGGCCAACTGTTTTGCATACCGCTGTAGGGCAGTCAGGCTGATCCGTCGGTCGTCGTCGGCACGGCGGGAAGTCGGCAGGGTCGAAAAAGTGGCTGACCGGATGGCCAACCCCTTGGCCTGCGATCGAAACTGCACGGGACTTCGCCAAGACTATGGCCCGACATGTCGGGTGAGACAGGTCTACCGGCTAGGAGTCGGCATCATCCCCCCGCCACGCTGGAGACCAGCAGCACCGTCGAGCCGGGGCCGAGCGGCGTCGCCGGGTCGCGGGTGAAGCGCTCGTCGACGACGAAGGCGTAGCCGTCCAGGGGCCAGCCGGTGGCCGGGTCGAGCACGGGGCCGGCAAGGGCCGGGGCGCGGGCGGCGAGGTCGGCCGCTAGCTCGCCCAGGGTGGCCCCGTCCGCCTCGGCCGCGGCGCCGCCGACGAGCAGGCGGGGGACGCCGAAGAGCTCGACGGGGATCGGGATGGTGGGGGGGGGGAGGGAGGAGGCGTCCATGGCGCAAGTATGGACGCTGGCGAACCCCAATGACGATTATGTCCGCGTTGGTCCCTTGCGTCCCCGCCGGGGTTCCGAACAACGGTGGAATCCCCGTGCCCGAGGGGGGCGCCGAGCCAATGACCAGACAGCTCCACTGGACGAGGGCGAAAACGTAGCCCAGGTGCAGTAGGTCGTCGGACGTGACGGAAGGCGGAGGGCGTATGCGGGAGCGTTGCCCGCTCCTCCCGATCGACGGCTCAGGCGCGCTGCGGCCCCTTGCGGGGGTCGGCGACGTACTGGCCGACACGCAGGCTGCGGACCAACTCCTTCCAGACGGCGTTGCAGCGGCCGGCGTCCTCCGGCCAGAAGTCCATCGTGACGAAGGGCAGGATGTCGCGCTCGTAGCCGCGGTCAGTCCCCTTGCCGCGGGCGACGAGGTGGCGGTGGCGGGCCTCCCGCTTCTCCTCGGGGTCCAGCCGGCGAACCTCCGTCCAGACGATCTCCAGCCCCGGCCGCAGGACGTGGCTGATCGGATCCTGGCCGAGGAGGTCGTCGTCGTCCGGGTCGTCGGCCAGCCCGGCCAAGGGGTCGTCGCGGTCGCCCCGCAGCAGGGCGCGGCGGTCGTGTTCGGGGCGGCGGCCTTCGGCCTCGGCGGCGGCCTTCCGGCCGCGCCCAGCCAGGGCGTCGGCCAGGAGGGTGGCCAGCGGCAGCTCCGTCCAGTCGACCACCGGCGGCGGGTAGAAGACGGTCAGCTGGAGGCGGGCGTCGTCGTCCGGCGGCCGCTTGTCGTGGATCTTGACCCCCTCGGCGTCGACCTGGACGACCCACGACTCGGGGATATCGAAGCGGACCGCGCCGCGGTCGACGACGAAGATCGTGTAGCCGGGTCTGCAGCGCCAGCCGTGGTCGTCGGCCATGCGCAGTTCGCGCTTGTTCCAGCGGGCCACGCTCAACTCCCGGCGCCGACGGTTCTCCGCCCAGTCTACCGCCGACATTGGGTGATGGGGTCGTAGGGCGATCGGGGACGGATACTCTTCCTCCACCACCCTATGACCCGATCACCTCATCACCCGGTTCCTTCCGCGGCAGCCACAGCACGAACGTGGTCCCCTCGCCCTCGCCGGCGCTCTCGGCCCAGATCCGGCCCCCGTGCCGCTCGGCCAGCGAGCGGCAGATCGAGAGCCCGAGGCCGAGCCCCGGAAGGTTCTCGCGGGCGGCGTTGGTGGCTCGGTTGAACGGCTCGAAGATCGTCTCCGCTTCTCCCGGCGGCAGGCCGATCCCCCGGTCCCGCACGGTCAGCCGGACGCCGTCCCCGTCCGGCCCGACGCCGACCGCGATCTCGCCGCCGGCGGGGGAGTACTTGGCGGCGTTGTCGATCAGGTTGCTCAGGATCTGGTCGACCCGGTCCGGGTCCGCCCAGACGGCGGCCGGCGCCTCGGCGACGTGGAGCCGGACCGGGTGGTGGTCGTCCAGTTGCGCGTAGAATCGCTCGACCACCGCCGCCGCGAGGGCGATGAGGTCGGTCTCCCGACGGCGCAGGGGCAACTGGCCGAGGCGGAGGCGCGAGACATCGAGCAGGTCTTCGGCCAGCTGCTTCAGGCGATCGGTGGCGTCGTCGATCGCGGAGAGGAACTGCAGCGTCCGCTCGGGCGAGATCGCCCGTTTCTGGGAGCGGAGCAGCATCTGGGCGTAGCCCTTGACCGTGGTGACCGGGGTCCGCAGCTCGTGGGCGGCCACCGAGAGGAACTCGTCGCGGGCACGGATCGCCGCCCGCGCCTCCTGGTAGAGGCGGGCGTTGTCGATCGCCAGCGCGGCGCGGTCGGCCAGCTCCTGGGTGAAGTTCGCGTCGTCCGCGGTGAGCGGTGGCTGCGGTCGGTCGCGCAGCAGCGCCAGGGTGCCGAGGTGGCGACCGCGCGCCCGCAGCGGCACCACCAGCATCCCCCGCAGCCCGATCTCGGCGAGGTGGCGTCCGTAGTCGGGGGGGAACCGGGGCGCGGCGGGGGCGGCTGCCACGTCCGGCACCAGCAGGGGGGCACCGGACTCCAGGACGATCCCCGAGAACCCTTCGTCGGCCGTTTGCCGCGGCGTCGCGATCTCTCGGAAGCGCGCCTCCGTGGCCGGGTCGGGGTGGTGGAGCGCGACGACATCGGCCCAGTGGCCGTCGTCGGAGACGAGCCGCACCACGCAGCAGTCGCCGGTGTGGTCGGCCGTGATCCTGGCGACGGCGTCGACCGCAGTGGCGTAGTCGGGTTCCGCCTCGACGAAGGCGCGCGAGAGGTTGGCCAGCGCGACCAGTCGGGCCGCTTCCCGCCGCCCCCGCCGCTCGGCGGCCTCCGCCTGGTCGCGGGCAGCCCGCTCGGCCTCGTAGAGGCGGGCCCGCTCGAGCGCCTGGGCGCTCTGTCGAGCCAGCGCCAGCATCAGCGCCACGTCCTCGACGGCGAACGCTCGCGGCTCGGCGAAGGTGAGCCCGATCGCCCCGACCGCCCGCCGGTCGGCCAGCAGGGGGATGGCGGCGTAGGCCCGGTAGCCGACGCGGGCGCGGTTCGCCGCCAGGTGGGGGAAGCGCCCCTCGATGGCTGCCTCCGTCGGCAGCAGCACCGGCTCGCCGGTCCGGATCGCCTCGGCGATGGCGATCCCGGCGTCGGCCGTGAAGCGACGCCAACGGGCGATGACGTCGTCCGGGAAGTCGGTGGACTGGACGATCCGGAAGCCATCCGGGCCGTCGGCCACGGCGACCGTGCCGCCCCGGGCGCCGAGGGCGGCGCTGCCCTGCTCGATCAGGAGGGTGACCACCGCGTCCTGCGTCAGCGCCCCGGAGAGGGCCGCCGTGATCGCCTGCAGGCGGACGGTCCGGCGGGTCGCCGCCTCCGCCTCGCGGCGGGCGGCCTCCTCGGCGAGGAAATGGCGGGCGTTGGCGATGGCGACGGCGGCGCGCGATGCGAGGTCGGTCACGAACGCGAGGTCCTCGGCGGAGTAGGGGGGCGAGGAGCCGGCGCGGACGAGCGTGATCGCCCCCAGCGCCTCGTCGTGCGCCGCCAGCGGCACGACCATCGCCGACGTCATGCCGATCCCCAGCAGCAGCTCCAGGTGCTCCGGATCGTGGCCCCCCGCCGCCAGCATCTCCGGCGTGATCTCGGGGACGACGACGGCCTCGCCGGTCGCCAGCACCGACCCGACCGTCGCCGGCAGCGGGATGGCGCGGTAGTAGGCGTCCAGCCGGGCCGCGAGGTCGGCCTCCGCCGGGTCGCCGTGGACCAGCTCCAGCAGCTCGACCCGCCCGGCCGGGGTCACGAGGTGGATCGTGGCCCAGTCCGCCAAGCGCTGCGTCAGGAGCCCCGCGAGCTGCCGCATCGTCGCCTGGTAGTCGAGCGAGGAGCCGAGCGTCGCGCTCGCCTCGGCCAGGAACGCCAGCCGTCCCCGCGCCGCCTCGGCCTGGGTCCGCGCCGTCCGCTCGGCCTCCAGCAACCGGACCCGCTCCAGCGCCAGCGCGCTCTGGTGGGCGACCGAATCAACCAGCGCCCGCGCCTCGGGGTCGAAGGGCTGCGGCTCGGCGAAGCTGAGCCCGATCGCCGCCAGCACCTGGCCGGCCGAGACGATCGGGATGGCGGCCATCGCCGCCGTCCCCGTCGTCGCGATCGTGTCGCCCAGGTCGGGGTACCGGGCAGCGATCGCGGTGGCCGACGCGAGGTAGACCGGCTGCCCGGTCCGGACCGCCTCGGCCAACGCCACCGGCGCGTCGGTCGGGAACTCATGCCACCGTTCGACCAGGTCGTCGGCATAGCCGACGGCGCGGTGAACCCGGAGGCTGCCGCGGTCGGGATCGGCCAAGGCGAGCGTCCCCGCCTTCGCCCCGAGGGCGGAGACGCCCCGGTCGAGGATGATCGCCGCCACCGCGTCCAGCGTCGTCGCGCTCGCCAGCTCGGCCGTCAGGCGTTGGAGGCGAGCCATCCGCTCGGTCGTCGCCTCGGCCTGGCGGCGGGCGGCCTGCTCGCCGGCGAAGAGGCGGGCGTTGTCGACCGCGATGGCGACGCGCCGGGCAAACTCCTCGGCCAGCCGGCGGTCTTCGCCGTTGAGGCGGCGACCCGACTCGGCCATCATCAGGGTGACCGCGCCGAGCACGCGGCCGCGGGCGCGCAGGGGCACGCAGACGGCGGCGGTGGGGCCGAGGTCGCGCAGCAGCGCCAGGTGCTCGGGGCCGGTGGCCACCCGCGCCAACGCCGCGTCGTCCAGCTCGGGCTCCCACTGCACCTCGCCGCTACGGAGGGCACCGACGACCATCGGGTTGCCGCCGCTCCGGCCGGGTGGGAAGACCGCGTCGAGGGCGCGCACCGCCGGTGCCCGCCGCCCGACCAGGGCCGCCGTCCGCACCGGGCCGTCCTCGACCAGGTCGATGATGCAGAGGTCCGCCAGGGTCGGCACCGCCGCCCCCGCCAGGCTCTCCAGGGTGGTGTCGTCGCCGAGCGAGGCGGCGAGGAACTCGCTCGCCTCGGCCAGGAACGCCCGCCGCGCGTCCGCCCGCCGCCGCTCCGACACGTCGTCGAAGGTGGCGACGCCGGCCACGGTCGTCCCGTCCGCGCCGCGGATCGGCGCCGCATTGACGAGCAGTGTCGCCGTCGTCCCGTCGGGCCGCCTGAGGCCGACCTCGACGCCGGCGACCGTCTCGCCCTCGGCGACGGCCCGGCTGAGGGGATTCGCCGCCGGCGGCAGGGGGGCGCCCGAGGCATCCAGCAGCGCCGGGAGGGCGGTCGGGTCGGCGCCGAGGAGGAGATCCATCCGGGCGTTGGCTAGCGCCACCCGGTTGGTTGCCCCGTCGGCGATGACGACGCCGACCGGGAGGTGCTCCAGCGTCGCCTCCAGCAGGCTCCGCTCGGCCGCGACCTCGGCCAGCAGCCGTCCCCGCTCGGCCTCGGCCGCCTTGCGCTCGGTGACATCCATGCCGACGCCGATCAGCCCCGTCGGCTCGCCGTCGGCATCGGTGGTGACGCGACCCCAGCCGCGCAACCAGCGGCTGGAACCGTCTGGCCAGACGGCGCGGTATTCGACGTCGTGGTTGCGGCCCGACGCGAGCGCCCCGCGCATCGCGTCACCCACCCGTTCGCGGTCCTCTGGGTGGACCAGTGCCAGGAAGGCCTCGAAAGTGCCCCGGTAGCCGCCGGCCGGCAGCCCGTGCAATCGCTCCTGGAGGGGCGACCAGACGGCTTCGTCGCGGGCGCGGTCCCAACTCCAGGTGCCGAGGCCGGCCGCCTCAAAGAGCGCCGCCGCCTCGGCGGCACCGGAGGGGACGGAAGGGTCGGTCATCGGGAGGTATGGTCCCTGGCTGGCGTCACCCGGTGCGGGGCCTCGGGTGCGGCGTATGGTCCACCTCACCCATGCACGAAACGGGCCGAGCCTCCGTCCGGGTGGCCCTAGCCGAGGGCGCCGGAGGCCGCCCGGCGGGCGGCGTCGACCTCGGCGAAGTGGCGGCGGGCCTCGACGATGACGGCTTTGGCCTCGACGGCGGTGTGCCAGCCGAGTACCTCGGTCTGACCCGGCTCCAGCCACTTGTAGGTCTCGAAGAAGGTCTCGATTTCCTTCGCCCAGTGCTCGCCGAGGTCGGTCATCTCGTAGACGTGGGCGTAGCGCGGGTCGCCGACGGGGACCGCGACGATCTTGAAGTCGGACCCCTTCTCGTCGTCCATGTCGAGGCCGCCGACCGGTCGGGCCGGCACCAGGCAGCCGGGGAAGGTCGGTTCCTGGACGAGGACCAGGATGTCGAGCGGGTCGCCGTCGCCGGCCAGCGTCTCCGGGATGAAGCCGTAGTCGGCCGGATAGTGGACCGAGGAGTAGAGCACCCGGTCGAGCTTGAGCCGCCCGGTCTCGGGGTCGAGCTCGTACTTGTTGCGGCTCCCCCGCGGGATCTCGATCAGCGCCGTGACCTCGTCGTCCGGCTGCGTCCCCGTCCCCGTCGCGACCATCGTTCCCCACAGACGCAAGGCCGCCGCCCGGCCCGGACGGCGGCGGCGATCCTATCAAGCCTACCATGCTGCGCTGAGGGGTCGAGGAGTGGGGGAGGCGGTCCGGCAAGGCCGGCCCGGCCGCGTCGCCGATCGGCGGGAACCTCACCCCGAGGGAGTCCCCGCTCGCGCTCGGCGGACGCCGAGCATGGCGACGGCCGCCAGCGTCGAGGCGACCGCCAACCCCCAAAGGACCGGGACGTAGCCGCCAACGACCGCGTAGGCGAGGCCCGCGCCGACCGGGGCCAGGGCGCGGGCGCCGGTCAGGAACAGCGCCAGCAGCCCGCCGATCGCGCCGTAGTGGGCGCGGCCGTAGAACTCGGCGATCAGCCCGGCCCGCATCAGCGTCGAGACGCCCCGCCCCGCACCCAGGAGGAGGACGGCGACCAGCACCCCGGCCCGGTTCGGCCACCCCATCAGGACGACCAGGGCGACCGCCTGCAAGGCGAAGACCCCTGCCGTCAGGGCCACCCGCGAGACCCGGCCGCCGAGGACGGTTGCAAGCACCCGGGCGCCGACCTGGGCGGCGCCGATCAGGCCGACGACAGAGGCGGCGAAGCCGGGCTCGTCGCCGCGCTCGACCAGGTAAGGGATCAGGTGGACCCCCACCGCCACCAGCGAGAACGTGTCGAGGAAGAACGCCGCCGTCAGCCACCGGAAGGCGGGGTCGCGCAGCGCCTGGCGCGGCGTTGCCCCGGCGGGCTCCTCCCCCATGCCGAACCCGGTGGCGTCCGCCGGGGTGCCGTCGGGCCGCAGGCCGAGATCCTCCGGCCGCCGCCGGAGCAGGAGGGCGTGGGGGAGGACCGTGGCGACGGCGAGGACCGCGGCGAGGGCTCCGAGCGCCCGCCGCCAACCGAGCTCCCCAACCAGCCAGCCCGAGAGCGGCAGGAAGATGGTGCTGGCGAAGCCGGCGGCGAGCGTCACGAGCAGCAGGGCCTTGCCCCGCTCCCGCTCGAACCAGGTCGCCACCGTGGCGAACGCCGGCTCGTAGAGCGTGGTCGCCATCGCCAGCCCGATCCCCGCCCAGACGAGGTAGAAGGCCGCCGCGTCCTGGACTCGGGACCAGGCGAGCACGAGGAGGGCACCCAGGAGCGAGCCGGCCGTCATCAGCGCCCGCGGCCCATGGCGGTCGAGCCAGCGGCCGACGAAGGGCGCCGCGAGGCCGGAGATCAGCAGCGCCAGCGAGTAGGCCCCGGTCAGTGTCGCCGCCGACCAGCCGAGCTCCGCCTGCATCGGCACCAGGAAGACCGCGAAGGCGTAGTAGAGGACGCCCCAGGAGACGGTCTCGGTGAACGCGAGCGTCCCCGCGACCACCCAGCCGTAGTAGCGCCGGCCGGTGCCCC
>CADCWF010000371.1 GCA_902806345.1 uncultured Thermomicrobiales bacterium
GCCGCCGCAGCCCCGCCGGTCGTAGGCGACGCAGCGGAGGCCACGTTCCGCCAGCGGCACCATCTGGTACTCCCACATGTCGGCGCCCAACTGGCCGCCGTGGACGAAGACGACCGGCTCGCCGTCTCCCCAGTCCCGATAGGACAGGTTCGTCCCGTCGCTCGCTTCGAGGCATGGCATCCGGTGGAGTCCTTTCACCCGTTGGCCCGATTTGGGGTTCGCCCGGCGGACCGGCGTTGGCCCCGCCGCTCGGCGGGCGCGGCCCCATCGTCGACCCGACCGCGCCCGGGGGCGATAACCTCGGGGGTCATTGTCCGCAGGCGACCGCCGATCTATCGTTCGGTCATGAGCACGACGACGGCGCCGACGGCGACCACGGGGACGCGACCGGTCGGGGATCTGGTCCGCGCCTGGCGGGAGCGGCGGCGGTTGAGCCAGATGCGCCTCGCCCTCGACGCCGGCGTCTCGGCCCGCCACCTGAGCTACCTCGAAACCGGCAAGGCCCGGCCGAGCCGCGAGATGGTGGAGCGCCTGGCCGAGCGGCTCGACGTCCCCCTGCGCGAGCGCAACACGCTGCTCCTGGCGGCCGGCTTCGCCCCTGCCTACCCGGAGCACCGCCTGGATGACCCCGCGCTCGACACCGCGCGGCGGGTGGTCGGCCGTCTGCTGGCCGGGCACGAGCCCTACCCGGCCCTCGCCATCGACCGCCAATGGACGCTGCTGGCCGCCAACCGGGCCGTTGCCCCCCTCTTGGGCGGGGTCTCGCCGGACCTGCTGCGGCCCCCCGTCAACGTGCTCCGGCTGAGCCTGCACCCGGCGGGGTTGGCGCCGCGGATCGCCAACCGGGCGCAGTGGCGGGCGCACCTGCTGGAGCGCCTGCGACGCCAGGTCGAGGTGACCGCCGACGCGACCCTGACGGCGCTGGCGGCGGAGCTGGCGGCCTACCCCGGAGTGGAAGAGGCGGGCGCGGGCGACTCCCGGCGCGCCTCCGCGGCGTTCGCCGGGATCGCCGTCCCCCTGGTGCTGCGGACCGAGGGCGGGACGCTCGCGTTCCTCAGCACGACGACGGTCTTCGGGACGCCGGTCGAGGTGACGCTGGCCGAGCTGGCGGTCGAGGCGTTCTTCCCGGCCGACGCCGCGACCGCCGAGGCGCTGCGGCAGGTGGCGGACGCGGCGAGGCCGCCAGGCGGGGCGGAATCCGGTTGATCGCCGTGCCCTCGCGGCGGAGTTCCCTCACCCCCTACCCCCTCTCCCGCTTCGGCAGGAGAGGGGGAGTCATGCGCGGAGTCGCGACCAAGGGCAGCGACCCGCGTCGACGGCGGGAGTGGCCTACGACAGGGCAGCCGTTCTCCCCTCTCCCGCCGCAGCGGGAGAGGGGCGGGGGGAGAGGGAACTCCGGCCGCCCCGCGCCTCGACCCGCGCCCGCGCCGCCGCCGCATCCTCGAAGGACATGACCGCGACCACGTCGCCAGGCGCCATCGCATCGAGGGCGAGGTCGATCGCCGTCGCCTCGGAGGGGGCGGTCGCCGCCGGCTCGCCGCCACCGGCGGCGACGCCGGCCGCCAGCAGCGCCAGGATCTCGGCGGCGTCGGCCCGGCCCCGCAGGTACTTCTCGGTGCCCTTCAGGACGACGATGTCGGCCAGCTCGCCGGCCACCCGGCCGAGCGCCGTGATCGTCGCGTCGTCGCGGTCGCCGGCGGAGCCGACCACCGCCGTCAGCCGCCCGCCCGGACCGGTCAGCGTCCGCGCCAGCGCCAGGAGTTGGGTCAGGCCGATCTCGTTGTGGGCGTAGTCGACGACGACCGTGCCGCCGCCGACGTGGATCACCTCGTTGCGGCCGGGGTTGTGGGCGGGGTCGGTGCCGAAGGAGCGCAGGCCGGCGGCCACCTCCTCCGGGGAGCGGCCGAGGGCGAGGCCGGCGGCGGCGGCGCAGAGCGCGTTCTCCAGCATGTGGCGGGCGGTGCCACCGAAGGCGATCGGCACCTCGGCGACGGGGAGCAGCGGCCGCTCCCGGTCGCCCCGGACCTCGACGATCGTGCCGTCCCGCACCAGCAGCGCCCGGCCGCCGTCGGCGAGGTCGGCGACCACGTGGGGGTTGTCCGGCTCCTGGGTGACCCAGAAGCGACCGGCCCGGATGCCGGCCGCGGCGCCCCGCACCAGCGGGTCGTCGGCGTTGAGGACCGCCCAGCCGTCCGCCTGCGTCACCCGGACGACGACCGACTTCACCTTCGCCAGGCCGTCGACGGTGTGGATGCCCTGGAGCCCGAGGTGGTCGCTGCTGACGTTGGTGAAGACGGCGACGTCGTTGCTCTCGTAGGCGAGGCCACGGAGGAGGATGCCGCCCCGCGCCGTCTCGAGGACGGCCACGTCGACCCCCGCCGCCAGCACCGTCCGCGCCCCGGCCGGGCCGCTGTAGTCGCCGTCGAGCACCTTCTCGCCGGCGACGTAGACGCCGGCCGTCGTCGCCCAGCCCGGGCGGAGGCCGGCGCCGGCGAGGATATGGGCGATCAGGCGGGAGGTGGTCGTCTTGCCGTTGGTGCCGGTGACGGCGACGATCGGCAGCCGGCGGTCGGCGTCGCGGAGCAGGAGCGGCGCGTCGTCCGCGTCGTGCTCGGCCAGCACACCTCGCAGCCGGTCCGCCTCGGCGCGGAGGTCGACCGCTTCGCCGGTGGCGACGGCGGCCAGCGTCTCGCCAGCGGCGAGGGCGAAGCGGCGGTGGTCCCAGGTCCAGGCGAGGGCGTGGTGGCCGGGCGTCTCCAACGGCGCCCAGTGGATGTCCGGCTCCGGAGCCCCGGCCCGCGCACAGAGGGCGACCAGGGCGTCCCCGAGGAGCCCGCCGAGGGCGGCGGCGCCGGCCGGCGGGGCGTCGTCGGCCAGCCCGAGCGGCTCTAGCCGGGCCGCCAGCGCCGCCAGGGCGGCGGACTCCAGGTCGTCCGCCCCGACCGCCAACTCGAGCTTGATCGCCGGGGCGAGCAGGAAGATGTTGGGTCCGTCGAGGTCCCGCAGCTCGATCCGTCGCATGGGGCTCCCTGAGTCGAGGAGTCGAGGAGTCGGGGAGTCGAGGAGAAGAGAGCCGGTCGAGTCCTCAACGGGGCTGGTCACTCCGAGCGCCGTCGTTCTTCTCGACTCCTCGACTCCTCGACTCCGTCCTCAGACGGCCACCGTCTGCAGCATCACGACGACGGCATTGTAGAGCGCGTGGGCGATCATGGCGGCGGTCGTGTTGATGTGCTTGCGGAGCAGGCCGAGGAGGATGCTGAGGGCGACGAGGCCGAGGATCGAGAGGTTCAGCCCGTACTGCGGGGCGTGGACCAGGGCGAAGAGGAGCGAGGTGAGCGCGATGCCGTAGCGCGGCTGGAGAGCGCCGCGGAAGATCGCCTCCTCGCCGGCGCCGGCGCTGACGCCGATCAGGAGCGCCCCGAGTGGGTTCTGGAGCTGCTCGGTCATCTGGTCGACGATGGCGTCCAGCCCCTCGGCCAGCCCCGGCTGCAGCGTCGTCGCCAGCAGGTTGATCGCCCCGGCCAGGACAAGGCCGACCGGCACGGCGACGACGCCGAGGCCGACCGTGCGCGGGTCCGGCGGCACGATGCCGAGCCGCTCGGTGGCCGCGGGTCCGGTGCGGACGACCCTCCAGCCGACGGCGGCGTAGGCGATCAGGACGAACGAGGCGGCCTGGGCGATCAGCGTCACGTAGTCGATGGCGGGGATGGTGAGCTCGTCCGGGGTGAGGCTATCGCCGGGGAAGAGCAGCGGCGTGCCGAGGAAGCCGATCGCGCCGAGGACGAGGCAGAGGCCGGTCATGTCGACCGGGGAGTCGGCGTCGATCGGCAGCACCCGCGCCAGCGCCTGCCGGACCGGCCGCAGCAGGGGCAGGCCGAAGCCGAGCCCGATCCCCAGCAGGAGGCCGCCCAGCCGGCGGTCGCCGCCGCCGAGCGTCGCCAGCCCGGCGACGAGGAGCAGGCCGCCGGGGATGCCGAAGAGCAGGTAGAGGCCGACGAAGGCCGAGCGGTCGTGGCGGGCGCGGAACGCCCAGTAGGCGACGCCGAAGGCGACGGCGACGGTGACCACGTTCGAGACGAGGATGGCGAACGTCGAGGACGCGTCCAAGGGCTGGCGGGGGCTCCTGCCCGGCGACGCCGGGCCGCAGGGGAACGGGCGCCGGGGCGCGTCGCCGCGGCGCGAGCGAGTGTACGGCACCACCCGGAGCGTCCGCCGTCGACAAACGACCGGATCGTGCAGGGCGGCGCGGCTGGGGGCAGGTGGGCGTAACGCTGCCTCGATGTGCCGAGATAGTAGCAACGGATCGAGCACGTCGAGCGTTCGATCGAGCGGAGGGTCGGGGCCTGGGCGAGCTCAGGGCGTCGTGCTTCTCGGGGCTCCTGAAAGGGGTCGCCGTCGAAGGGGTTGGGTGGGGTCAGGGAAGAGGGGGAACGGGATGATCCGTGCAGTGATTGCGGTCGGGGTGCTGGCCGCGTCGGTTTCGGTCGGGGGTGTTTCCGCGCAGTCGGACGGCGCGGGCGATCCCGCGCCGCCCTGGCAGACCCGTGCGTCGTCGGACCCGAGCGCGCTGGCCGACCCCGTGGCGCTCTGCTGGTGGGTCGCCCGCCACGGCGGCGGCGGCCCCTGGGAGATCTTCTACCTGGAGGCCGACGCCGTCGACTCGGCGTTCGCCCAGAACCCCGAGGGCTTCCAGTGGCCCGCCGCCGACGGGTCGTGCCCGTACGACCCGCCGTCGTGGGCCCTCCAGGCGCGGGCGGATGCCGCCGCCGAGGCCGCCGCGCGCGAGGTCATCCCCATCGACAACGAACCCGAGACCGCGCCCGTCGAGGCGACGGTCGTGCCGACCGTCCCGCCCACCCAGGCGCCGCCCTCGCCGACCGAGGTCCCGACCGAAGAGTCCGCCGCGTTCCAGCCGCTCTGCTACTTCGTCACCGACGCCGAGGCGGGCGCCGTCGCCTCCTACGCCGTCGGCCGCTTCAAGCTGTCGACGGAGGGGCAGATCCTGCCCGAGGGCATCTACACCGAGGAGCCCGTGGGCGGCGCCTGCCCGACGGGGCCGTGGGGCCTGGCCGACGGCGCGGTCTTCGCGCTGAACGGCGGCAGCGACGACGGCAACTCCACCCCCGGCGGCGCGCGGCCGACCGAGGCCCCGAGCGGGGGGGACGAGCCCGCGACCGACCCCGAGCCCGCCATCGACCTCGGGACGACCTCGGGCGGCCGCCCCGTCGTGGCCTTGCCGAGGACGGGCGTCGGCGGGCAGGTCGGCCCGGCGCTGGGTGCCGCGTTCGTGTCGGCGGCGGCCCTCGCGGGCCTGGTGGTCGGGGCGCTACGGCGCCGCTAGGAGGGCCGGGATGCGGGAGCGGTTGGACCCGCCGACGGCGAAGGCGGGCACCCGCTCGAGACGCGGCGCGGGCGACAAGAGGATCGGGCCGACAATCGAGGCATGGGAGCGCAAGGGCTCCGAGCCGGAGGGCAACGAGTCGTCGTCGGGCTTCCTCGGCTCGGGGAAGCGGGCGTCGCCAACGTTCCGTCGCACGCCGAAGAAACGAATCTCGGTTCTCTTCGGGTGGCGAAGCGTCGAGGGGGAACTGACGGCGGGTGGTCGGCCGTCCGGGCGTACCCGGCACGTCGCGCCGGTCAACCAGCCACCGTCCCCTCTCGATGCTATCCAATGACTCGGGAACGGAGCTCTGGGCGGTCGACTTCTTCGCTCACCCACGCCCTGGCTAGGCCCTCCGGTCCGAGGAGAGAACTCGGGGTTGGCCGCCTTGGTGCGGCCCAGCGAGGACGGGGCCGACCAACCCCGGGGCGGGCGGCGGCCTTCTGGACAGAACCACCACGTCACCGTTGCCCGCGGTTCTAACGGTCCCCCATCCGCCAGGTGATCTCGGGGCGGCGAGCCGGGGCCGGGTGTAGACTGGCGGCCACCGACCCGACCGCGCACCCAGCGACTCCCGTCGCCGCCCTCCGGGACGTATGGCCAAGCCCGCCGCCCCCCAACCGCCGACTGACCCCGCCGCCGCGCCCGAGGGCGGGGGCAAGCCCGCGCCCGCCGCGGTCGCCACCGCCCGCCGCGGCGGGCTCGGCCGCGGCCTCGGCGCGCTGATCCCGACTATCGCCGAGCCGGAACGGCCGCCGGCCACCCTCGACGTCGACATCAACGCCATCGAGGCCAACCCCTACCAGCCGCGGACCACCCTCGACCCGAACGCGCTCGCCACCCTCGCCGCCTCGATCCGGACCCACGGCGTCATCCAGCCGCTGGTCGTCTCGGCCGGGGGGGAGCGCGGCCGCTACGTCCTCGTCGCCGGCGAGCGGCGCTGGCGGGCCGCCCGTCTGGCCGGGCTGACGGCGGTGCCGGTCGTTGTCAAGGAGGCGTCGCCGCGGGCGATGCTGGAGCTGGCGCTGGTCGAGAACGTGGTCCGGGCCGACCTCTCGCCGCTGGAAGAGGCGGCCGCCTACCGCCAGCTGATCGACGACTTCGGGCTGACCCAGGCGGCCGTCGCCGAGCGGGTCGGCCGCTCCCGGGTCAGCGTCACCAACACGCTGCGGCTTCTCTCGGCGCCGGACGCGGTCCAGGCGGCGCTGGCGACCGGCGAGATCAGCGAGGGGCACGCCCGGGCTCTGCTCGGCCTGCCCTCGGCGGCCGACCAGATCGCGGCGCTGGAGCTCGTCATCGAGCGCGGCCTCTCCGTCCGCCAGACGGAGGAGGCGGTCCGCCGCTGGGCCGAGGGTCCACTGGGGTCGGGCAAGTCTGCGGCCGCCCGACGCTCCGACTCGACACCGGATCCGAACCGGGAGGCGGTCGTCGCCGGGTTCCGGCGGGCGCTGGGGACGGAGGTGGCGCTGAAGCCGGGGCGGGGCGGCGGCGGCGTGCTGACGATCCGGTTCGGCTCCGACGAGGAGCTGGACGCGCTCTACCGGCGGCTGGTCGGGGAGTCGGACTGGTAGCGTTCCGAGTCGAGGAGTCGAGGAGGCTGGGGCGTTGGGAAGCGAGAAGGCTACCCCCCTCGTGCTCCACGACTCACGACTCACGACTCACGACTCGAACGGGAAGGGAGGGGGAGTGATGGTCGTCGTCGTGGCCGAGTACACGGTGGCCGAGGGGAACGAGGCGAAGGTGGTCGAGCTGCTCCAGAAATGGGCGCCGATGGCGCGCGAGGAGGAGGGCTGCCGCGCCTTCATCGTCAACCGGTCGACCGAGGACCCGCGCCGGATCCTGCTCTACGAGCAGTACGTGGACCAGGCCGCCTTCGACTTCCACGCCGCTCGGCCGGAGTTCAAGGAGATTGTCCTCGGCCAGATCGTGCCCCTGCTGGACGGGCGCCAGCGCCACATCTACGAGGTCGTCGGCTGATCCAGAGCTGCCCGGGCTGGCCGGGGAGGATCGCGGCGGCGCCTGGGAAACGCGCCGCGCCGGAGGGGTAGTCCCCTCCGGCGCGGTCGATCGGATACGGTTTGGCTGCCGCGGCCTCGGCTTAGGTGGCGGCGTTGCGGCGGCGGCGGCGCTCGGCCTTGCGGCGCTTGGCTCGGGTCTCTTCCTGGACGCTGATAAAGCGCAGCCCCCGGCGGTGCTCGCGGATGATGCCGGAGCGCTCGATGCCCTTGTTGAAGCGCCGGAGGAGCTGCTCGAACCCCTCGGAATCACGAATCTCGACCCGCATGCGTCAGGATCACCTCGCTCGCTCGACGACCGCCGCCACGGATCCCTGGCGGATGGGGATTGTTCGGACAACAGTTCATGACGCCGTCGGCTAGGCCGTGGCGCCCCCGCAGTATACGACACGGCGACACGAGGGGCGAGGGGCCCGTGGTGGGCGGCGTGGCGCCTCCGCCCCCGGAAACGCCGCCGCGACCGCCTGGGGTACGATGCGGAGGACGTTCCGGACACGCCGTCTACCCCACCCCGCCCAGGAACCGCCTCATGCCCCACCCCTTCCTCGACCGCCTCGCCGCCGGGCCGATCCTCGCCGACGGCGCCATGGGCACCATGCTCTACGCCGCCGGCGCCGGCCTCGATGACTGCTTCGACGCCCTCAACCTCTCCCGGCCGGAGACGGTCGGCGCCGTCCACCGCGCCTACCTCGAGGCCGGCGCCGGCCTGATCAAAACCAACACCTTCGGCGCCAACGGGGCCAAGCTGGCCGCCTTCGGCCTCGACGGTGAGGTCCGCCGGATCAACAAGGCCGGCGTCCGGATCGCCCGCGAGGCGCGCGAGGTCGTCGGCAGCGCTGCCCTCGTCGCCGGCTCGGTCGGTCCCTCCGGCCGCACCCTGGCCCCCTTCGGCACCGCCCAGCCGGCGGCGGTGCGGGACCTCTTCCGGGAGCAGATCGAGGCGCTGCTGGAAGGCGGCGTCGATCTCCTGCTGCTGGAGACCTTCGGCAGCGTCGACGAGATCGCCGAGGCGATCACCGCCGCCCGCGCCTCCTGCGACCTGCCGCTCGTCGTCTCCCTCACCTTCGCCGACGACGGCCGGACCATCGCCGGCCAGTCGCCGGAGGACGTGGTCGCGGCGGTCGCCCCGCTCGGCCCCGCCGTCCTCGGCGCCAACTGCTCGGTCGGGCCACGCCGGCTGCTGCCGGTGGCGCGGGCCCTGGCGGCCGCCCTGGCCGCGCGGGAGGATGCCGGGCCGCGGCCCGCGCTCGCCTGCATGCCGAACGCCGGCTGGCCGGCGCAGGTGGCGGGCCGCGTCATCTACCCCTCCTCGCCGGAGTACTTCGCCGCCTTCGCCGCCGACGCCGTCCGCTGCGGCGTCGCCGTCGTCGGCGGCTGCTGTGGCACCACCCCGGCCCACACCGCCGCCATGGCCACCGCCCTGAAGACCGTTGCCGACGTCCCCGTCCCGGCAGTTCAGCCCACGCCGCCGATCCGCCGGAGCGGGCCGAGCGACCTGGACCTGGCGCCGGTCGAGGGGCCGACCGGGCTGGCCCGCAAGCTGGAGGGGGGCAAGTTCGTCGTCGCCGTCGAGATCGACCCGCCGAAGGGGCTGAACCCGGCCAAGGCGCTCGAGGGGGCGCGGCTGCTGAAGGAGGCCGGCGTCGACGCGATCAACGTCGCCGACTCGCCGATGGCCCGGGTCCGGATGAGCGCGCTGACGATCAGCCACCTGATCCAGGACCGGGTCGGGGTCGAAACCATCCTCCATCTGACGACCCGGGACCGCTCCCTGATGGGCCTCCAGTCCGAACTGCTGGGGGCGCACGCGGTCGGGGTCCGCAACATCCTGGCGTTGACCGGCGACCCGCCGAGCCTGGGCGACTACCCCGACTCCTCGGCGGTCTACGACGTCGACTCGATCGGCCTCGTCCGGGTGCTGGCCCGCCTGAACGAAGGGACCGACTCAGCCGGGGCGCCGATCGGCCGGGCGGCCCGCTTCGCAATCGCCTGCGCGGTCGACCCGACTCGCGCTGACGCGGCGCACGAGGCGGCGCGGCTACGGGCCAAGCTCGACGCCGGCGCCCAGTTCGTGATGACCCAACCGATCTACGACCCCGCCGTCTGGGAGCGGTTCCTGGCGGCCTTCGGGGCGCTCCGCCTGCCGGTGCCGGTCGTCATCGGCATCCTGCCCCTGCAGAGCTCGAAGCACGCCGAGTTCCTCCACAACGAGGTGCCCGGCATCACCCTGACCGACGAGGCGCGGGAGCGGATGCGCCGGGCCGGGCCGGAGGGCCGCGCCGAGGGGATCAGGATGGCCCAGGAGTTGCTGCTCCAGCTCCGGCCCCACGCCCAGGGCGTCTACCTGATGCCCTCCTTCGGCCGCTACGAGGTGGCGGCCGAGGTGCTGCGGGTGCTGGACTGACGAGATGGGGGGCAGAAGAAACCAGGGGGGATGCATCCATCCCGGCGCCGCCGGCGTAGACCGGGGCAGAGGACGCGCCGCTCCCCAACGGCCCCTCGACCCTCCCTCCCCAAGGACCCGGCCGTTCCCCAACGGCCGGGTCCTTCGTTGTCCCCCACCCGCCATCCGTCTGGCGGCGGTATGATGCGCCGTCGCGTCCGCTACCGAAGCGGATGCAGCCGCGAGGAGGTCCGTCATGCCCCGGTTCCCCGTGCTCCTGTTGGCAGTTATCGTCGTGTTGCTCGGGGTGGTGGGAGTCGGCGCGCACCCGGTCGCCGCCCAGGACGCCACCCCGGCCGCGGGGATGGCGGAGGAAGGCGTCGCCTACGAACCGGTCGCGTTCGCGCTCGGCGTCGAACTCCCGAGCGCCGCCGACCTCTTCGTGGTCCGGCTCGGTCTCGACCCAGGGGCGGGGTTCCCGATCGACGCGAGCGATCCATCGAGCGGGATTCTCATCGTCGAGTCCGGCGCCTTCACGGTCCGGATGGACGCCCCGTTGGCGGTCACCCGAGGCGCCGACCTGCTCGGCGCGCTCGCGACGGCGGAGGCGACCGGGGATCTCGCCTCGGGCGCGGCGGCGGTCGCCGCCGGCGAGGAGGTCACCCTGGAGGCCGGCGACGCCGTCTTCATCCCGGGGAACACCGCCGGCGAGATCCGCAACGACGGGCAGGAGCGGGCCGTCGGCCTGGCCTTCCTGGCGGCACCGCCCGAGGGGATGGGGACCGAGGCGACGCCGATCCCGTAGCGCCGGCAGCCCCTCCGGGCCTTCCGACCGGCGGACACTGGTGGCCGGGGGGGCGCGGTTTGCCACGATGGAAGGGCGCAGCCCTCTCTGACCCGGACGATGTCCGGCTCCGGGGGGATCCCATGGAGGGCGCCTGCTTCGACGCCTTGGCCCGAGCCCGTGGCGGCGAGGCTGTTGCCTCGCGCGGTGCCTCCTAGTGCATGGCCAGGCGACCTCTTGGAGCATGGCGAGGTGATCGCTGAGCGGGTGACCGAAGGCGGCGCAGGCGCGGTCCCCGAGTTCGGGGGGGTCAGCAGCCGGGCGGGCTCGGCGACGCGGCTCTCGGCGTGGACCCACCGCGGCGCGATCGGGTTGAGCCGGGGGCCCTTGGTGGGGAGGAAGCAGGGCCCCGCCCCTGCGGTGCGCCCGCCGGTTGTGCGCCCGCAGCCGGCGGCGCATCCGACGAAAGGGGGCGCCGAACGGCCCCGATCCCGCACCTGTCGTCGCACGATCGGATCCACTGTCGGTCGCGATTCCCCCGGTGCCTCGGCGTGCCGGCCTGCCGGCTCGAGGCGGGGGCTTCGGCGTCGGAGGTGGAACGGCTGTGACTGGTTCCGGCAGGCGCCGCCGATGCGCAACCCGGACGACTGGGCGGGGGAGAGCCTGGCGGGCTTCCTGGCCAATGTGCGTGTGGCGTGGGTGGCCGCGGCTCCAGAGGAGCGGAACTTGCTGGCATGGCTGCCGTTCGGGTGGGTGGTCGTGGAAAACAAGACGGTCGTGGCGGTGGTGCCACGACCGGAGCTCGCGCCCTTCTTCGACCTGGTCGCCGTCAAAGGGGTTACGGCGGAAGCGACGGGGGTCGGTGCGGCACGTCTCAGAACCTCGCGGGCCGCCGCATCCCGGTGCCCGACTCCTCCCCGGGCTCGGTCCGCGCTCCGTGCCATCCCTCCTGCCGGTCAGAGGGCGGCGCGCCCGCTCGGCCCCGTCGCCTGGCCGCGCGCAAGCTGACGGCCGAGCAGGAATCGGAGGTGCGTTCCCTCGCCGGGACGCGGAGCCTCCGCTCTTTGGCCGCCCAGTTCGGGGTCAGCCACGAGACGGTCCCGGCCGTGCTCCGGCGCAGCCGCCCGGCAGCCGGGTGAGCGTCGCCTTGCGGCGGAGGCCAGGGCCGACGGCCGGGGAGCCGCCGCCGTCGATTCTGACCGGCTCTCTCCCGTCGGGAATCGGGAAGAGCGGGAAGGCCGGGAAGGAATGCTGCCCGAGTCCCGCCCGATGGTGGCGTCGGGCCGGTCGCGGCCTCGCCTGGAGCGGCCTCCGCCGGATCGGGGCCGTGCCCACCGCGCGCTGCGGGGAGGTCCAGGTCGTGGCGGATCGGGGCCGCCGGAGGCCACGCGAGCGGGCCACGGGCCCTCATCTCGGGGGGGAGCGGTGACGCGCCGGGCCGCTAGAACCGGAAGAGCCCGCGGGCGCCCGGGCTTCGAACCTCCGAAGATCTCGAGGATTCGACTGGTCCCCCCGAATCGTGACCATTGTCGTGGCACGGCCCTTCCCCCGACGCCGGCGATCCCCTACCGTCGGGAGCGGGAAGGGGGGAAGGCGACCATGCGCCACCTGCTGTGCCGGCTCGCCGGCCACAAGAAGGCGCGGGTCGCCTTTTCCACGGGCCGGTTCTACTGCAGCCGGTGCAAGGCCGACCTCGGGGGGACCGTGCCGCCGCGGCTCATCGAGGCGCTGCCCCCGACCACCATCAAGCGGGGGACCCCCCAGCGGTTCCGGCGCTGGGTGGAGTCGAAGCCGCCCCGCGTATGACGGAGCAGCGCGGGAAGTGATACCGGCTCGCTAGGCGAGCGCACCCACCCGCCAGGGGCGGTGGGCGAACTCCGCCCCCGGACGCCTCGCTCGCCGCCAGCGTCGCGCCGTCCGCCCGGCGGGGCGGGAGACGCGGCCCATCAGAAAGCGGGCGTCTCGTGGGAACCGGCGCTGGCCCGGCCGCACGGGTGATGGGGTGCAGGCCGCACCGGGGGGGAACGCTTCCGATCCACACCGTTCGCGGTAGGTCCCGGTTCCGATCGCCGGATCGGTGGTGTCCCCCGGCGACGTGACACCCGTTCGCAGCGGGGTCGATGCCGATGCCGATGATCGGGCGCCTCCGCCGCAGCCCGGTCCCGTCGGGCCTGCGTCCCCCTCGGCACGGGCCGTGCGCACCCGGGCGTGGGGCGCGCGTTGCCCCGCCGAGGCGGGCCAAGCGCGACGACCCGGTTCCGAAGGAGGCACGGCATGTCCGACGACCACAGCCCCGGCGACCGCCGCCAGCCGTACGCCGACCGCGGCGGCACCCAGGCCCGGCACGCCGAGACGCACGACGTGCGGCGTGAGGATCTGACCAACCCGAAGGGGCCGGCGCCGGTCGACGAGAGCTTCGCCGAGCAGCTGGCGCCGGACGACTCGGCGGGCAGGCCGGGCGGCCACGCCGACGAGAGCGTCGCCGCCGCCGCCGACAAGACGCTGCGCAACCGGCTGCCCGGGCTCGGTGCCGAGGAGCTGGCGCGGCTGGCGGTGCTGGAGGAGGGCGCCCGCCTCGACCAGGGCGGCACCTACCTCGACCTCAACGACCCCGACCGGGGACCCTTCAAGGCGATCGGCGGCCAGGAGGCCGGCCCCGGCAACCGCTACGTCGCCAAGCGCGACACCGACTACGAGCTCTGGAACCGCCTCGCCGGCGACCGGGAGGCGGCGGTGGAGCGCCCGCCCGGCGACGACGAATAGCCCCCCATAACCGGTCGGGACGTGACAGACCGATCACATGGCCTCGTCGCTCGTCCCCGAAGCTCCGTGGGCCGTCTCCGGGCCACCCCGGCCCGCCGAGCCGCCCGAGCCGGAGGGCGGGCGACCCCGCGCTCCCGAAAGCGCCGTCCGTAAGCGGCGGCGTGGGGTCGGCGACGCTCGAGCAGCGCAACGGCCGGGCCTGGCTCGTGTTCGAGTCCGTGGATGTCGCCGGCGGCCAGGTGGCCGCCGCGGCGCCCCCAGCCCAACATCGCGCCGTACGTCGTCGCCCGGCGCCGGGGCGACGCCGTCAACCGAGGTTCCGAACGGGCGGAAGCGATGGGGGTCCGATCCGCACGTTCAGAACCCTTGGCGTCGCCGCGTCCCCGTCCCGAGCATTGGCGGGGCCGCTTCTCTAGCCACACCATCGGCATCGGGCCCACACCGCGCCACCGCGCCTCGACGTTAATGGAGCACGCCCGCGCAAGCTGACCGCCGAGCAGGAAGCCGCAATCCGGGTCCTCGCCGGGACCAGGAGCCTCCGCTCCATCGCCGCGGAGTTCGCCGTCAGCCACGAGACCGTGCGGTCGATCCTCCGATGCAGTGCCGACGGAGCGGGTGCCGCCTGACCGAGGCGCCCTCGCCGGCGCGCCACCGGCCGTCGGCCAACGCGCCCCGCAACCCGGCCACGTCGAGGTTTTGGGGGCCGATGTCGGCGTCGGCGGTCCCTGCTCCGCCACGACGGCGTCTTGGGTGACGACCACCCGGCCCTCGCCCAGGGGGGGCCGAGGGCGGTCGGGCAGGTGCGGCGCGGGACGCCCTCGTGGGGCGCCCCGGCGGGCCGCTACCCTGCCATCACCCGCGGCAGGCACTGCCCAACCTCCGACAGCGCAACGTCTACTTCCGGGCCGACCGTGCCCGCGCAGACCACCCCACCCTTGACGCTGCACATCTGCGACCGCTGGCAGTCTGCGCTCGCCTGGCAGGCGCTCCCCATTCCCACGCTGCCCAATCCCTGCGCGCTCGTTCCTCGGACCAACGGTCCCGTGACCGTCCAGGCGACCGCACTCGCCACAATCGCTCGGACCAGGCCCCGCCTCGA
>CADCWF010000372.1 GCA_902806345.1 uncultured Thermomicrobiales bacterium
TTTCGCAGTCGTCGTCGGCGTGCCCCTCGGGATCGTTGCCGCCCTCCGGAAAGACCGCTGGCCCGATCACCTGGCGCGCCTGATCGCCCTCGTCGGGACCTCGGTCCCGGTCTTCTGGCTCGGACTGCTCCTGCTCTACGTCTTTTTCTACAAGCTCCAGTGGTTGCCCGGACCCGGCCGGCTCGACACGGGGATGCAGGCGCCGGATAGGATCACCGGCCTCGTCACGTTCGATGCCGCGCTGCACGGTCAATGGGATGTCGTCCGCTCGTCGGTCCAGCACCTGATCCTGCCGACGGTCGTCCTCGGCTCGTTCGCCCTCGGCGTCGTCGCACGGATGCTCCGGTCGTCGCTGGTCGCGGCGCTCGGCGACGACTTCGTGCGGACCGCCCGCGCCAAAGGTGTCGCCGAGCGGGGGGTGATCGTCTCCCACGCCCTCCGCAACGCGATGATCCCGACGATCACGATCCTCGGCCTCACGTTCGCCAGCCTCCTCGCCGGCGCCGTCCTTACCGAGACGATCTTTTCCTGGCCCGGGATCGGCCGCTACAGCGTGCAAGCGGCCCTCAAGCTGGACTACCCGGCCCTTCTCGGCGTGACCCTCTTCGTGGCGACCGCGTACGTCCTCGTCAACCTCGCCGTCGACGTGGCCTACGGCATCCTGGATCCCCGGATCCGGGTCTCCTGAGCGAGAGGAGCCCATGGCGACGCAGATCGCGACCGCGACCCTGGTCCCCGCGTTGAGCGCACCGCGCCCCACCCGGTCGCTGACCCTGGAGGCGGTGCACGCCCTCGGGCGCAACCGCGCGGCGCTGCTCGGCCTCGGCATCGTCGTCACCTGGCTGCTCCTTGGCCTCCTCGCGCCCGTCCTCCCGATCGCCAACCCCGACGTCCAGGCCTTGACCGAGCGGCTCCAGGCACCGAACGGGGAACACCTGCTCGGAACCGACGACCTCGGGCGGGATCTGTTCAGCCGGATCATCCACGGCGCCCGCGTCTCCGTCCCCGCCGGCATCCTGGTCATCCTGATCACCGGCACCGTTGGCAGCCTCTTGGGAGCCGCGGCCGGTTACTTGGGCGGTCCGGTCGATGCCGTCGTCATGCGGGTCGCCGACGCCGTCCTCTCGTTTCCCTCGATCATCCTGGCGATGACGATCACCGCGGTCCGCGGGGGTCCGGGGTTGGCCAACGCGTTGATCGCCGTCGGCTTCGTCCTCTGGCCGGAGTACGCCCGTTTGATGCGGGGTCAGGTGCTCTCGATCAAATCCAGCGATTTCGTCCTCGCCGCCGAATCGGTCGGCGTCTCCCACCCCCGGATCCTGCTCCGTCACGTCCTGCCGTCGGCCGATGCCCCGTTGATCGTCAAGGCCACGATCGACGTCGGCGCCGCGATCGTCCTCACGGCGGGGCTCTCCTTTATCGGCCTGGGCGCCGTGCCCCCGACGGCCGAATGGGGGGCGATGATCAAGCAGGGAGCCGACAAGGGTCTCCAGTACTGGTGGTATGCGCTCGTCCCCGGCATCGCCATTATGAGCGTCGTGATGGGGCTCAATTTCTTCGGCGACGGGCTGCGCGACGCCCTGGATCCGCGTCGTCGGGTGCGCTAACGGATGCCGAACGGCGTTCCGATCCAACGCCCCGACGGCCCTCCGCCGGCGCGGCTGGCCCGGTTCCTGGCGGACTCCGGCACCGACTACGAGTTCGTCGCGCCCGGCCTGCCCATGCCGACCGTGGCCGCCGCCGCCAGTGCGATCGGGGTTCCCGAGGCGGCGATCCTCAAAACGCTCGTCTTCCAAGCGGCCGACGGCGACTGCGTCGCCGCGGTGGCGGCCGGTCCTGCCCGCGTCGACCGCCGGAAACTCGCGGCTATCGTCGGCGTTCCTCGGCTCGCCCTTGCGTCGCCGGAGACAGTGCTCGAGGTCACCGGCTTCCCGGCGGGCGGTGTCGCTCCGCTCGGCCATGCGACCGTCCTCCCGGTCGTCGTCGACCGCGCCGTACTCAAACTCCCCGTCGCCTGGGGCGGCGCCGGCGACGAGTCATTGCTCCTCCGGATCGACCCGGCTGCGATCGTCCGCCTCACCGACGCCGTCGTCGCCGACATCCAGGCCGACATCAGGTAGCCCGGCCCTCTGGCCGTAGGCGATACTCTCGATGGCGAGCCGCCCTGCGGGGCGGCGCTTTCACGTCGTGCCGGCGACCAAGGAGCGGTCTACCTCGTGGCTACCACGCTCGTCATCATGGGGTTGCCGGGGTCCGGCAAAACGACGGTCTTCAACGCGCTGACCCGAGCGGAAGCGGCGACCGGCACCTACGGTCCCGCCGACGAGCCGAACCTCGCCACCGTCAAGGTGCCCGACGCCCGGCTCGACACGTTGACCGAGATGTTCAAGCCGCAGCGGCGGGTGCCGGCGGATGTCCAGTATCTGGATGTGGCCGGCATGGCCAAGGGCATCGCCGAGAAAGGGATGAGCGGCGCCCTCCTCAACAACCTGGCCCAGGCGGACACGTTGCTCCACGTCGTCCGCGCCTTCGACGACCCCAGCCTTCCCCACGGGGACGGGTCGGTCGATCCCGTCCGTGACATCGAGACGATCGACCTCGAACTGCTGTTCGCCGACCTCTCGCGGGTCGAGAACCGACTCCAGCGGATTGCCAGTCAACTTCCCAAGCAGCAGGGGCGGGAACGGGAGGCAACCGAGCGCGAAAAGGCCCTGATGGAGAAGCTGAAAACCATCCTCGAAGCCGATGCCCCGCTGCGCACGGTGCTCTCCGAGATCGACCCGGACGACCTCAAGACGATGCGCGGCTTTGGCTTCCTCTCCGCGAAGCCGCTCCTGATCCTGCTCAACCTGGGCGAGGATCAACTGGGGGAGGCGGGCGAGGGCCTGGTCGCCGACGTTCGACGGCGGTTCGAGGGGAGCGGCGTCGGCGTCGAGGGGCTGGCCGGCCAGATCGAGATGGAGATCGGCCGTCTGGAACCGGACGATGCGGCCGTGTTCATGGCCGACCTCGGCATCGCCGAGTCGGGCCTCGACCGCGTCATCCGTCGGTCGTTCGACCTCCTCGGGCTGATGCCGTTCTTCACCGTCGGCCCGGACGAGTGCCGGGCCTGGACGGTCCCCCGCGGGGCCACCGCGGTCGAGGCGGCGTCGGTCATCCACTCGGACATCGCCCGCGGCTTCATCCGGGCCGAGATCGTCTCCTACGACGACCTCGTCGCGGCCGGCGGCATCAACGAGGCCAAAAAAGTCGGCAAGTTCCGCCGGGAAGGCCGCGACTACGTGTTCCAGGACGGCGATGTGGTCAACTTCCTCTTCAACGTGTGATGGATGGGGACGACCTCGATCTCGAGCTCGACATCAACCTCCGCGCCCCGCGCCTGGCCGGCGAGCGCCTCATCGTCCTGGCGACCCTCTGTCGACGCGGCTACCTGGAACGCTCGCCCGATGCCCTGGCAGCCACCGACGAAGCGGGCGACGACCTCGAAGACGCCGAGACGGAGCGGTTCGACCTCGCCGCCTGGCTCCGCGAAGAAGGGCTCGACGGAGCGGCAACGCCAACGGAACGTTCGCTCCTGCACGCCCGGATCGGCCGGCTCCGGGCGGACGCAGTGGTCCATGCCAGTTGGGGCGCAGAGGCGCTGGCAGCGCTCGCCTGGTGCGCGAACCTGCTCGCCGTTCCGCCCGAGTATGACGGCCCCTTCGATGTCGCCGATCTCCTGGGTCGCCTGCCGACACCGTGGGATTCCACTCGGCCGTTCCTGACGGGCATCGTCCTTCGGTCGGAAGCGGCCATCGCCAGCGAGCGCGAGCGCGCGGAACTGTGGCACTGGCGGGCGGGGGTTGAGGCGGTCTACCGGCAGGCGGCCGAGGACGAGCGGGGTGAACTCCGGGCCCTTATCCGGGAGGTGGCCCGCGATGCCGCTAACGGCGGGCTCCTCACCGTCCCGGTAAGAGACGACTTCCCGTGCCGCGGCCGTCCGGTCGCCCGGCTGGGAGCGGCCGAATTGGACGACCTCACCACGGCAGCCGCCGAACGTCTGCGTGCGCTCAACTGGATCTGCGGCTTCGGCACTTCCTGGGACAACGTGCCGACCGATCTTTAGGATCGTCCCTTGGCGCGGATCTGAGGTTGACAACCCGTTTTTGTTAGACGATCATCATATTAGACGATGGTCAAACGAAAGACGGGGGGCAGACCATGGACGACGAACGAATCGAACGGCTCGCGACGCTCTATGCCGCCGTCGGTGAACCGACCCGCCTGCGCATCCTCGGGCTGCTTGCCGAACGGGAAGCCACCGGTGCAGAGTTGAGCGACCGCCTGGGGCTGACCCCGCCAACCGTCAGCCACCACATGGCGAAGCTCGTGTCGGCGGGTCTCGTAAAGGTCACGCCCGACGCCCAGCGCCGCCGCTACCGGCTCGATCTTGCGGCCCTGCGGCCACCCCAGCCACGGGGCGAACCGGAATCGGCTCCTCCATTCGACGAGACCGCCAAAATTCTCCGCGACTTCTTCGCTGGCGAGCGGCTGACCCAGATTCCGGCGTCACGCAAGAAGCGCGTGATCATCCTGCGGCACCTGCTGGAGCGGTTCGAGCCGGGCCGGGACTATCCCGAGCGCGAGGTCAATGACCTGCTCCGGCCCGCCCACGACGATGTCGCGACGCTTCGCCGGGAGCTCGTCGACTACGGCTACCTGGTGCGCGACCGTGGCATCTACCGGGTCGCCGACCGGGTGCCCGAGCGAGGCACTACCGTCGATCAAGAGACGGGGAGCGACGAACCGGGCTGGTTCGCCGAGCTACTGGCGGGGGCAACGGAACGGGCGCTCTTACGATCCGGTGCTCGCCGTGCATAGCTCTGCGGTCAGCGCTCAGCGGATCCAGCATTCACGTCGAGCATCTCGAAGGCCGCCTTAGCAGCCGCGACGAAGGCGGCGATCCGCTCCGGGTCCTTCGTCCCGTCCCGCTCGACGCCGCTGCTGACATCGACGCCGCTCGGTCTCGCCGACCCGATCGCCTCCGCCACGTTCTCGGGCGTCAACCCGCCGGCGAGCAGCATCGGCCACCGAAGCGAGACAGCCCGCGCCAGCGACCAGTCGGCGCGCGCGCCGGTGCCGCCGGTGCTCGTCGGGTGAAACCCGTCGATCAGGAGCGCGATCGGCGGCCGACCCGTTGAGAAGTGGGGCGCGATCAACTCGGCCGTCTCCGAGAGCGCCACCGCCGGACGTGGCTTGAACGCCCGGATCGACGGGAGACTCAGGCCAGCGGGGAATCCGGGAGCCTCGGAGCCGTGGAGCTGGACAAGATCGAATCCCGCCTCCGACGCGGTCTCCTCGATCTCGGTCGCCGGAGCATCGACGAACACCCCGACGGACAATAGGCTCCGCTCGGCGCCGATGGCTTGACGGGCTGCGTCGATGCAGCGTTTCGCCTGCTTGGCCGAGACCTGCCGCCGAGCCGGCGCGAAGACGAAACCGAGCAGATCGGCACCGGCCTGGGCCGCGGCAACCGCGTGTTCCGGCTCGCGGAGGCCGCAGACCTTGATCAGACCGCTCGCACCAATCCGTCCGATACCCAACGCCTCCACGGCCATCACCCCTGGGTGCCCAGCAGCGAACGAACGGCCGTCTCCCGATCCTCCTGGAGGATTAGACCTTCGCCGACCAGGACGGCATCGACCCCGGCGACCTCGAGCTGCTCGACGTCTCCCCTTGAAAAGATTCCGCTCTCGCCGACGACCGTCACCTCGGACCCGGCCAGCGGCGCCAGGCGTTCCGATGTCGCGAGGTCGACCGCGAACGTGTGGAGGTTGCGGTTGTTGATGCCGACGAGGCGGGCACCGAGCGCGAGCGCCCGGTCCAGTTCCCGCTCGTCGTGGACCTCGACCAGGACGTCCATCCCAAGACGATCGGCCTCGGCGTTGAGGCGAGCAAGCGCATCATCCACGAGCGCGGCGACGATCAGCAGGATCGCGTCGGCGCCGGCCGCTCGTGCCTCGACCACCTGGTACGGATCCAGCACGAAGTCCTTGCGCAGGACCGGTGCCGGCGCCAGCCGTCCATGAGCGACGGCGCAGGCAGATTCCAGGTCGGCCAATGACCCGTGGAAGAACGGCTCGTCGGTCAAGACCGAGAGCGCCGAAGCGCCTCCATCGAGATACGCGCCTGCCACTGCCGGCGGATCGACGACCACCGGAAAAACGCCCCGCGAAGGTGATGCCCGCTTGATCTCAGCGATCACCGAGACGCCTGGTCCAGCCAACGCCTCTCGCAGAGAGATCGAGGGCGGGCGCCTGCCGGCCCGTGCCTCCAATTCCTGCATCGATGTCGTCTGCTTCCGGGCAGCAACATCCCGCGCGGTGCGTTCGAGGATGCGGTCGAGGAACGTACCCGTTTCAACGAGCACGCTCATCCCGGCACCTCAGCCGCAACGGCACGCGACACCTCGACCAGTCTCCCGAGCGTAGCCACCGCTCGCCCGGAGTCGATCGCCTCGGTCGCTAGCGCGACACCTTCCCGAATCGAGGATGAAGCGTTCGCGGCGTAGATGCCGGCGCCGGCATTGAGCAGGATCACGTCGCGGCGCGGTCCCGGCTCGCCGTTAAGAATCGCGGTCGTGATCTCCACGTTCCGCTCGACCCCGCCGCCGTGGAGCGCCGCAGCCGGGGCGCGTTCCAGCCCCAGGTCTTCGGGCGCCAGCGTGTAGCTGCGGATCTCGCCCTGGCGCGCGTCGTACTCAGTGACCTGGGACGGCCCCGAGAGTCCGAGTTCGTCCAACCCCTCCTCGGCGTGGACCAGCACCGCGTGTTCGCTCCCCAGCGTCACCAGCGCCGCCGCCAGCTTGCCGGCGATTTCCGGGTGACCGACGCCGATGAGTTGGTGGCGGGCGCCGGCCGGGTTGGTGAGGGGACCGAGGATGTTGAACACGGTGCGGAACCCGATTTCCCGCCGCGCGGGGCCGACAAAGCGCATCGCGGGGTGGAACGACGGCGCGTACATGAACCCGATCCCGGCCTCCTCGATGCACCGCGCAACTGCCCGAGGTTCCAGGTCGATCTCGACCCCGAGCCCTTCCAGCAGGTCAGCCGAGCCGCACTTGGACGTGACAGCCCGGTTGCCGTGCTTCGCGACCCGGACCCCGGCCGCGGCGATGACGAAGGCGGCGGTCGTCGAGATGTTGAAGGTTCCGGCGGCGTCGCCGCCGGTGCCGCAGGTATCGACCAGCGGAGCGTCTCCGAGATCGATGTCCACCGCCAAGGCATGGGAGCGCATGGCGGCGGCGAACCCTGCGATCTCCTCGACCGTCTCGCCCCGCATCCGCAGCGCGGTGACCAGCGCGCCGATCTGGGCTCCGGTGACCGCGCCGCCCATGATCGCGTCCATCGCCGCTGCCGCTTCGTCCCGTTCGAGGGTTCGCCCCTCGATCACCCGACCGATGGCCCCCTTGATATCGAAGTCGGTAGCCCTTGCCTCCACCCTCTTGCTCCTCCTTAGCCGTACGCGGCGGCGAGCGGCCGCGCCACCTGGGCCGATTCCCCGCCCCCCATGGCGAGGAAGTTGGCCAGCAGCGCCCGTCCGTGCGGCGTCAGGATCGACTCCGGGTGAAACTGGACCCCCTCGATCGGCAGCCACCGGTGGCGTAACCCCATGATGAGCCCGTCCGCCTCCGCCGTGACCTCGAGGTCGTCGGACAGCGTCGTCCGCTCCACGATCAGGGAGTGGTACCGCGTGGCGACGAAGGGGTTCGGCAGTCCGCGAAACACTCCCGTGCCCCGGTGAGCGATCGGCGACGTCTTGCCGTGCATCAGACGCGGCGCCCGGACAACGTCGGCGCCGAAGGCAGCGCCAATCGCCTGGTGACCGAGGCACACCCCGAGGATCGGGACCCGTCCGCCGAGTTCCCGCACGAGCGGCACGCTGATGCCGGCCTCCGTCGGGGTGCACGGGCCGGGGGACAAAACGATGCCCGTCAACCCCGGCAGCCGCCGCTCGACCTCGACAACCGAGACCTCGTCGTTGCGCGCCACTTCGACCTCGGCCCCGAGTTCGCGCAGGAGCTGGTAGAGGTTGAAGGTGAACGAGTCGTAGTTGTCGAGCAGAAAAATCCGTCCTGCGTCAGGCACCAGCAGCCTCCAGTTCCTCGGCGAGCTCGATCGCCCGCAGCGGCCCGCGCATCTTGTGGTGGCTCTCGGCGTACTCGCCGTCCGGGGTGCTGTCGGCGACGATGCCGCCCCCCGCCTGCATCGAGGCGACGCCGTCCTTGACGACCATCGTCCGCAGGGCGATCGCCGTGTCCATGCCTCCCGCGAAGTCGAGGTAGCCGACGGCTCCCGCGTACGGCCCCCGCCGGTCCGTTTCCAGCTCGGCAATGATCTCCATCGCCCGGACCTTCGGCGCCCCCGAGACGGTGCCCGCCGGGAAGCAGGCGCGTAGGGCATCGAGCCCGGTCAGGTTCGGCTCCAGCTCACCCTCGACGTTGCTGACGATGTGCATCACGTGCGAGTAGCGCTCGACGGACATCAGGTTCGGCACGCGCACCGACCCCGGCACGGCGACCCGGCCGACGTCGTTGCGGCCGAGATCGACGAGCATGATGTGCTCCGCCCGCTCCTTCTCGTCGGCGAGCAGGTCGGCCTCGTTGGCGCGGTCTTCCTCCGGCGTCACCCCACGGGGTCGGGTCCCGGCGATGGGGTGGTTGGTCAGCGTCCGCCCTTCGAGGCGGACGAGGAGCTCGGGCGAGGCGCCGACGATCTGGTGGTCCCCGAAATCGAGGTAGAACATGTAGGGTGAGGGGTTGATCGTCCGCAGCCCTCGGTAGATCGTGAACGGGTGGGCCGGCGTCTCGACGTCGACCCGTTGCGAGAGCACGACCTGGAAGATGTCACCGGCCGCGATGTACTCCTTGGCCCGCTCCACCATCGACCGGTAGCGTTCCGGCGTGGTGTTCGGCCGAGCCCGGTCGATGGCCGGGGTGGCGACGGCGGGTCCACCATGTGGCAAAGCCGGCATCGGTTGCCGCAGCCGTTCGACGAGCGCGTCGATCTTGGCCAAGGCCTCGGCATAGCGCCGTTCGAGGTCTCCAGGACCGTCGAGCCGGAGGTGGGAGACGACCTTGATCGTCCGCGCCAGGTGGTCGAAGACGAGCAACCCATCGACCAGCACGAAGTTCCCCAACGGCAGCCCAAGCCCCGATCCGCCGGCCTCCCCGACGCGCGGCTCGAAGACGCGGATCGCCTCGTAGGAGAGGTACCCCACCGCGCCGCCGGTGAACCTGGGCAACGGGAGTCCTGGCAATTCGGCTGCCTGGAACGGAGCGATGAGTTCGGCGATCGCCGCCAGGGGATCGGCGCACGGCTCCGTCCGCTCCTCCCCGCCGGCGACCGTCGTCGCGCTGCCGGGCTGCAGCGTCAGGGTCCGCAACGGATCGGCGCCGATGAAGGAGTAGCGGGCGAGCCGTTCCCCGCCCTCGATGCTCTCGAGGAGAAAGGCCGGCCCGCCACGCCAGATCTTGAGGAAGGCGGAGACCGGCGTTTCCAGGTCGGCCATCAGCTCCCGCACAAGCGGGATCGTCGTGGCGCCGTCGAGCGACGGTGTGACGGCGCACAGGTCGTCCAGCGACGGCCAGACGAGGCCGCGCTTCGGGGGGGAGAGTCGGGGCGGATCCATCGTCGGAGCGTCGGCCATCGAGCTTACCTCCCGGGCCACGGCAAACGGCCGGGGACGGGGCAACAAAAAACCCCCGTCCCGACAAGGGACGGAGGCGCTCGACGCGCACCCCGCGGTGCCACCCTCGTTGGGGCCGGCTCCCGCCGGACCCCCACTCCGCGCGCACGGGCAACGAAAGATCGCCGATGCGCCGCTCCTGATAACGGGGGAGTTCCCGGGGCCGCCTACCAGGCACGAGGCCGTTCGGAGCCCGACTCCCGGAGCCATTCCGCGCTCGTCGGACGCCGGGCTCTCACCTTCCCCGGCTCGCTTGGCCCGACGGGCCAGCGCGTACTCGTTCCGTTCGCCGTCGTTGTCGCTCTTCGATTGTGCCCAACGCTAGCAGCAGCCCCCCGGTCGTGTCAAGCGGGGTGCCGGTCGGCGCCTCCGGACGGAGCCGGAACCGGGGGTCGGAGGACACGCCTGTCCCCTGACCCCCACTCGTTCCACGGCGCCGACCGCCCCGACGTGGACGACCTACTTGACCTCGGCCTTGGCGCCGGCCTCTTCCAGCTTGGTCCGCGCGGCGTTCGCCTCGTCCTTCGAGACGGCCTGCTTGACCGCCTTCGGAGCGCCGTCGACCACGTCCTTGGCCTCCTTGAGGCCGAGGCTCGTCAGCTCGCGGACCGCCTTGATGACCTGGATTTTGTTGGCGCCGACGTCCGTCAGGATGACGTCGAACTCGGTCTGCTCCTCTTCGGGAGCGGCCGCCGCGGCACCGCCCGCGGCCCCTGCCGCCGGCATCATGCCCATCGCCATCGGGGCCGAAGCGCTGACGCCCCACCGATCCTCGAGCTGCTTGACGAGGGCGTTCAGCTCGAGCACCGTCATGCCTTCGAGCGACGAGATCAATTGCTCCTGATCCACTGGGTACCTCCTTCGCCTTTCGCGGCGGTTCCAACACGGCCGCCGTCTAACGGGAATCGAGAACGAGGCCTAGTCGGCCGCTTGAGCGTCGGTTCCGGCGGCGGCTTGCTCTGCCTTGGCGTTGAGTACGTAGACCACCGAACGGGCCGGGCCGCCAAGCACACCGAGCGTGCGAGACAGCGGCGAAACGAGCATCCCGAGCAGGCGCGCGCGCAGTTCCTCCCGGGACGGCATGGTCGCCAGCGACTCGACCTCGTCGGCCGAGAGCAAGCGGTCACCGAAAACCCCGCCCTTGACGGTCATGATCCGGGACGTGCGGGCGAAATCGGAGACGACCTTGGACGCCCCGACCGGATCGTCGTAGGCGATCACCAGCCCCGTCGGTCCGGCAAGGAGTTCGTCGAGCCCCGCGATCCCGTTGCGATCGGCCGCGATCGTCGTCAGCGTGTTCTTCGCGACGCGGAACTCGGCCCCGACCGGTCGCAGCGACCCGCGCAGCCCTTCCAAGTCCGAAACCTTCAGGCCGCGGTAGTCGGTCATGATCGTCAACTGGGCGCGACCGAGTTGCTCTTTCAACTCGCCGATCGTGACCGCCTTCTTTGCCGTAGGCATGATCCATTCACCTCCTTTCCTTGAGGCTTGGCCCAACACAGCGCCCCGGGCCGCAATCGACCCGGGGCGAAACCACGCGGACCCCAGGGGGTCGGCGGGAGGATCGGACCACGGGCCTCGGTCGGGGATTAAGCGGCGAACCGCACCGACGGTCTACGGCCAGGGAGCCTGCTGGATTGAATTGTCGATCGTTGCCGTCAGGCTGCCGCCTCCGCCGCCTTGGCGATGGTTTCCGCCAGGTCAAGATCGATCCCCGGCGACATCGTCGTCGAGATCGACAGGGTACGGCAAAAGACGCCCTTCACGCCACTCGGCTTCGAGCGCTGGAGCGCATCGACGAAGGCATAGAGGTTGCCGCGGATCTGCTGCGGCTCGAAGCTCTTCTTGCCGATCGCAACGTGGACGATCCCGGTGCGGTCGTTGCGGAACTCGACGCGCCCACCCTTGAGCTCGCGCAGCACGTTCGGCAGATCGGCGACATCGCGGACGACGGTGCCGGAGCGAGGGTTGGGCATGAGGCCGCGACGACCGAGGATGCGGCCGAGGCCACCGACCTTGCCCATCTGGTCGGCCATCGCGACGGCGGCGTCGAACTCGAGCCACCCACCCTGGATCTGCTGCACGAGATCGTCGCTGCCGACGTAGTCGGCTCCTGCGTCCCGTGCGACCCGGTCGGCCTCGCCGGCCGCGAAGACGAGCACCCGCACGGTCGTCCCGGTACCGTGCGGCAAGACGACCGTGCTGCGGACCGTCTGGTCGGCCTGCCGCGGGTCGATCCCGAGCCGGGCGTGGACCTCGACCGATTCGTCGAAGTTCGCGTAGGCGACGCGTTTGAGTAGATCGATCGCGTCGTCCGGCGGGTACTGCTTCAGAGGCTCGAGCAACCGGGCGGCTTCGCGGTACTTCTTGCCGTGCTTCGGCATGGTGTCCAATCTCCTCTGTGGTACCAGCGGGGCGACGCCCCTCCCACCGTACGCGGACGACCCCCGGTCGTCGGTCGATCTCCTAGGCCCCGATCTCGATCCCCATGCTCTTGGCGGTGCCCTCGATCTGCTTGACCGCGCCCGTGAGGTCGATTGCGTTGAGATCCTTCATCTTCAACTCAGCGATCTCCCGAACCTGGTCCTCGCTCACCTTGCCGACCCGTTCGGTCCGCGGGTTGCCGGCTCCCTTGTCGATACCCGCCGCCCGCCGCAGGAGGTCGGCCGCCGGCGGCGTCTTCGTCACGAACGAGAACGAGCGGTCCTCGTAGACGGTGATCACGACCGGGATGATCTGGCCGGCCATCGCCGATGTCCGCTCGTTGTACTCCTTGCAAAAGTTCATGATCGCGACGCCGTGCTGACCCAACGCCGGCCCGATCGGGGGAGCTGGAGTCGCCTTCCCGGCCGGGATCTGGAGCTTCACGTACGCCCGGACGCGCTTTGCCATCGCCTCTGTGCCTGCCTCTCTCGGCGGCGCCCACCAAGGGCACCATCGCGTTCCGCTATGCTTCGCGCTCGGCCTGCAAGAAGTCGAGCTCGACCGGGGTTTCCCGCCCGAAGAAGGAGACCAGCACCTTCATCTTGCCCCGTTCCTGATTGATCTCGTCGATCTCGCCCCGGAAATCGGCGAACGGTCCGTCGATGATCCGGACCCCGTCGCCGACCTGGAAGGTCACCTTGACCTTCGGCACCTCGGCCGACATCCCCTTCAGGATGTTCTGCACCTCGGAGTCCGGCAGCGGGCTGGGCTTGTTGTTGATGTTGACGAAGCCGGTCACACCAGGGGTGTTCTTCAGCGCGTAGAACGTGTCGTCGTCGAGGTCCATCCGAACCAGCACATACCCGGGAAACACCTTCTTCTCGACGGTATGGCGCTGGCCGCCCTTGATCTCGATCTCGTCCTGGGTCGGTACGATCACGTCGTAGACGCGCTCGCCGAGGTCGAGCGCCTCGACCCGAGACTCGATCGTGCGCTTCACTTTGTTCTCGTAACCCGAATAGGTATGCAGCACGTACCAACGGCCCTGGGGCTGCTCGCCGTTATCGACGGCGTCGCCGGCCCGGCGGGCGGCCAGGCGCTCCTTCAGGGAGACTCGACCCATGGTGGCGTCCTCCTCGTCGCTAGGGGCGGAGCAGCCCTACGGAACGGCGGCGAAAATACTCTGCAAGACGTAGTCGATCCCACCGAGGAGGATTCCAAGGACGATCGATACCGCGATCACGACCAAGGTGAGATTCTTCGTCGTCTCCCGATCGGGCCAGTTCACCTTCTTCAACTCGGCGACCGTATCGTAGTAGCTGGTCTTGAGGTCGCCAAACCTGCTGCCGAACCGACCCTGCTCTTCCGTCGGCGCCTTTGGCGCGGCCGGTTTTGGTGGTCGATTCGAAACGGCCGGAACCGCCTTGGCCCCGGGGACTGCCTTACCGGTAGGCGCCGCGCCCCGTCCTGTCTCCACCGTCGGCCGCTGCGCGCTCATCGGGACCACCCCTTCCCCACCGTGGGGATCGACACACAAGAGCGGGGCGTCCCGCCTCCGGGCCGCCCCGTCATCACCCCGTCTGGCGCGGATGTCTGGCAGGGCCGACAGGACTCGAACCTGCAACCTGCGGTTTTGGAGACCGCTGCTCTACCGATTGAGCTACAGCCCTATAACCCCAGACCGGAGTCTCCGTCCGAAACGCCCGGCTAGCGGGTCTCCCGGTGGAGTTGGTGGGAACGGCACCGCGGGCAGAACTTTTTGAGTTCGATCCGCCCCGGATCGTTCCGCCGATTCTTCTCCGACGTGTAATTCCGCTCGCGGCACTGCGTGCATTCGAGCGTGATCACGTGCCGGTCGGCTTTCGCCTTCTTGGCCATTGTACTACACCCCCTGTCGCACCGCCCCGCAATGCGGGACGAGCCTCGTCGCGGCGCCGGGGACCGCTTTCCCCCGACGCCGCCCTACCGTCGGTGCGCCGTCTACTCCTCGATGGCGGTGACGACCCCGGCGCCGACGGTGCGGCCCCCCTCCCGGATCGCGAAGCGCAGCCCGGCCTCGACCGCCACCGGGGTGATCAGCTCGACCCCCATCTGGACGTTGTCCCC
>CADCWF010000373.1 GCA_902806345.1 uncultured Thermomicrobiales bacterium
TGCCTGCCGGCCGGGCTACTCCTGCCGACGCTCTCCGACCGAATCGGCTCCCGCCGGCTGCCTCTGCTGGCTTCCGGGCTGCTCACCTTGGCGGCCACGCTCGGACTAGCGACTGCCCCGGTGGCGCCGGGGTGGAGCTGGGCCTGGCCGCTCCTAGCCGGGGTCGGCACCTCCGGCGTCTTCGTCCTCTGCCTGGTCCAGATCGCCGAGGCGCCACCGGCGGGCAGCACCGGTGCCGCCGCCGGGATGATGATGGCGGTCGGCTATGGCGGTGCCGTTCTCGGCCCGGTCGCCGCCGGTGCCCTGCGTGATGCCACCGGCGGCTTTGCCTTCGTCCTCCTGCTCCTGCCCGCCGTCGCCCTGGCGATGACCCTCCTCGCCCTGGTCACCCCGGAGACAGCGCCCTCTAAGCGCTAAGGCGTCTCCGCAAACGCGTCCTGAACGGGCAAGAGTTCCGCGATGCTCCAGCACGGCGGTCGCCGGCGTCTGCCGCCGGGGCGACGCCCTCGGACCATCTACGCCAGGAAGTCGCCGTCGACGGTGAGGACGGTGCCGGTGACGAACGAGGCGGCGTCCGAACAGAGCCATACCACGGCGGCCGCCACCTCCTCCGGCCGCCCGAACCGCCCGATCGGGGGGCGCTCGATCGTCCGCTCCTTGCCGCCTGGCGCCTGCCCGAAGATGCGTTCCGCCATCGCCGTTTCGACGAAGTCCGGGCAGACGGCATTGACCCGGATGCCCCTGCTCGCGTGGGCCAGCGCCGCCGCCTTGGTCAGCCCGACGACGCCGTGCCTGCTCGCACAGTAGGCCGGCGCGACGGCGAACCCCGTCAGCCCGGCGACCGAGGCGGTGTTGACGATCGCTCCTACGCCCTGGACGGCCATCTGCTCGAGCTCATGCTTGAGGCAGCGCCAGACGCCGGTCGGGTTGACGGCCAGGACTCGTTCCCACTCAGCTTCCTCCAGCTCGACCAGCGGTCCCAGCCGCCCCTCGATGCCGGCGTTGTTGTGGGTGAAGTCGAGCTGGCCGTAGGCGTCCACGGCGGCCGCGACCATGGAGGCGACCTCGTCGTCCCGGGTCACGTCGGCCCCCACGAACCGCGCTTCCCCGCCCGCCTCGGCGACGAGAAGGCAGCACCGGACCGCCGGGCTGCTGGAGCCCTTGTTCCCGGCCACGCTGTCGGGCCGGATGCGTGGCTTGCGCCTCGTCCCGGCCGTTTGACCGCACCTCGCTCCATCAGGGCCGACAGGATTGGCTGCTCGTGGACGCGCCCGCCGCAAGCAGGATGTGGTCCCACGCGCGCCCTCTGCCAGCGGTCGAAGCGGCTGGAGACGGTCTTCCAGGAACCACAGCGCTCCGGCAGGGAGCGCCAAGGACTGCCTCTGCCGTCGAGGATGCCGCGGTGGTCCTTGGCTGGACGGCGCCCGCTGAGCTTCTGCGGATGATCGTGATCAGGTCGTCGCCGCCGGAGGACCTCGCCCAACTGAACGTCGCCGCGTTCTGCCTGGGCTCGCGCGACGAGGCAGTCATTCGACTGGTGCTCCGGGGGCGGGCGACCAAGCAGGTCACCGACGCGCTCCTCATCGCCGAAAACACCGTCCACCGCCACCGGGGGAACGACTTCGGGAAGGTCGGCGTCCGCAGCTGGCAGGAGTCGCTCAAGCACCTCTTCGTCGAGCTATTGCTGCCGGGCCTGGCGGGACCGTAACGGGCACCCACAGCCGATGATCGGAGCCTCGCACCCCAGACGAGTCCCGTGCTCGCTCGTCCGTCGTTGCCAACACGCGCCGCCCCGGCGAAGATCACCCCGTCGTCAGAGGAGGGTGGATGACCGCTTCGTCGAACGCCGCGCCGCGCGCCCGCGCCCGCGATCTTGGCATCGCCATCGGCCGGTTTCCGCCCGGCCCCCACAACGGCATCACCGACATCGCCGGGGTCCGCGTCGGCCAGACCACCCTGATTGAAGGCGAAGGGGACCTCGTCGTCGGCCAGGGTCCGGTTCGGACCGGCGTCACCGTCGTCCTCCCGCACGAGGGGGACGTCGGCCAGGAGCCGGTCTTCGCCGGGGTCCACGTCCTCAACGGCAACGGCGAGATGACCGGCACGATCTGGATCGAGGAGTCGGGGTTGCTGACCACGCCGGTCGCCCTGACCAACACCCACAGCGTCGGCGTCGTCCGCGACGCGGTCATCGCCTACGAGGCCGCCCACACCCCGCGCCCGGAGGTCTTCTGGAGCCTGCCGGTCGTGGCGGAGACCTACGACGGCTGGCTGAACGACATCAACGGCATGCACGTCAATCCCGAGCACGTCTGGCGGGCGCTGGAGTCGGCGGCGCCGGGGCCGGTCGCCGAAGGAAGCGTCGGCAGCGGCACCGGGATGATCTGCCACGAGTTCAAGGGCGGCATCGGCACCAGCAGCCGGGTCATCCCCGAGGGCGACGGCGGCTGGACCGTGGCCGCGCTCGTCCAGGCCAACTACGGCGCCCGCCACCTGCTCCGGATCGACGGCGTCCCGGTCGGGCGGGTGATCGGCTACGACGAGGTACCCGGCACCCGGGAGGCACCCGTCGCTCCTCCTGGCGACGGCTCGATCATCATCGTCGTCGCCACCGACGCACCGCTCCTGCCCCACCAGTGCAGGCGCTTGGCGCAGCGAGCGACGATCGGTCTGGCCCGGGTCGGCGGCATCGGCGCCGACTCCTCGGGCGACATCTTCCTCGCCTTCGCGACCGGCAACCGGGGCTTGCCGCCGTCGTCGGCCGCGCCCCGTTCCACCCCGGTTGCCACCAGCATGGTGCCGAACCAGGGGATGACGCCCCTCTTCGAGGCGTGCGCCGACGCGACCGAGGAGGCGATCCTGAACGCCCTCTGCGCGGCGACGACGACGACCGGGATCAACGGCCGGGTCGTCCACGCGCTGCCGTTGGACCGGGTGCGGGAGCTGGTCGAGCGGATGGGCCGGGCCGGAGGCGCGGGCGATTGAGACGGAACCGGCGGCGCCACTGTCGGCATCCCTCGACGCGATCGAGGACGGGTAGAGTGCGAACGAGTCTCTTCCCCTCCGCGGCGCGGCAAGGCGACCGGGAGCCGGTCGGCCGCGACACCCGACCCTCAGCCGATCCCGCGCAGTGCCGCTTGCCGCGGGATGGCACGACGGATCCAATTCTTCCCGGTGCGGGATGACGAGCAAGTACCCAGTCGATCTCGCCGAATCCGGCATGCGCGTCGGCAGCACCTCCCGCCGGAACCCGCCTCGGTCGTTCGATCCGCCGCCGTCAGCCCTTCACCGACCCCGCCGTCAGCCCCTGCACCATGTACCGCTGGGCCAGGAAGTACAGCACGATCACCGGCAGCGCCGAGAGGACCGCCCCGGCCATGATCGGCCCCCACAGGAAGACGTCGCCGGTGATCAGGTACTGGAGCCCGAGCGGCACCGTCCGCCGGTTCTCGTTCGTGATGAAGATCAGGGCCAGCAAGAGCTCGTTCCAGGCCGCGGTGAAGGTGAAGATGCCGACCGCCGCCAGCCCTGGCAGCGACAGCGGCAGGAGGATCCGGAGCATCGCCCCCAGCCGCGTGGTGCCGTCGACCATCGCCTGCTCTTCCAACTCGGCCGGAACGCCTCGGAAGTAGCCGATCAGGAGCCAGGTCGAGAGCGGCACCGAAAAAGTCAGGTAGACGATGACGAGGCCGTAGAGGGTGTCACCCAGCTGCAGCCGGGCGACGATCACCGAGAGCGGGATGAAGAGCAGCGAGGTCGGCGTCAGGTAGGCGAACAGGATCAGACGGCCGACCAGCCCCTTGAACCGGTAGCGGAAGCGAACGATGCTGAAGGCCGCCAACGTTGACATTCCGACCGAAGCGAGCGTGGTTGCCCCGGCGACGACCAGGCTGTTGCGGATGTTGATTAGGAACCCCCGCTCGACGATCAGCTCCCGGTAGTTCTCCAGCGTCGGCGCCTGTGGCCAGAGACCCGGCAGCCGGTAGATCTCGCGCGGCAGCTTGAGCGAGATCGTGACCATCCAGTAGACCGGGAAGACGATCGCCAGCGCGACCAGCGCCAGCGTCGCGTAGAGCGCCACCCGCCGCAGCACCGGGGACCACGACCGATTCGCACGCCCGATCGGCTGGACGGCGGCCATCCCCTACTCCTCGTCCCGCATCAGCGCGGTGACGATGAAAACCAGGATCAGCAGCGCCGGCACCAGCGCCACCGAGACGGCCGCTGCCTCGCCCAACCGCTGGGTCTGCATCCCGAAGTAGGCCAGCACCGGGAAGACCATCGTGGCGTCCGACGGCCCGCCCTGGGTCATGATCCAGATGTTCTCGAAGGAGTTGGCGGTCCAGATCGAGGAGAGCAGGGCGACGGTCAGGACGACCGGCCGGATCGCCGGCAGCGTCACCGCCAGGAAGCGCTGCCAGGCCGAGGCGCCGTCGATCCGGGCCGCCTCGTAGAGCTCGGTCGGCACGTTCTGGAGCGCCGCCAGGAACGAGATACACCAGAAGGGGAAGCCGCGCCAGACGGTGGCGACCATCACCGCCGGCAGCGCCGTCGAGCGCTGGCCGAGCCAGTCGATGACCCCGTCGAGCAGCCCGACCTGCTGGAGGAGCAGGTTGACCCCGCCGCCGATCGGCAGGAACAGGAGCCGCCAGACGAGGAACGCGACGAAGCCGGGCATCGCCCAGGGGAGCAGCACCAGCGAGCGGAAGAGGCCGCGGCCGCGGAACCGTTCGTTCAGCAGCAGCGCCAGGCCGAGCCCGATCACGAGCTTGGCGAGCCCCGTCACGACCACCAGGGTGACCGTGTTCGTCACCGCCCGCTGGAAGCTCGGCTGGCCGACGAGGTAGCGGAAGTTGGCCAGCCCGACCCACTCGCCGGCGATGCCGACGACCCGGTTCGTGAAGGAGATGTAGATCGCGTAGAAGAACGGGTAGGCGACCAGCCCCAGCAGCACCAGGAGGACGGGCACCAGGAGCAGGTACCCCGTCAGCGCATTCCGGCCGGCGAACCCCATCCCTCGCCGGCGCTCTCCGCGGACCCCGGCGCCCGGCACCGTGACGACGGCCATGGCTTTCTCAGTCGTGAGTCGTCAGTGGTGAGTCGTGAATCCGGAGGACGCGACTGACAGATCGTCAGTGGTCCTCCACGACTCACGACTCACGACTCGCCTAGCGGTACTTGTCGTAGATCGCCTGCCCCTGCTGCTGTGTCTCCTCCATCGCCTGCTCGATCGGGACGCCGTCGACGACGACGCGCTGGACCATCTTCGGAACCAGGAAGTTGGCCGAGAAGTCGGCGTAGGCCGTGTTGTAGACGTCCGGCGCGCCGGGCGCGGTGCCGTTCGTCACGAGGTCGGCCAAGCCCGCCCGGACGGGACCGGTGAACGCCTCGAAGTCGGCCTGGTACTGGAGCACGGGGCCGTAGATGGCGACCGCGTAGTAGCGCTCCAGGAAGTCGCGGCCCTGGAGGTGTTCGATCAGCGCCTTGGCTCGGTCCTGGTCCTGGGTGCTCGTCGGGACGGCCCGCACGTTGGGGTTGATCGGCGAGACTCGTCCCACCGGTCCCGCCGGCAGCGGCGAGTAGCTCGTCGCCGCCGCGAGTTCCGGGTCGTCCTCGTCCATCGCGATCGAGACGCTGCCGGTGTTGGCGATGAAGATCGCCTGACCGGCGAGGTAGGCCGTATTGTCGCCGGCGCCGTCCCAGGTCGTGGCCCCGGGCGGGAAGAGCCCCGCCTCGTAGGCGGAGGAGACCCATTCGAGATAGGCGGCCGTCTCCGGCGAGGCGATCGTGCAGTCGGTGCCCTCGTCGTTGGCGACGCGGCCGCCGTAGGACTGCATGACCGAGATCTGGAGGTTCCCGTCGCCGACGTTGGAGAGGGCCAGCCCCATCCCGTAGAGGGGAGGCTCCTGCGCCGCCTCGGCCATCTCGCGCAGCTCCTGCCACGTCTCGGGCGGGGGCGTCTGGCCGGCCGCCTCCAGGGCGTCGGTGCGGGAGAAGAGCAGGTTGCCGCTGGCGCCGAAGGGGATGCCGGTGTGGGCGCCGCCGAGCTTGTCGGCGGCCACCGAGGCATCGACCGACGGGTACCAGCCGCCCTCGCCGCCGCCGATGGTGGCGTAGAGGTCGCCGAGGTCGCTCAACTCGCCCGCCTGGGAGAGCAGCAGCAGGAGGTCAAGCCCCATGTCGAGCGCGTCCGGCATCGTGCCGGACTCGACCGCCGCCGAGACCTTCTGGTTGGTCTCGTTCTGGTTGATCATCACCGTCTCGGTGGCGACGCCATTGGCCTCGCCCCAGGCGGTCACCTCGTCGACCAGCATCTGGTTGGCTTCGTCCGAGAAGATGAGCCCGCCCCAGTAGACGAGCGGCGCCCCCTGCCGCAGCACCGCCGGCGCCCGCCGCGCGGCAAGCGCCTCCTCCAGCCGGGAGAGCCCGGCGCCGCCGCCGATCGCGGCCACCGTGCCAACCCCGGCCGCCCTCCCGAGGACACGCCGCCGCGAGATCCGATGTTGTCGATTCATCGGGATGCCCCCTTCGTCGCGGGCTGTACACCGCGCCGCCGATGCGCGATCTTGCCGCCTAATGTCGAAACGTCGGCGGAGGGTAGCAACGGCCACGGAGCCTGTCAAACGCGGTTCGCGGACCGGCTGCTCGCCGGGTGGCCGACGAACCCCCGCTCCCCTGACCCGTCTCTACTCGGTGACCCGTTGCGGCAGGAGATTGGGAACCGGAGGCGGCCACGGTGGCCTCGTTTCCCGCGCGGCCATCCGGAACGGCATCGCCACGGACGCGGGCGATCGGAGCCGTCGTCCCCCTCACTTGCCACAGCGGCGGGGTACCCGCGGAGCGGGTCGGGGGCAGGGGGGGCGAGGGCCCTCTGGCGGGCGCCACGTCCTCAACAAGACCTCGGACTCTCGGCCGAGCGTTATCCAAGGGAGGCAAGCATGGACGGCAACGAAACCGGACTCGGGATGCGCGTCGCCGTCGGCCAGATGAACGAACTGACCGACGAGACCCTCGCCTACGCCGCCCAGCTCGGCGTCGGCGGCGTCCAGCTCAACACCCCGCGGCTGCCGGGCGAGGCGCGCTGGGAGACCGCCGACCTGCGCGCCCTGGTCGACCGCTGCCGCGCCCACGGGCTGCGGCTGGAGGCGATCGAGAACGTCCCGATCCACTTCTACGACGAGGCGATGCTGGGGCTTCCGCGGCGCGACGAGCAGATCGAGCACTACCGGGGCACGATCCGCCACATGGGCGAGGCCGGCATCCCGATCCTCGGCTACCACTTCATGCCGAACTCGGTCTGGCGCACCTCCCGGGTCACCCCCGGCCGAGGCGGCTCCCACGTCACCTCGTTCGACCTGGCGCTCGTCGGCGGCACCGCCTCCGAGCAGCGCGCCTTCGTCGCCAAGAAGGACGAGCGGCTGGCGGCGCTGCCGCTCTTCGACGACGCGGAGGCCGTCGACGAGCCCACGATGTGGGCGAACTACGCCTACTTCATGCGGGCGGTCCTCCCCGTCGCCGAGGAGGCCGGCGTCCGTTTGGCGCTCCACCCGGACGACCCGCCGGTGGCATCCCTCGGCGGCGTCGCCCGGCTGTTCAAGGACATCGCCGGCTTCGAGCGGGCGCTGGAGATCGCCGCCGCCTCCCCCGCCTGGGGGCTCGACCTCTGCCTCGGCTGCTGCTCCGAGATGCCCGGCGGCGCCACCAACGTCACCGCGATGATCGAGCGATTCGGCCCCCTCGGGCGCATCTTCTACGTCCACCTGCGCGACGTGCAGGGCACCGTCCCCCGCTTCCAGGAGTGCTTCCTGGGCGAGGGCAATTACAACCCGGCGGCCATCGTCCTCGCCCTGAAGCGCAACGGCTTCGACGGCTTCCTGCTCGACGACCACGTGCCGGCGATCGTCAACGACACCCTCTGGGGCCACCGCAGCCGGGCCCACGCCATCGGCTACATCCAGGGGCTGCTCAAGATGATGGAGACGACCGGCGCGCCGTGATGAACCGGTTGCGTGGTTCGTCCAGGCAGATCCGGCGGATTGGCGGCAGTCATGCTCAGGGCCCTGATAGAGGTTGCCTATTTGATGCGGGCATTCGGGTCGCCCCGAGCCCAGCCCCATTCATGGGGCTTCGTTGCCTCAGCCCGAGGATGTATCCTCGGGTCCCGTCCGCCGCTGGCCGCATCATTTTAGCAACCGACATCAGGGTCCTTCCCCGCCTCAGTCCGGTGATTCATCGCCGGACTTGGCGCCGCCGCCCCTCAGCCGCGGCCGATCCACGCCTGATGCGACACTCACGACGCCCTCCCCGCCGGCGCCGCCTCAGGCGCAAGGAGGGCACCGATCGCGCCGAAGATGTCCCAGGAGGCGCGCGAGTGCAGGAGATTGCCCTGGTCGTCGAAGCCCCGCTCGCCGAACGTGGTCGCGACCGCAATCGCCAGCTTGCGGGACGGCAGGTACGCCTCGATCGACCCCAATCCGGCGAACAGCGGGTTCTGCACGATCCAGTCGCCGGTGAGCACGACTCCCAGCCCGTAGGAATACCGCTCGTCGAGGGTATGGCAGTTCGGGCAGCCGTCGAGCGGCGCGCCGAAGCCGAGCAGGCGCGGCTCGACCATCGCCCGGTACGACTCCGGCGACAGCAGCGTCCCCTCCCCGATCGCCACCGCCGTCGCGGTCATGTCGTAGATATTGGTCGTCTGAATCGCCCCCTGGGCGATCGTCCAGGACGGGTTCCAGAAGGTCGATTCCTCGTAGAACCTGACCCCGGTCGCGACCCCGAGCGCCTGCCGCCTCTCGGACGTGTAAGCGTGGAGGACCGGCTCGGAGATCGCCGGCGTGGCCGAGCCGACGGTGTTCCGCAGGCCGAGGGAATCGAGGACGTTGGCCCGCAACAGGACGTCCAGCGGCATCCCGGCGATCCGCTCAAGCGCCCGCCCGAGGATGACGTAGTCGGTGTGGGAGTAGTCCCAGTTCTCACCCGGCGCGAACACCCGCGGTGTCGAGAGGCCGATCGCGATCAGCTCCTCCGGCGCGAACTGGCGGAAGGGGTCCGCGTACAGCGCTTGGGCGAGCCGCGGGTTCTGGACGTAGTCCGGGTAGCCGGCCGTCATGTTCGCCAGCATCCGCAGCGTCACCCGGTCGGCGTCCGGCAGCTCGGGCAGCCAGGCCGCGATCGGGTCGTCGAGGCCGACCATCCCCTGGTCGACCAGGAGCAGCAGCATCGTCGACACGTAGGAGATGGCCACCGCCCCGTTGCGGAAGTGCATGTCGGTCGTCGCCGGCACGCCCGTCATCGACTCGCCGAGGGCCGCGGTCACCACCTCTTCGCCACCGAGCGTCACACGGAGGATCACGGCCCGGAGGTCAGACGCCGCCATCGCGTCTCGGGCCAGCCCGACGATCCGCTGGCCGCGGTCGTCCGCCGACTCCGGCACCGGCGTCGCCTGCGCCGCGGCATGAACCGCACGCGCCGGCATCGATCCCTCTGCGGCACCGCCGGCGACGCCGCTTGCAACCAGCCCGAAGCCAGCGGCGATGGTCGCGCGGCGAGATAGGCGACGGTCGACCAGACGGAGGAGACGTGGTCGATTCATCCAACAATGCCTTTCTGCTCGGGTCGCTCTCCATCGCCGCGCACCGGCACGGTGGCGAGTACGACGCGGGCAACGCCGCGTCGCGGCCATCGGGCGGCATGCGCCACCGCACCGTTCCGGTCTACCCGCCGGCAAGTCGATGGACCCCGCCATCGTGGTGCTGTCCGAGCCAGATACCGCTGATCCTACCGGGACGACGAACGAACGTCTACCGCCCACCGCCGGACGGTTCCGCACCCAGGTTCGGCGGCCCGGTTCCTGGTTTGCCCCTCGCCGCGCCGCGTGCGACGATGCCGGCCCCGGCGCCGATCGCCGCCGATGGCGTTCTGCCCGCACCCACCCAGGAGCCTCGATGGCCACGTCCGAACCGATCTCCACCCTGCCGCGATCCCGCCGCGCCGTCCTCAAAGGCGCCGCCGGGCTCGGCCTCGCCGCACCGCTGGCCCGCCTCCCTCGGGGAGCCGCCGCCCGCCAGGCTGGGGGGACCCTGACGATCGCGATGAACGGCGCGCCGACCAACCTCGACCCCCACTCCTCCTACGACTACCGCTCGGCGCTGGCGATCCGCGGCCCCTACGAGACGCTGATCGCGCTCGACGGCAGTGCGACCGACAGGTACGTCGGCGCGGTCGCCGAGTCGTGGTCGACGAACGAGGACGGGAGCGTCTGGACGTTCAAGATCCGGCCCGGCGTCGTCTTCCAGAACGGCGACCCCTGCGACGCCGAGGCGGTCCGCCTGTCGTTCGAGCGGTTCCTGACGCTCGGCCTCGGCCCGGTCGACGTCGTCGCCCGCTTCGTCGACGACCCGGCCCGGATCACGGCGCCGGACGCAGCCACGGTCGTCTTCGACCTCGGCCGGCCGCAGCCGATCTTCGAGGCCGCGATCGCCTCCCAGTACGGTCCCCTGATCGTCAACGCCGCCCTCGCCCGGGAGTTCGAGGAGGAGGGCGACTGGGGCGACCTGTACATGCAGACCAACGCCGCCGAGGGGTTCGGCACCGGCGCCTACCGGATCACCGAGTTCGAGCCGGGCCGCTCCTGCGTGATGCAGCGCTTCGAGGGGTACTGGGGCGGCTGGGACGGCGCCGAGTTCGATACCATCGCCCTCCGCGTCGTCGAGGAGAACGAGACCCGCCGCCAGTTGATCGAGCAGGGGGAGGTCGACATCGTCGACAACCTGACCCCCGAGGCGCTGGCCGCCCTCGCGGCCAACCCCGACCTCGCCCTGGACCGCTCCTACTCGACCCAGGTCGCCTACCTGATGCTTACCGAGGCGGGCCCGCTGGCGTCGCCCGAGGCCCGCCGGGCGATGAACTTCGCCTTCCCCTACGACGAGGTGATCGAGGGCGTCTACAAGGGCTTCGCCAAGCGGGCGGTCGGCCCCGTCGCCGAGCTGACCCGCGGCTTCGACCCCGAGACCTTCCGCTACGCCACCGACCTCGATCGGGCGCGGGAGCTGTTCGCGGCGGCCGGCGTCGCCGAGGGCACGGAGCTGACCCTGATGCAAGAGGCGGGCGACGAGAAGCTGAAGACCGCGACCCAGCTCTTCCAGGCCAACCTGGCCGAAGTGGGCATCGCGCTGGCGATCGAGACGGTCGACCTCGGCACGATCAACGCAACCATCTACGGCGACGCCCCGGCCGAGGAGCGGCCGAACGTGATGCCCTCCTTCTGGTGGCCCGACTACAACGACGCCTACAACCACCTCTACCCCCAGGTTTCCTGCGCGTCATGGGGCAGCAAGGGTTCCAACGGCGGTTACTACTGCAACGAGGAGGTGGATGCCGGCCTCGCCGCCGCGAGGGACGCGCCAGACGCCGCGACCTACGACGCGGCGCTGGCCGAGGTCCAGCAGATCCTCTCGGAATCGGATCCATCGGCCATCTACTACGTCCAGCCCGAGTGGACGACGGTCCTCCGGCGTGGGATCGAGGGGTTCGTCTTCAACCCGATCTACATCGGCACCTACGACTTCTACCGGCTACGGCGGGTGGGGTAGCGAAACGAGAAAAAGCGAAGGTGGCGAGCCGGCGAGGCAAGAAGGCGGTGAGGCGAGAAGGCAAGCCTGGGCGCCGGGTAGCCCAACGCCGCACCCGCCGCGCCGACCGGTCCCACCCTCGTCATCCTGAGTGGTGCGTCCAACATGATTCGTCCGGTTGGCGGATGCCGTTCTCAGGGCCCTTCAGGGTCCTTCCCCGCTTCAGCCCGGCCATTGATGGCCGGGCTCGGCGGCGCAGCCGCCGGTCGGGACCCGACGGATGAGGTTGGACGCACCACTGAGCGAAGGCGAAGGACCTCGCTCCGACTCACCCGTCGATGACCGAACAAGCACCGCCGCGGCCAGAAACGCTTCCGTTCGCCCGGGTTGACGATGGGGAGCGCGGCGGTCGCCGGGGCGGCACGCATCCTCCCCCCAATCACCCTCCGCCCGACCGCCCAGCGGCGGATCGAACGCCCCCCGCCCGACCTGCCGACGGAGACCCGATGGACGCCCACATCCTCTTCCAGTTGCCGACCACGGTCCGCTTCGGCTTCGGCGTCGCCGCCGGGGTGGGCGACGCCGTCCGCGCCCTCGGCGGCCGGCGCGCCCTCGTCGTCACCGACCTCGGCGTCTTCGCCGCCGGTCTCCTCGAAGGTCCCCTCGCCGCGCTCGCGGCGGCCGGAATCGAGGCGACCGTCTTCGACGGCGTCAGCGGCAACCCGCGCGACCACGAGTGCCTCGCCGCAGTCGAGGCCGCCAGCGCGTTCGCCGCCGACATCGTCGTCGCGATCGGCGGCGGCAGCCCGATGGACGCCGCCAAGACGACCGCCGCGCTGCTGACCAACGGCGGCTCGCCCCAGGACTGGGAAGCACCCAAACCCCTCGCCCGCGACCCGCTGCCGATCGTCGCCGTCCCGACGACCAGCGGCACCGGCAGCGAGGTCACCTTCTACGCCGTCGTCACCGACACCGCCCGCGCCTTCAAAATGAGCCTGTTCGACACGCGGCTGGCGCCGAGGATCGCCCTGGTCGACCCGGCGCTGACGCTGTCGATGCCGGCCAGCGTGACCGCCGCGACCGGGATGGACGCCCTCACCCACGCGGTCGAGGCATACACCGGCCGCCTCGCCAACCCGATCGCCGACGCGCTCGCCGTCGGGGCGATCAAGCTCGTCGCCCAGCACCTGCCGGCGGCCGTCCGCGACGGAACGGACCGGGCGGCGCGGGAAGGGATGATGATGGCCAGCCTGCTCGCGGGCATGGCCTTCGGCAACACCGATGTTGCCGCCGTCCACTGTCTGGCCGAGGCGATCGGCGGCCGCTACGACACCCCGCACGGGGTTGCCAACAGCGTCTTCCTGCCCCACGTCTTCGCCTTCAATGCCGAAGCGGCGCCGGAGCGCCACGCCGCCGTGGCCGGGGCGCTCGGCCTCGACGTCCGGGACCGCGGCCACGCCGAATCGGCGATGGGCGCGGTGGCCGCCATCGCCGGCCTCGCCGCAGAGGTCGGCATCCCCCGCTTCGCCGCGCTGGCCGGCGTCGACCCGGCCGACTTCCCGCTCCTGGCGGAGACGGCCAAGCGCAACGTCTCCGACCCCAGCAACTGCCGGGAACTGACCGCGGACGACTACCTCGCCCTGCTGCGGAGCGCCTGGGCGGCGTAGCGGACGATGTCGGCCGATGGCTTGATCGAGGGAGCGGAGGACGTTCCGCGTTCCAACCGACCGGCCCGGCCCGACTGCCGGACTCGCCGGGCGAGACAACCCGCCAGGGCGTCGAGCGCGGATCTGCCCTGCCTCGCCGGGGGATTGGAGACGAGCCACGACCACCGAGGCCATGTGTTGACAACCGGCCTGAACTGTGCTTAATAGGCGTTGAGGTGCCGCAACGCCGGCTGCCAAGGGGCGGTCCGGACGAGCGATACCGGCCCGATCGGGCGAGATGCGGCGGGATCGCCGGCGGACGCGGATGCGTCGAGAGGCGGCGAAGACCCGAGAGTGGTCGGGCGGGATCCAGAACGGCGGTGCCGGGAGGATTCGCCATGCGGAACAACCGCGTCCTCTGGGGAGTGTGGCAGGTGGACAGGACATGCCCCGTGTCCCGCGGGGCGTGACGGAGCCGGTTCCGACCGACCACCATGGTGCCGCATCCAGTTCCTGAACGGCGCCCACGATCCGGTCCTCGATCCGAGCGCGGAACCGCCAGGGCATCGGGATACCACCGCAAGCACACGAGGCAACGGGCCGCGGCGGAATAGCCGCGGCCCGTTCTTGGTCGGCCGTCCACCAGCCTCCAGGGGTGCCCGCGGCTCCGCGTCCAATCGCATTCGAGCCACTCCTCCCAACTGCTTCACCGGATTCGGCCTTCCGGTGTCACCCGGAACCCAGTCGCTCGTACTCCACTCCGGGCCCTCGGCCAAAGCAGCCATCCCCATTCAGCACAGCGGCGCTCGCGACCAGGACGTGGACGCGCCGCCTCCTTCTATCGCAACCTTCCGACTCCTGCTACGATGCGGCCCGACCGCAATGACCGCGTTCGGCGCGCGCCGTTCGCGCCATGGAGGATGCTCGATGCCCGCGTTCGACGACCAGACGATGCGCCAGATCCTCGGGGGCGCCGGCAGCCGCCGCGGCCTGCTGAAGGGCGCCGCCG
>CADCWF010000374.1 GCA_902806345.1 uncultured Thermomicrobiales bacterium
TGCGTCTTCCGCTTCGTCTCCGCGCTCAACGCCGCCTCCTGCCTGGGCTCCGCCTTACGCCGCCCGTAGGCGTTCCGCGCGTCGACCATCTCCTGGAACCAGACCACGACCAACCCCATCCACTCGTGCGGCTTCGGCGGCGACAGGTCGAGCGCCAGCGCCACCTCCAGCACCGCCGGGTAGGGCGGCAGCGGCTCCGCTAGTCCGCCGCCTTGCTCGCCGCGTCCGTCCCGCCTGCCCCACTGTTCGCAGGCGGAGACGAGTTTGGGCGGTCGGGGACCTCCACCCGCGCCAGGAGGATGCGGTCGGCGATCCAGCCGACGGTCTCCCGGTCGACGGCGTCGAACACCGCCGGCCCTGCCTCGGCGGGCGTCACCAGCAGCGCCGCCCGGTGGGAGCCGTCCTCGGCGATTTCGACCCCGACGTAGTTCCACCCCAGCACCAGCGGCGCGACCAGCGCCTGCTACCGGCTCAGCGTCAGCCCCTCGTCGATCAGGGCGTTGAACTGCGCCCCGGTCAGGCCGACCACGATCTCGCACCAGAACGGTTCGGCACCCGGCGCCCCGGCAGGCCCGGCAGCCCGTCCCGGCCCGCCGTGACCACCCGCGTCCGGGGCACCGGCCGGAAGGTGGACCCGCTGGCGGAGCTTGCCGATTCCCCAGACCGGATCGGCACACGTCCGCTCGCCGGGCAGCCACCTCCTTCCGGTATCCTGCCGGTCGGCCACGGCAACGACCGACGGCGAGGAGCGGTGGGTGAACGGGTCGGATCGGGCGGACGGGATCGTCATCGTCGGCGGCGGCGTCATCGGCTGCGCCGTCCTCTTCGAACTGGCAAAGCGGGGCGTCCACGCCACCCTCGTTGAGCGGGGCATGGTCGGGCGGGAGGCGTCGTGGGCCTCAGCCGGGATCATCTCCCTACCGAGCCGGCCCGCCTGGCGGCCGGAGCGGGTCGAATTGGGGCGGCGTAGTCTGGAGCGCTACCCGGATCTCGTCGACGAGCTGGAGGCGACGACCGGCATCGCCATCGATTACAACCGGACCGGCGAGTGGCAGATCGCCGTCGACGCCGAGCACGCCGCCGAGGAGGCGGCCCGGGTCGTCTACCAGCGCGGTCTCGGGTACGCGGTCGAAGAGGTGCCCCCGGCGGAGGCCCGGCAACGGGAGCCGGCGCTGCCGGAGGCGCTGGAAGCGGCCTGGTTCGTCCCGGGCGTCGGGTCCTTGACCGTCTTCCGGTTGACCCAGGCGCTCGCCGCCGGGGCGAGGGCGCTCGGGGCGACGGTGCTGGAGCAGACGCCGGTCGGCGGTCTGCTGCGCGACGGCGGGCGCGTGGCCGGCGTCCGCCTGCTCGACCGCGACCTGCCGGCGGCGACGACCGTGCTCGCGACCGGTGCCTGGACCCGCTTCCTCGGGGACGCCGTCGGCGCCGCGCTGCCGACGCGGCCGGTGAAGGGGCAGTTGGTCGCCTTCGCCAACGCCCCGGTCCGCCCGATCTCCGTCATCGCCGGCCACGGCGGCTACGTCCGGCCCCGCCCCGATGGCTCCGTCGTCGTCGCCGCGACGGAGGAGGAGGCCGGCTTCGACCGCCGCGTCACCGGCGACGGCCTCGCCTGGCTCCTCGACTTGACGCGCACCATTTGCCCCGGACTCCTGGCCGGCGAGTTGGTCGAGAGCTGGTCGGGGCTGCGCCCCGGCTCCGACACCGGCGACCCGATGATGGGGCCGGTGCCGGGAACGGACGGCCTCTGGGTTGCCGCCGGCCACTTCCGGACCGGCGCCAAGGAGGCACCGGCGACCGGCGCCCTCGTCGCCGCCGCGCTCGCCGGTGAGCCGCCCGATCCGCTGCTCGCCGCCTTCGCCCCGCCGGCGGCGGTCGGGAGCGGGGTGGCCGGATGAGCGGATCGGCGGGAACCGTGCGCCCGTCGCGCAGCGTCCTCATCTGCCCGGCGACGGACGGCCGCAAGGTTGCCAGGGCGGTCGCCTCCGACGCCGATCTGGTCATCCTCGACCTGGAAGACGCCGTCGCCGCCGAGGGCAAGGCGGGCGCCCGGGCGAGCGTTGCCGACGCCTTCCGCGACCTCGACTGGGGCAGGAAACCGCGCGCCTGGCGGGTCAACGCGGTCGATACCCCCTGGTGCTACCGCGACCTGATCGAGGTCGTCGAGGCCGCGCCCGACCTCGCCGATCTGGTGGTCGTGCCGAAGGTAGCCGACGCGGCCCAGATCGCCTTCGTCGACCGCCTGCTGGCTGGGCTGGAAACGGCGACGGGGCGGGACCGCCCGATCGGGATCGAGGTCCAGATCGAGTCGGCGGCCGGGCTCGCCAACTGCCGTGCCATCCCCAGCGCCAGTCCCCGGGTCGAGGCGCTCGTCTTCGGCCCCGGCGACTTCGCCGCCTCGGTCGGGATGCCGCTCGCCGCGATCGGCACCCCGGACCGCTGGGACGCGGCCTACCCGGCCCACCGCTGGGGCTACGCCATGCACGAGATCCTGGTCGCAGCCCGCGCCGCCGGTCTCCGCGCCGTCGACGGCCCCTACGCCGCGTTCCGCGACCCGGACGGTCTGCGGCACTCCTGCGAGACCGCGCGGGCCCTCGGCTACGACGGCAAGTGGTGCATCCACCCCGACCAGGTCGCGGTCGTCAACGACGTCTTTTCGCCGACGCCGGAGGAGGTCGAGCACGCCCGGGCGACGCTGGCGGCCTACCAGCGGGCGACCGCGGAGGGGCGCGGCGCCCTCGCCCTGGACGGGGTGATGGTCGACGCCGCCAGCCTCCGCATGGCCGAGGCGACGCTGGCCAGGGCCGGACGATCGACCGGGACCGGGAGCCCCGGAGACCGCGGGGAGACCTCCACCTGATGCGCGCCCTGCTCAGCGTCTACGACAAGACCGGCATCGTCCCCTTCGCCCGCGGCCTCGTCGCCCTCGGGGCCGAGGTTGTCTCGACCGGCGGCACCCTCGCCGCCTTCCGCGGTGCCGGCATCCCGGCGACGGCCGTGGCCGACGTCACCGGCTTCCCCGAGATCCTCGGTGGCCGGGTGAAGACCCTCCACCCGCGCATCCACGGCGGCATCCTGGCCCGCCCCGAGGTGCCGTCCGACGCGGCGGAGCTGGCCACCCACGCCATCGCCCGGTTCGACCTGGTCGTGGTCAACCTCTACCCGTTCGAGGCCACGGTCGGGGCCCCGGATGTCTCGGAGGCGGAGGCGGTCGAGCAAATCGACATCGGCGGGCCGGCGATGCTGCGGGCGGCCGCCAAGAACTACTCCGCCGTGGTGCCCCTGTGCGACCCGGCCGACTTCGAACCGGTTCTCGCGGCGCTCGGTGGTGCCGGGCTCGACAACGGCGCCCGGCGGGCGTTGGCGGCCAGGGCCTTCGCCCACACCGCCGCCTACGACGCCGCCGTCGCCGCCTGGCTCCTCGGCGACGCGCCGGCCTGGCCGGACGAGCTTTCCGTCGCCGGCCGCAAGCGGCTCGACCTCCGCTACGGCGAGAACCCCCACCAGCGGGCCGCCGCCTACGCCCAGGTCCTCCCCGGTGCGGCTCCGACCGGAGTGCTCGCCGCCGAGCAACTCGCCGGCAAGGAGCTCTCCTACAACAACCTCCTGGATGCCGACGCGGCCTGGGCAACGGTCGCGCCCTTCGCCGAGCCGGCGGTCGCGATCGTCAAGCACACCATCCCCTGCGGGTTGGCGCTGCGCGACGACCTGGAGCGAGCCTACGCGGCGGCGCTCGCCGGCGACCCCGTCTCCGCGTTCGGCGGCATCGTCGCCGCCAACCAACCGCTCGACGGCACCACCGCCGCCGCGATTGCCGAGCGCTTCTACGAGGTGATCGTCGCGCCCGGCTTCGACGAGGCAGCGCTCGAGACGCTCGGCCGGAAAAAGGCCTTGCGCCTCCTCCGGATGCCAGGCGGTTCGGGTGCCAACCGACGGCCGCCGGAGGTCCGCTCGATCCTCGGCGGCCTGCTGGTCCAGGAGCCGGACGACCTCCCGGACGACTCCGCCACCTGGACCCTCGTCTCGCGGCGGGCGCCAACTGAGACGGAGCGTGCCGACCTCGCGTTCGCCTGGCAGGCGGTGCGGGCTGTGAAGTCGAATGGGATCGTGCTGGCGAAGGAGCGGGCGCTGGTGGGCGTCGGGAGCGGTCAGCCGAACCGGGTCGAGAGCGTCCGCCTCGCAATACGGGGGGCGGGGGAGCGGGCCGCGGGTAGCGTCCTGGCGAGCGACGCCTTCTTCCCGTTCGCCGACGGCGTCGAGGAAGCGGTCCGGGCCGGGGTGACGGCGATCGTCCAGCCGGGCGGCTCCGTCCGGGACGCCGAGGTGATTGCGGCGGCGGACGCGGCCGGAGCGGCGATGTTGGTGACGGGGATGCGGCATTTCCGGCACTAGCCCAACTGCGGAGCGATGCTGGCGGCGGGTTTGGGCGCCGGAACCAAGCGCGCTGGCCCTCGGGTTGCAGCGCTCCCGGCGGCGGCGATACGCTCCCGCAGACCGAGGAGGGGCGAGGCCCCGTCGTCTGCTATCGGCGAAAGGACACTCCGCTGAACGGCTCGTCCCCCGCGACTTCGAACGGAGCGACGGACTCCAAGCCTCTCCCCCAAGTCGTCATCGTCGGCGGCGGTTTCGCCGGGCTGGAGGCGGCCCAGACGCTCACCGACGAACCGGTCGCGGTCACCGTCGTCGACCGCAACAACCACCACCTCTTCCAGCCGCTGCTCTACCAGGTGGCGACCGCGGTCCTCTCGCCGTCCGACATCGCCCAGCCGATCCGCGGCATCCTTCGCCGGCAGAAGAATGTCCGCGTCCTGATGGCGAACGTCGTCGACGTCGACCTCGACCGGCAGGCGGTCATCCTCGACCAGGGCGAGCTGCCGTTCGACTACCTGATCGTCGCCGCCGGCTCGAGCCACGCCTACTTCGGCAACGACCAGTGGGAGCCGTTTGCGCCCGGACTCAAGACGCTCGAGGACGCGCTCGACATCAGGAGCCGGATTCTCCACGCTTTCGAGGAGGCCGAGAAGACGGACGACCCCGAGCGGCGGCGGGCGCTGCTGACCTTCATCGTCGTTGGCGGCGGTCCGACCGGGGTTGAGCTCGCCGGCTCGATCGCCGAGATCGCCCACCACGCGATGGGCCGGGAGTTCGACCGGATCGACCCGACCTCGGCCCGGATCATCCTCGTCGAGGCGCTCGACCGCGTCCTCCCCCCGTTCCTCGAAGCTTCCAGCGCCAAGGCGCTCGCGGCGCTGCACGAGCTGGGGGTCGAGACGCGGTTCGGCAAGCCGGTCACCCACATCGAGCCGGGGCTCGTCCGCATCGGCGACGAGGACATCCCGGCCGAGACGGTCCTCTGGGCGGCCGGGGTGAAGGCGGCGCCGATCGGCCAGAACCTCGGGGCGGAGACCGACCGCGCCGGTCGAGTCAAGGTGAACCCCGACCTCTCGGTGCCGGGCCGCCCCAACATCTTCGTCGCCGGAGACCTGGCGGCGCTGCTCCAGCCGAACGGCAAGCCGGTGCCGGGGGTGGCCCCGGCGGCGAAGCAGCAGGGCCGGCATGCGGCGACCAACGTCGCCCGTCTGGTCCGGGGCGGACCCCCGGTCCGCTTCCGCTACCGAGACAAGGGCAACCTGGCGATCATCGGCCGCAACAAGGCGGTCGCCCAGATCGGGAGGCTGCGGTTCGGCGGCACCCTCGCCTGGCTCGCCTGGCTGACGGTCCACCTCGCCTACCTGAACGGGTTCCGTAACCGCCTGATGGCGGTGATCGACTGGTTCCTGATGTACCTCACCTTCCGCCGCAGCGTCCGCCTCATCTCGGGTCTCCGCAATCGGCCGGACGCGGGATCTCGGGAGGCGGTCGCGGTTGCGCGGACGGCAGTGGCGCCCTCGGTGGAGACGGGATCGGGGGAGACCGTGCCGGAGGCGGCGACAGAGCCAGAGGCGGCGACGGTACCCGCGGCGACATCCCGGACCTGGGCATAGGGCGCGACCGCGAAAGCCGGTATGCTGCGGCATCGGGGCAAGCCGGGACGGGCACGGCAGCGAGCACCTCGCGCCGCGCCCGCCAACCGCTGGGTGCCCGCTCCGAAGGCGAAGCCGGCCAGCCGCGCCTCAGATACGACCATTCCTGCCCGGGTCCGAAGTGGGACGGACCCGGGCTTCGCGTGCCGGTTCCGGAGACTGGCCGCACCGAGGCCGACGGGTGGTCGGACCCGTCGCTCGGCAGCGGTGGACAACACCATGGGGGCAGGCCTAACACATGGAACAACTCGCTCTGCCGCTCCGGGCGCTCTACCAGATGGGAACGGCGACGCTCGGTAATCCGTACATCATCCTGGCCCTCATTATTTTCATCGCGCTGTACGCCGGCATCACCTTCGAGCATCAGCACGGGTTCGCCAAAGAGCCGCTGGCCCTTCTCGGCGGGGTCGGCCTCTACCTGCTCGCTCGGCTGGCGATGGGAGACTCGATCGAGCATGCGTTGGTGGAGGTCGAGTCCGAAATCTTCGAGATCATCATGTTCCTCTTTCCGGCGATGATCCTGGTCGAGCTCCTGCTCCAGATGGGGTTCTTCACCCTGCTCCAGTCGTTCCTCCAGAAGCGGGGCTACCGGGACCGGAAGCAGTTCCGGATCCTCAGCTTCCTGACCTTCTTCCTCTCCGCGGTGCTCGACAACCTGACGACGACGCTCGTGATGATCAATATGGTGAACCAGTCGTTCAAGGACCGGAACCGCCACATCGCGGGGGCGGGTACCGTCGCGAATGCGAACGCCGGCGGCGCCTGGTCGCCGATCGGCGACGTCACGACGATCATGCTGTGGCTCGCCGGCAAGTTCACGGCCGTGCAGGTCGTCCTGATCGGCTTCCTCCCGGCGGTGTTCCACAGCCTCGTGGTGACGTTCCTGCTCGGCCGGAAGATGACGGAATCGGAGGCGGAACCGGTCACGATCGAAGCGCCCCGATTCTCCCGCGGGCAGAAGATCGTGATGGCTGTCGCACTGGCCTGCTTCTCGCTCCCGCTCATCTTCAGCCAGGTGGGCGCGCCCCCCTACATGGGGCTCCTGTTGGGGTTGGGCGTCACTTGGCTGCTGCAACAGCACCTGGCCAAGAACGACGACGCCACGGCGACCGCAGAGGACCACCATGTCGCCAATCTGATCCGGTTGGTCGACCACCGCACCCTGTTCTTCTTCACCGGCATTCTCCTGATGGTGGGCGCCCTCGGCTTGATCCAGGCGCTGCTGGTGACGTCCAACCTCCTGCTCGGTGACAGCCCGGACGCATTCCGGACGTACGCCTTCATCTTCCTCCTCGGCCCCCTCTCGGCGATCGTCGACAATGTCCCCCTCACGGCCCTGGCGATCGACGTCATCAACTTCCAGGATCACTGGCAGGGGGTTTTCCTCGCCCTGTGCGTGGGAACAGGAGGGAGCGCGCTCATCATCGGCTCCGTGGCCGGGGTCGTGGCCATGGGTCGGGTTGAGGGGTTGAACTCCAAGGTCTACGCCGGGCTGATGGTGCTCCCCGTGCTGACGGCCTACATCATCCAAACAATCGTATTCATGATCCAGTACCGACTCTTCTCCTAGCCGCCTCGGTCTCGTTTGTTGGCGGCGTCGACATCCCGCCCGGACTGGGGCGCACCAACATGGCCACCACCCGGCCGGAGAGCGAACGATGCCGGCCATGTATACTCCGGCCGTCGCAGAAATACGGGGTAGCCGGGCGCCGTTTCAACGGTCGAGCGGGTTGATTCGTTCGGTTGCAGAGCCGGTCCGATGGTGGTCGTGCGGCTCCGCCAGCGGCGGGCAACGACGACGGGACGGGACCGGGTTCGGGGAGGCGGGTCGCGGATGGCATTGGAAGCTGCGGGCGGTGGCGGTGCCCGGCTGACGATCGGGGTGCCGCGCGAGACGGCGGTCGGCGAGCGGCGCGTCGCCCTCGTGCCGGATGCCGTCAAGCGGCTGGTCGGCTCCGGGGTCGCGGTGGCCGTCGAAACGGGCGCCGGGGTCGAGGCGTCGTTCGCCGACGCCGAGTACGCCGACGCCGGGGCCACGATCGCCCCCGACGCGGCGGCGCTCTACCGGGATGCGGACCTCGTCGTCAAGGTCCAGCGGCCCCAGACCGACCCCGCGAGCGGAAGGGACGAGGTCGATCTGTTGCGCGAGGGCTCCACCTTGATCGCGCTGCTCTCGCCGATGACGAACACCGATCTCGTCCAGGCGCTGGCGGCGAAGCGGGTCGACTCGTTCAGCATGGACGCGATCCCCCGGATCACCCGCGCCCAGTCGATGGACGTCCTCTCGTCGCAGGCCACCGTCAGCGGCTACAAGGCCGTCCTCCTGGCCGCCAGCCACCTGCCCAAGTTCTTCCCGATGCTGACGACGGCGGCGGGGTCGATCACCCCTGCCAAGGTGCTCGTCGTCGGCGCCGGCGTCGCCGGCCTCCAGGCGATCGCGACCGCCCGCCGCCTGGGCGCCGTCGTCGAGGCTTACGACACCCGACCGGTCGTCAAGGAGCAGGTCGAGAGTCTGGGCGCCCGGTTTGTCGAGATCGACGTCGACACCAGCGACTCTCAGACCGCCGGCGGCTACGCGAAGGAGGTCTCGGCCGAGGTGCTCCGCAAGCAGCAGGAAGTGCTGGCCGATCGGGCGTCACGTTCCGACGTGGTGATCACGACGGCGCTGGTGCCGGGACGGCCCGCGCCGAAGCTGATCTCGGCCGAGACGGTCGGCCGGATGCGCGCCGGCTCGGTGATCGTCGACCTGGCGGCGGAGACGGGCGGCAACTGCGAGCTGACCGTCCCCGGCGAGGTGGCGGTGCGCGAGGGCGTGACGATCGTCGGCCTCCTCAACCTGCCGAGCTCGATGCCGGTCCACGCCAGCCAGATGTACGCCAAGAACATCCAGAACCTGCTCGAGCTGCTGGTCAAGGGGGGGCGGTACGCGCCGGACGACAGCGACGAGGTCGTCAGGGGGACGCGCGTCACCCTCGGGGGTGAGGTCGTGCACGCGGCGACGCGGGAGCGGCTCGGACTCGGCGCCGCTACCCCGGCGGCGCCGGCGAGCCCGTCGCCGGCAGCGGGCGCGCCCGTACCGGCGGCGGCAGCCCGCGGGTGACGCCCGACGGGGCGGCGCCGATCGATGCATCGATGCGCCGAACCGGAGAGTGGTTCGAATGAGCGTTCGCGCCGGCCTGGGGAGGTCGGGCGCCCGACGGTATCGAGAGGGGGAGGGGTGAACAACGAGGTTCTTCTCGCGGCCTATGTCTTCGTCCTGGCGGGGTTCCTCGGGCTGGAGCTGATCGGGCGGGTGCCGTCGACGCTGCACACGCCGCTGATGTCCGGTTCGAACGCGATCAGCGGCATCGTCCTGGTCGGCTCGATCCTCGTCCTCGGCACCGTCGAGAGCGTCGCCCTCCAGGCCGTCGCTTTCCTGGCGATCGTGCTCGCCTCGGTCAACGTCTTCGGCGGCTTCGTCGTCACCGACCGGATGCTCCAGATGTTCCGCAAGCGGCCGACGAGCGGGGCGGCCGCGATGACCATGACGACCGGCACGGGTGGGGAGCGGGGACGATGATCGAGAACCGGCTCGACGCGGCGATCGACATCAGCTACCTCGTCGCCGCCGTCCTCTTCATCCTCGGCCTCAAGGGGCTCAGCTCGCCGGCAACCGCCCGCCGCGGCAACCAGTTGGCGGCGGTCGGGATGGCCGTCGCCGTGATCGCGACGATGGTCACCCCCGGCCTCGAGAACCACTTGCTGATGATCGTCGCGATGGCGATCGGCGCCGTCCTCTCGATCTACGCCGCCCAGACCGTCAAGATGACGGCGATGCCGCAGATGGTGGCCATCTTCAACGGAACCGGCGGTGCCGCCTCGGCCCTGGTTGCTGTCGCGGAGTTCATGAACCGGAACGACCTCGACCGCGGCGGGATCGTCACCATCGTCCTTGGCACCATCGTCGGCGCCATCTCCTTCACCGGCAGCATGGTCGCCTACGCCAAGCTGCAGGAGTTGATGCCGGGCCGGCCGGTGGTCTACCCCGCGCAGCAGATCGTCAACGCGGCGCTCGGCATCGCGATCGTCGTCCTCTCGATCATGGTGGTGCTGGGGGGCGATGTCGACCTCGGGCGGGCGCTCCTGGTCGGCGTCCTGGTCCTGGCGTTGGTGCTCGGCGCCCTCGTCGTCCTCCCGATCGGCGGCGCCGACATGCCGGTCGTCATTGCGATCCAGAACTCGCTGACGGGCGTCGCCTCGGTCTTCACCGGGTTGGTGCTCTCCAACCAGGCGCTCGTCGTCGCCGGCCTGCTCGTCGGCGCCTCGGGCGTCCTGCTCTCGTCGATCATGGCCAAGGCGATGAACCGCTCCCTGACCAACGTCCTCTTCGGGGCGTTCGGCTCCGTCGCCGCCGGCGGCGGTGGCGCCGCCGCCCAGGGCGAGGCGCTGCCGGTCCGGTCGGTGACGCCGGAGGACGCGGCGGTGCCGCTGGCCTACGCCGAGCGGGTGGTCATCGTCCCGGGCTACGGGCTGGCGGTGGCCCAGGCCCAGCACGTCGTCCGCGAACTGGCTGACCTGCTCGAACAGCGGGGGGTAGACGTTCGCTACGCGATCCACCCAGTGGCGGGGCGGATGCCGGGGCACATGAACGTGCTGCTGGCCGAGGCGAACGTCTCCTACGACGACCTCTACGAGATGGACGTCATCAACGGCGAGTTCGCCAAGACGAACGTCGCGCTCGTCGTCGGCGCCAACGACGTGACCAACCCGGCCGCCCGCAGCAACCCCGGCAGCCCGATCTACGGGATGCCGATCCTCGACGTCGACCAGGCGCAGCAGGTGATCGTGCTCAAGCGGAGCATGAAGTCGGGCTTCGCCGGGATCGAGAACGAGCTGTTCCACAAGGAGAACACCAGCATGCTCTTCGGCGACGCGAAGGAGTCGCTGGGCAAGCTGGTGGCGGCGGTGAAGGCGGCCTAATCGTTGCCGCCTGGGGTCGGTGGCGGGGGGCGAGCCCTTCCGCGGTCACGCCGTGGTCACACGGCCCCGGTTCCGGGGCGAACAGGAGCCGCCAGAGTTCGCGGGAGGCCGTCCCGTCCTCGTCGCGCGTGACGTGGGCGTAGGTGTTCGCGGTGACCGCAATCCCCTTGTGCCCCAGCCATTCGGAGACGACATTGAGCGGGACGCCCGCGAAGATCAGGAGCGTCGCCCCGTGTGGTGGGCACCGCACTGCCCGATCGGGGGCAGGCCGCACGCCACCCGTGGGCGATCGGGCGCTCACACTGGCGGGCGGCAGATAGCGGATGTCGCCGCGGTCCAAGTTCAGCCCGGCGTCGTGCCAAACGGGGCCGCCCGCGCGGCGGCGCTCGTCCTGGGTGGCGCGGTGGGCGCGGAGGGCGGCGACCGTCTCCGGCGCGACCGCCGGGGTCCGCCGGATCGATCCGGTCTTGGCCATCTCGCCGACGACGAAGCCGCCGCCCTCGTCACAGGTCAGGATCCGCCGAACCCGGACGGTGGCCCAGCCGAAGGCCAGGACCCTCGCCGATCCGGAACAGCGCGGCGAGGAGGAGTCGCCAGAGGGTGCTGTCCGGGTCGGCGTCCGCGCCGGCGAGGAATGCGTGGGCCTCCGGCGCGGTCCACGACCGCGGCTCGTCGCTTTCGGGGACCGGGGCGACGCCTACCGCGCTGAAGATATCGTCCTGGCGTTCAGTTGGTTGCGTTCGTCGGCTACCTGATCTTCCGGCGCGGCGCGGAGGGGCTGATCGACGGCTACCGGGCCAGCAACGGGCTGGCGAGCGCAAGGCCGATGTCGGGCAGCAACGAGCGGGAGGGCGCTGCTCGGAGCGGCCGGGCCCTGCCGGCGAGCAGATCAGGGGCCGGGAGCGTTGCGGGGGGCACCGAGGCCCGCGCCCGGCGCGGTGCCCTCGACGATGGGCTGGGGAAACGGGGGCCGGGATCGCCCCGGCCCCGCGTTCCCGCTCGCGCGGCGGCGGGCGCCTAGCTCATCTCCCCCGGCTCGATCAGCGACACGGTCACGTTCGTGCCGCCTTCCCCGTCGTCCCCGAGCCAGGCGATCCCGACGTGGCCCGAGCCGTTCAGCTCGGCGAGCGCGATGGTGATCTCCATCCCCTCGCCGTTCTCCCGCTCGTGCACGACGCCGCCGATGTCGCCGCAGGCGATGTAGGTGCCGATCTCCTCGGCGCTGAGGTGGACGTTGACGGCGTGGCCGCCGTCGAGGATCTCCTGCAGCGGAGCATCGACGTTGTTCACCTCGCTGACCTTGACCGGGTGGCCGCCGGCGGCGCCCATCTCCTCCCCGGCTTGGGCGGCAACGTCCGCGAGCGGGAAGACGACGTCGCCGAGCTCGTCGCAGGTGCCCGAATGGATGTGGGCCGGGTGCGGCCCGTCGCCGGCCGCGGTCCCGCCGACGGGGGTCGCCTCCTGGGCGAGGCCCGAGGGGGCGAGCAGGGTCAGCGCCGCGAGGGCAGCCACCCCCAGGACGCGCGGGGAACGGACGAGGGCGAGGGGCGCTCTGTTCATGGGTCTCCTCCTGGTGCCGGCCTCGGACCGCGCGGTCCGCTCGGCCCCGGCTCCGGGGCCGGCCACAGCATAGCGCGGCCGGGGCGCACGCGGGGCGGTCAGGGCGGCCAACGTGCTGCCGGCGCCAACCGCAGCCGGATAAGGGGCCACGCCGCGGGACGCGAGGCTTGGCGGGCTCGGGCAGAGGCGGCCGAGCGGCGGCTACTCGAGGCGGCGGTGGCAAGCGTGCTGCAGAGCACGGCCCCAGCGACCCGGGGCGGACGGGGCGAACGAGATCGCCGCTTTCATCATCCAACCAACCCCGCGGACAGCCTAACAGGACGTTTCAAAACCCGTTGGACGCTGAGCGGCCGGCGGTCAGATGCGGGACCTGGATCGGTCGATGCCGTCAGTCGTGGTCCGCCCCTCGATCAGCACTGCTCGCGGCCGACGGAGACCCGCCCTCGGTCGCCGCGGTTTCGTCGAGCGCCGCTTGCAGCAGCGCGGCGGCTGCCCACCGCTTGACCGCCTCGGCGGCCGGGGGGGGCAGGCCGCAGATGTCCGCCATCACCACGATGCTCTCCATCCCGACGCACATCGCCAGGGCCATCACCAGGCGCTGCCGCCGCTCGGGGCCGAGCCGGTCGTCGAGCGGCGCGAGGGCTTCGGCGAGGTAGCGCAGGCGATTGCCGGGCCGCCGCGGAACGTCGGACGGGTCGTCGGCACGGGGTGCCAGCATGGCCCGCACGGCCCTGCGGAAGGCCGCCTCGTGCTTGACGACCAGGGCGTGGTCGGCCCGCACGACCGCGTCCAGCCGCGCCGCCGCCGGCCCGGGCGCCCGCGCCGCGGCGTACACGGCCGCCAAGTCCGAGTGGTTGACCGCGTCCAGCAGGGCCTCGGCCAGGAGCGCTTCCTGGCTGGGGAAGTAGCGGTAGGCGGTGCTTTTCGAAACGAGCGCCGCTTCGGCAACCTGGGGGATGGTCGGGGTCTCGCCGCGGCGCACGAACTCGATGGCGGCGGCCATCAGCGCCGCGCGCGTCCGACGCTTCTGGTTCATCCGACCGAACGAGTCGTACGACGACATGAGGAGACTCCTTGACAGGCGTGGCACCTGCGCCTATGGTACTCGAAACCATTATGGGATGGTGTCCCATGAAAGGGCGCGATGGAGGCCACGTCGATGGCGAACCACTCGGACGCGGTGGCGACGGCGCGGCCGCACGCGGGCACCAGCGACCGCCGTGATTTCGTGGTCCGGGCGACGGCCGGGCTGTCGCTGGGGCTGCTCGGCACCGCGGTGCGGGCGACTGGGGCCTCGGCCCAGGACGCCACGCCGGCAGGGGGACATGCGATGGCATCCGCGTCGGACCACTACGCGCTCGCGGACGACGACGCCGAGGCGATCTGGTTCATCGGCACGCTGGCGCTGATCAAGGGCGCGGGCGGCCGGACGGGGGGCGCCCTGGCGACCGTGGAGTTCCTGCACCCGCCCGGCTTCGCCACCGCGCTGCACGTCCACCACACGGCCGACGAGGCGTTCTACGTCCTCGCGGGCGCGATGCGGGGCGTGTGCGGCGATCAGGAGTGGCGGGCGACGGCCGGCGCGTTCGTCTGGCTCCCGCGCGGCGTCCCTCACGGCTACGC
>CADCWF010000375.1 GCA_902806345.1 uncultured Thermomicrobiales bacterium
GAGCAGGGGCGCCACGACCTGCCAGAGGCCGTCGGCGAGGCGGGGGATGTCCATGCCGCAAGGATGCCACGCCCACCTCCGGTTGTGAAACGCGCTCTTAGTCCGAGCCGTCGACCGAGGGCACGGGCGAGGAACTGGGCAGCGGTCATGGTCGCCGGGGCAAGGGGTCTGCCCGTCGCAACGATCCGCCGCGCGTCTCGACCAGGCGCCTCCCCGGGTCTTCTGTCGACGCCGCGCATTGGCCGCGTGGTGGAACGGGGCGGATGGAGACCAGAGCACCAAGCGCATGGCGGAGGTGGTCATGCCCGCTCGGTGCGACGCCGCGGAGCGACCGAACTGCGGCTTGAGGGCAGAGAACCGCGGTACCCGGCCTGGTTGTCGGGGGAGCGGATCTCGTCCGCGTAGCCGTCCGTGTCCGAGTCGCACCAGCCAGCCCCGGGTGTGCGGATTGTCGACGCACGTCGCCTTCAACCCGAGCACCCCCTCCGGGCATTGGGGCGGCAGGAGGTCTCGCCGTCGTTGTGCGTGCGGCGGTTGCCCTCGGCGAAGCGGACCGGGTTACCATCGGCGTCGCGGAGCGGTTCGCCCTCGTTGCGGCACGTCTTTGTCGCCGGGTCGGGGCAGGAGGCGGGCCGCGCAGCAGCGGCCGTCGCAGGGCTCGCCGTCCGCCCCGCCCGGCTCGGAAGGGGAGATCGCGCCCCTTTTCGAGCCCGCCGGACAGCAGGCGCTGACTGGGTCGTCCGCGCCGCGGTGACGTTGAACCAGGGAGAGAGGCTTCCACGATGGAGACGAGATCCTCGGCCGCGGCGGGGCCGCCCCTCGCCGGCAAGGTCGCGGTCGTCACCGGGGCCGGCCGCCGCGGCGGCATCGGGGCGGCGATCTGTCGGGCGCTGGCGGTCGACGGCGCCGACATCCTCTTCACCACTTGGCAGCCGGCCGACCGGGCGATCGGGCTCGACGACCCGGACGGGCCGGCGGCGCTGCTGTCCGAGCTGCGCGGCCTCGGCGGCCGGGCCGAGGAGCTGGCGGTCGATCTCTCCCGGCCGGAGGCGCCGGAGGCGGTGTTGGCGGCCGCGCGGGAGCGCCTGGGGCCGCCCGCGATCCTGGTCAACAACGCCGCCTGGTCGACCCGCGACGGCTACGAGCGGCTCGACGCCGCGACGCTGGACGCCCACTACGCGGTCAACCTCCGGGCCACCGCCCTCCTGGCGGTCGGCTTTGCTCGCGGCTACGAGGGAGGCGGGGGTGGCCGGATCGTCAACCTCACCTCCGGCCAGGACCGGGGGCCGATGCCTGGCGAACTAGCCTACGCCGCGACCAAGGGGGCGATCGTCGCCTTCACCCGAACGCTGGCGGTCGAGGTCGGGCCGAAGGGGATCACCGTCAACGCCGTCAACCCGGGCCCGACCGACACCGGCTGGATGGACGACGGGCTGAAGCGCGAGCTCCTGCCCCGCTTCCCGCTCGGCCGCCTGGGTCGGCCGGAGGACGCAGCCCGGCTGATCGCCTGGCTGGCCGGCCCCGACGCCGGCTGGGTCACCGGCCAGCTCATCTCCTCCGAGGGGGGCTTCTCCTAGCGGATAGGGGGAGAGGTGATCGCAGGTAGTAACGAAAGGAGTGATGCGCGCTGTGGCGCGGAACCGCCGGTGGGATGTCCACCGCGGAGACCGGCGGCCCGATGGCGCGGATCGAGCGGGCGCGGGCAATCTCTGGGCGCAGCCTAGAGGGCGATCACTCCTTCGCCGGCGGCGTCCATTCCTGGTTCACCGGTCCGCCGCGGGAGGTCCGCCGATCGAGGAAGCGGCCCTCGAGCCGCCGCGGCGCGACCACGCCCTCGCCCTGGCGAGGGTGGCCATCGCCACTCCATCGCCACCCATGGAGTGCCGCTAGGCCCCCTCGTCGGCAGGCGGCGGGGTGACGCGGCGCGGGGTCGAAACCGGCGAGCCGTGGCGACGCCCGGCCGCCGCCCCGGCATCCGAGGGGGCTCTCGCCGCTCGTCCGCCTGGGGCGGCCCCCACGCTCAAATCCTGACCGGCGGTAATCTCACCGCCGTCGACCCGATCGAGGAGGTCTCCTGGATGCTCCGCCTTGCCCTGCTTGGCACGTGGCACGTCCACGCCAAGGACCATGCCGCCGATGCCCTCGCCCACCCTGGAACCGAGCACGTCGCCGTCTGGGACGACGACCCCGCCCGCGGCGCCGCCTTCGCCGCCGAACGCGGGCTGCCGTTCGAGCCGGACCTGGGCGCCCTGCTCGCCCGGGCCGACATCGGGGGGGTCACCGTCACCGCGGAGACGACGGCGCACGAACCGCTGATCGGCGCCGCGCTCGACGCCGGCAAGCACGTCTTCACCGAGAAACCGCTGGCGCTCTCGCTAGCGGTGGCCCGCCGCCTCGCGGACCGGGCGGCGGCCGGGCGCATCCTCGGCGTCTCGCTCGTCCGCCAGCGCTGGGGCACGACGCTCGCCATGCGGGACCTGATCGCCGCCGGCGCGATCGGGGCGCCGACCGCGGCGCGGGTCCGCGTCGCCCACCCCGGGGCGGTGCCAACGCCCGAGCAGCCGACGGGCTGGCTGCCGAGCCGGTTCCTCGACCCCGCTGAGGCTGGCGGCGGCGCCCTGGCCGATCTCGGCGCCCACCCCTTGTACCTGCTGCGGCTGCTGTTGGGGATGCCTGAGCGCGTCTTGGCCGTCGGCGGCCGCGTCTCCGGCCGGCCGCTGGAGGACAACGGGGTCGCCCTCCTCGCCTACGCCGGGGGCGCGCTCGGCGTGGCCGAGACGGGCTTCGTCTCGCGCGGCCCGTTCTCCGCGGTCGAGGTCCACGGCACGGAGGGGAACCTGCTGCTGAGCCCGCGCGACGGAACGCTCCGGCTGCGCGCCGCCGGCGACGAGGGGTGGCAAGAGGTCACCGTGCCGGCGGACGGGCCGACGCCCTTCGCCGCCTGGGTCGATGCCGTGGGTCGTGGCGAGGCGGACGCGGCGCAGGTGGCGCTGGCGCTCGACCTCAGCGCGCTGGTCGAGGCGGCGGCGCGGAGCATGGCCGAGGGCCGGGCGGTGGCGCTGGCGGAGGTGGCGGGGTAGGCGCGGGTCCGGCTCGCGGCACCGGCCGCACCCATCCCCGTCCCTCGACGCTTCCAGGCTTGATACGGAAATCCGCCCGATTGCCTCGTCAACTCGCACCGTGCGGACCCATCACCCACGCACCGAGAGATGGTCGTACGCGGGGATTCGAGGAGCGTTGAGGGAGAGGGCCCGCCGGGCACACCGGGACCGTTCGGTCGGATTCCATGGGCGCCGTGTGCCGTGACGCAACGGGTGTGAAGAGGGCAGCCCTTCGGTCGGGATGACCCGAGGCACGGTTTGGCACGGGCGCCTGTTCGGCGGCGCCCCGGCAGATTCCTGGCGGCACCGCGGAGCGGAGAATGGATGCTCGGGAGGATCGAGCCGGGGATCAGGCCGGGATGCGATCGTCCTGGATCAGCTCGTCCTCGACGATCGGGCGGTCGGCACGGGCCGTCGCCAGGGCGACGATCCGTAGCCGCTCGACGGCGCCTCGGCGCAACAGCGGACGGCCCGCCTCGTCCGGCACCCACGGCAGGGCGCCGTCCTCCATCCAGGCGGCGAGGTCGGCGGCCTCGACCCCCAGCCACGCCTCGGCCTGGGGCAGGGAGACGAAGGCGGCCTCGCCGGCAGCCATCCGCTCGGCTCGGGCCACGATCCGACCCAACTCGCTGCCCCAGAACCAGGTCGGCACCACGTAGGCGTCGGCGACCAGCGGCCGCAGCAGGGTCTCGCGGACGCGCTCGGCCGCGGCCTTTGCCGCCTCCGCCAGGGCATCGCCGTAGGAGGCCGCGACGAGCAGCCGCAGGTCGCGGCCGAGGGGGCTCTGGCGCAGCTCGGCGAGGCTGGGGGAAAAGACGCGGCGGCCGATGCTCAGGCCGAGCGCGCGGTGGTGGTCCGCCACCAGGCGGAGCGCCTGGTCCAGGACCTCGTCTTCGTTCCAGACCTCGTTGGGTTCGCCAAGGGTGGGGGGCAGGGCCCCGGTGGTTTCGGTCGCCTCGTCGTAGGCGGCGTGCATATCGGTGCTCCTCTCGACCGTCGAGCAGGGACGGCGCGGGGGCCGGAGGAGCGGCTCGATGAACGCTTCCCGCCGGCGGTGACACTATGGCACATTCCCTGCCATCATGTACGGACACCGGAGGCAGTCGGATTCATCGGGGTCCTGGGACGACGACGAACGAGCCCCTCTGAGCGTCGACTGCCGTCTGAGCCGGCCCTCCTGCCGGACCCGGGTGCCCCCGTGGCCGGGTGCCGTGGGGGAACGACCGCGCGGCGTCGGGGCGGATCCGGAATCCGGTTGCTCCCTGGATCGATTGGGACGACCCGTGCCGCCGCTCCCGCGCCGCTTCCGGGCGCTCTTCGGGGACCGTCGCCGGGCGGTCCTTCGGCACCCCTGGATGGCGGCCAGAGGCGAGGTTCGGTTCGTGGTGGATCCGGGCCGATCCCCCGGATCCCATCCAGGAGCCTGGTCACAACCTGACGGACGGATGTCCGGCGGCGGTTGCCGCTCGCCGGTTCCTGCGTCGCGGCGAGCCATCGTTCGGAGCAATAGGGCTGGCCGAGGCACTTGAAACAGGCGCTTGACCCAAGCCCGTCGGCCCCGACGACGAGGCGTCGGGCGGTGCTGCGGCGGGGATGGACTGCTGGGGTGCCGCCCATCCCCGCCGAGGCAGACCGAGGGGGCCTCGCCTGGCACGGCTCGTGCAGCAGTCTCCGGGCCGGGTGTCCGGTTAGGCGCCGCGCCGGCCGGCCCCCGAGCACCGAGCCCCGACGGGGGAGGAGGCGGGTCCATGGAACGGGACATCGACGGCGATGGGGCGACCGCCCAAGGCGGGGACGCCGGGACGCTCGGCGGCGCCGTCGAGGCGGGCGGCGCGATCCTCGGTGGCACGGGAAACACCGCGATGGTCGACGACGCGGCGTCGATGGTTGGAGGCGCTACCGGAGGGGCTGTGTCTGCGCGCGACCCGCTCTCGATGTCGACCGACAACACGCCCGAAGGCGCGGCGTCCGCGGACACCGTCGAGGGCGGCCCGATCGCCCAAGCGCGCGAGGGGATGCGGGTCGTCGATGCCGCCGGCGAGGAGTTGGGCACCGTCGGCACCGTCAAGATGGGGGACCCCTCGGCGATCACGGCAATGGGCGAGGAAACCGGGGGCGGCGGGGGCCTACTCGGCGGGGACGGGGGCGGGCTGCTGGGCGGCGGCGACGAACCCGACGTGCCGGATCCTTTCCGCCACGAGCTGGTCCGGGTCGGCTACGTCAGGGTCGGCGGTGGGCTGTTCGGCGGCGCCCTCTATGCCCGTGCCGACCAGATCGTCGGCGTCTCCGGCGACACCGTCACCCTGTCGGTCCGCCGGGACCAGCTCCCGGGAGCGTAGCGCGGCCAGGGCCGATCTGCGGGACGGCTGGGAGACCGCGGGGGCCTTGCAGCACGACTGGATGAGGGCCTCCAGGGGGAGGCCGATGGAGTTGCCGAAGTCCGCCGACACGCGGTGGTTGTCCCGCGGATCGGTTCCCGCGGCGACCCCGCGACGTGCCGCAGCTCCCCGTCTTGGCGTACCCTGCACGCATGACCGCGCCTCCCCGCTCCCCCGTGCTCTCCGCCCTGTCGCCCGAACCCGCGGCCAGGCTTGAGTCGCCGGGTATCGTCGGCAACGCCGTCGGCGCCACGCCCGCCACCATCGGGTCCGGTCCCGGGGGGGCGGGCACGGAAGCGGCCGGTGTCGACCAAGACGTCGGCCGGTTGCAGGCGCCCGGCGCGATTCTCCTGGTGAGTTGCTACGAGCTCGGTCACCAGCCGGTCGCGCTGGCGGGGCCGCTGGCGGTGCTGCGGGCGGCCGGCTTCGCCCCGGTCGCGGTCGACACCGCCGTCGACCCCCTGCCGGAGGCGGTGGTCGCGGCGGCGGCGCTGGTCGCCATCGCCGTCCCGATGCACACCGCCCTCCGGCTCGGCGTCGCCGCGGCCGAGAAGGTCCGCCGCATCAACCCGGCGGCCCACGTCTGCTTCTACGGCCTCTACGCCACGCTCAACGCGCGGCACCTGCTGGGGACGGAGCCAAGGACTCGCGCAGTCGCCGACTCCGTCGTCTCTGGCGAACTGGAGGCGGCGCTGCTGGCCTTGGCCGAGGTGCTGGACCGGGGGGAGCCGGCGGAGGCGGCGACGGGGATCGGCACGGCGCGGCGGCCGTCGGCGCCAGTGCTGGAGCCGCTGCCGGCGACGCTGCGGGGGCTGCCGCCGGACCGCCGGGGGCTGCCGGGGCTGCGCGCCTACGCCCGCCTCGAGCGGGAAGGGACGGCCGTCCCGGCCGGGGCGATCGAGGCGACCCGCGGCTGCCACCACACCTGCCGCCACTGCCCGATCCCGCCGATCTACGGCGGCCGCTTCTTCGTCGTCCCGAGGGAGGCGGTCGTCGCCGACGGGCGCGCCCAGGTCGCGGCCGGGGCCAGGCACCTGACCTTCACCGACCCCGACTTTTTCAACGGCCCCGGGCACGGCCTGCGGATCATGCGGGATCTGCGCTCCGAATTCCCGGGGCTCACCTTCGACGCCACGATCAAGGTCGAGCACCTCCTCCAGCACCGGCGGCGGCTGCCGGAGCTGGCCGAACTGGGCTGCGCCTTCGTCGTCACCGCGGTCGAGTCACTCTCGGCCGAAGTCCTGACGCGGCTCGACAAGGGGCACACCCCGGCGGACGTCGAGGCGGCGCTGGCGCTGCTGGACGCGGTCGGGGTGCCGATGCGGCCCTCCCTGCTGCCCTTCACGCCGTGGGAGACGCTGGCCGGGTACGTGGGGCTGCTGCGCTGGATGGCCGAGCGCGACCTGGTCGGCTGCGTCGACCCGGTGATGCTCTCGATCCGGCTGCTGGTGCCGCCCGGCTCCTCCCTCCTGGCCGAGGCGGAGAGCGCGGCCTGGCTGGGCGAACTCGACGCCGCCAACTTCACCCACCGCTGGGCGCACCCGGACCCGCGGATGGACGACCTCCACCGCCAGGTGGCGGCGATCGTTGAGCGGGCGGCCCCGGAGCATGAGCCGACGGCCGACACCTTCGGCCGCATCTGGGACGCGGCGCACGCCGTCGCCGGGGTGCCGGGGACGCCGCGGCCCGCGCCGGCGCGGCGGCGGCCGCCGGCGCCGCGCCTGACCGAATCCTGGTTCTGCTGAGCGGAGCCCACCCCGGAGCAGTTGGCTCCGGTCCGCTAGAGCTTCATCCGAGGATCGAGCACGTCGCGCAGGCCGTCGCCCAGGATGTTGAACCCGAGCACCGCGACGAAGATCGCCGTGCCGGGTGCGAACGCCGTCCAGGGCGCGAACGTCATGAAGCCGCGGCCGGAGCTCAGCATCGACCCCCAGCTCGGCTCGGGCGGTTGGGCCCCGAGCCCGAGGAACGACAAGCTCGCCTCCGACAGGATCGCGTAGGAGATCGCGAGCGTGGTCTGCACCAGGAGCGGGGGCAGGGCGTTGGGCAGCACGTGGCGCAGCATGATCCGGACGGCCCCGGCCCCGCCGGCCCGGCTCGCCTCGACGTACTGCTCCTGCACGATCACCAACCCGGCCGCCCGGATGACCCGCACGAAGATGGGGACGAAGATGATCCCGATGGCCACCATCACGTTGGCGAGGGAGGGGCCGAGCAGCGCCAGCACCGCGATCGCCAGCAGGAGCGACGGGAACGCGAACAGGACGTCGGCGAACCGCATGATGACGAGGTCCCACGCCCCGCCGTGGTAGGCGGCGAGGAGCCCGAGCGAGCCGCCGACCAAGAGCCCGATCGCCACCGAGATCGCGGCCACCTGGATCGAGATGCGGGCCCCGTAGAGGACGCGGCTGAAGACGTCGCGGCCGAGCTCGTCCGTGCCCAGGGGGTACGTCGAACTGGGGCCGACGAGTTGGTCGGCCGTGTACTGCTGGTAGGGCGAGTGCGGCGAGATGAGCGGCGCGAAGAGGGCCGCCAGCGCCACCAAGAGCACGACCGCCCCGCCGGCCAGGGCCAGCTTGTTCCTGGACAGCCGGCGGACCCACGGTGGGACGAAGGTTCGCCGCACCGCGGGGCGGCCGAGGGTGGTCGCGGTCGCAGCCATCGGCCGAACTCCCGTCACGCCACCCGCAGCCGCGGGTCGAGGTAGGTGTAGAGCACGTCGACCAGCAGGTTGACCAGCATGAAGACCAGGGTGACGAGGAGCACGACCGTCTGCAGGACCGGGTAGTCCCGCTGGTTGACGGCGAGCAGGGCGTACGTCGCGACGCCCGGCAGGTAGAACACCGCCTCGACGAGGAAGGCCCCCCCGAAGATGTAGCCGAACTCCATCCCGATGACCGTGACCACCGGGATAAGGGCGCTCTTGAGCATGTGGCGCCGGGTGATGACCCCTTCCCGCAGCCCCTTGGCCCGGGCCGTCCGCACGAAGTCCTGGCGCACCACCTCGAGCATCGAGGAGCGGGTCATCCGCATGATGACCGAGGCCGAGACGAGGCCGAGCGAGATCGCCGGGAGCGTCATCGCCTTGAGATTCCCGACCGGGTCCTCGCCGAACGGCACGTAGCCGCCCGGGGGGAACCACTGGACCTTGATCGCGAAGAGGAAGGCCAGCAGGGTGCCGAGCCAGAAGTTGGGGAGCGACAGCCCGATCATCCCGAGGCCCGTGAGCCCGAGGTCGACCGCGGTGTTGTGCTTGATCGCCGCGAGGATCCCGAGCGGCACGGCGACGACGACCGCCACCAGCATCGAGAGCAGGGTCAACTCCGCCGTGATCGGCAGCCGGGTGGAAAGCTCGTGCCCGATGTTGGTGCCCGTCGTCAGCGAGAGCCCGAGGTCGCCGCGGACGAGGCGACCGATCCAGTCGACGTACTGCACGTACATCGGCTGGTCCAGCCCCGCCTTTTCACGGAAGGCCGCGATCGCCTCCGGCGTCGGTTTCGTGCCGAGGAAGACCACGGCCGCGTCGCCCGGGATCAGGCGCATGGTGACGAACACGAGGATCGACATCCCGACCAGGACCGGGACCATCGCCAGGACGCGGGTGCGGATGTAGCGGAGCATGCCCACCCCCGAGGCCACAGCCGGCGGGGCTACCCCCGCCGGCCGTGACGCATCGCCGCTACTTGTCCAGCCACACCTCGCGCACCCACCGCATCATGCCGGTCGGCAGCGGGGTGAAGCCCTTCACGTAGTCCTGCTGGGCCTGGACGATCACGTTGTTGGTCCCGGCGGCGACCGGGGCAAGCGTGAAGATCCGCTCCTGCACCCGGTCGTAGATGGCCTTCCGTTCCTCCCGCTCGAAGGTGGTCCGCCCCTCGTTGAGGAGCTTGTCCACCTCCGGGTCGGCGAACAGGTGGGGGTTGAAGCCCTGGTCGCTGTGGAACTCGGGGTAGAGAAACTCGTCGGGGTCGATGAAGGGGCCGCCCCAGCCGCAGACCTGGAGGTCGAAGTCGTTGTTGCCGAAGACGTCGTTGATGAAGGTGCCCCACTCCAGGTTGACGATCTCGGCGTTGATGCCGACCGCCCGCAGCGCCTCCTGGTCGACCGCGGCCTGGCCGGCGAGCTCGCTGTAGGCGGGGGACACCTTGAGCGTCGTCTCGAAGCCGTCCGGCAGCCCGGCCTCCGCCAGCAGCGCCTTGGCGCGCTCGATGTCCGGGGTCTCCGGGTAGAGCTGGAGGCCTTCGGCGTGGGCCCAGCTCCACTCGGGCACGATCCCGCCGGTAAGCGGGATCGCGAGGCCGAACATGACGTTGTCCGCGATCGCCCGCCGGTTCTTGGCGAAGGCCACCGCCTGCCGCACCAGCGGGTTGTCGAACGGCGGCCTGGTCACGTTCATCCCGGTGTAGGCCCAGTTGCAGCTGCCCGACTCGAGGGTGATGGCCTGCACCCCGGGCATGGAACTGAGCTGCCGGTGGTCCTTCTTCGCCAGCTCCTGGACCAGGTCGACCTGCCTCGTGATGGCCGCGTTGAGGCGCGAAGTGTTGTCGGTGATGAACTGGATCTCCAGCTCGTCGACGTACGGCTGGCCCGGCACGTAGTAGTCGGCGTTCTTGACCAGCTTCACCGCCTTTCCGGGCTCGTAGGAGACGAACTTGAACGGACCGGTGCCGACCATGACCGTCTGGAGGTCGCCGGCCGCCTCGACCACGTGCTTCGGCACCATGCTGGCCCACGGCGACGCCATGAAGGCGAGGAACGGTCCGGTGACCTGGCCGAACCGGACCTCGACCGTGGCCGGGTCGACGGCCGTGACCGACTCGACCGCCGCGTACATGTACGCGTTGGGGGAGCCGGTCGCCGGGTCCTTCTGCCGCTCCATCGAGAACTTGACGTCTTCGGCCGTGAACGGCTGGCCGTCGTGCCACTTCACGCCCTGGCGCAGCTTGAACGTGTAGAGCAGCCGGTCCTCCGAGATCTCGACCGACTCGGCGAGGTCGGGCGAGACCTCGTTGAGTTCCTTGTCGTACTGCATCAGCGAGCCGTAGACGTGCTCGGTGATGAGCGCCGTGGAGTAGGCGGAGGAGATCATCGGGTCGAGCCCGACGGGGTCGGTGGAGGTGGCCACCTTGAGGATGCCGCCGGGCTTGGGGGCGTCCTGGCGGGCGAGGGCGAACGTCCTCGCCGGCTGCGCCGCCACGGCGTCCCGGCCGCCGATCACGACGGCCCCGGCCGCCGTCGCCCCGAGCAGCAGGCGCCGACGGTTCACGGCGACGGTTCGGATCTTCGCGATCAGCTCGGTCTCGCTGGAGCGTGACATGCGCGACCTCCCGTCTTGGTTGGCGGAATCGTTCGGTGTCGACGTGCCGGCCTTCCCCGGCCAAACCTCCTTTCCCTCCCGATGGCGGTCAGCCCCCGGTCTTGGCTTCGGCAAACCCCATGAAGCGGCGAACGACCCCGAGGAACTTCTCCTGCTCCTCGACGAAGGGCGAGTGGCCGCTCTCCTCGAAGAGGACAAACTCGTTGTCCGGGATGCCGGCCGCGATCTGCTCCGACTCGCCGACCGGCGTCACCCAGTCGTGGCGGCCGGCGAGCACCAGCGTCGGGACCCGGATCTCGCCGAGGCGGGGCCGGAGGTCGTAGGACGGGATCACCTCGCGGAACATGTGGGCGGCGACCTCGGGGTTCGGGCGGGCCCGCTTGCCGGCCTCCCGGTAGGCCTCGTCCCAGCGGTGGTAGTAGAGCGGGGCCATGACGTCCCACCAGCGCTCGAACTCCTCGTCGCCGGTGATCTTGCCCTCGAAGACCCCGGGGACCGCCGCGATCTGCTCGGGGGTCCCCTTCTTGGCCGCCTCCGCCTTGGCCGCCTCGTAGAAGCCGTAGCTGGGCGAGGTGGTGATCAGGATCAGCCGGTTGAGCGACTCCGGGTAGCGCAGGGCGTAGGTCATCGCCCAGAAGCCCCCGAAGGAGTTGCCCAGCACGGTGACCTTACCGAGGCCGAGGTAGTTCCGGAGTTCCTCGACGTCGTCCGCCATCTGATCGATCGTGCAGCTCTCGAGCGGCACCGGCCGCCCGGAACGGCCGGTGCCGCGGTGGTCGACGTAGACCAGCTGCATGTCCTCGGAGAGGGGCGTCAGCCAGGGCCGGTAGTAGGTGTGGTCCATGCCTGGTCCGCCGTGCAGCACCAGGCAGACCTCGCGCTCGTCCATGTCCGGCCCGTTCGGCACGTACCCCGGACCCTCGACGTCGAAGAACAGTTCGACTCCATTGACCTTCGCGCGCACGCTTCCTCCGAGCCGATGATCCCGTCGACGGACCCGCTCGCCCACCAACCGCGCCCGCGCCGGACGGCTCCCGCAGAGGGTTGGACCGAGCCAGGGGGGAACGGGGAACGGTGTGGAGCATCGACGCGCTCGGAATACTACCCGTCCAGCCGGAGAATGGAAACGGGTGCATCTCGAGCGCCGGCGCGGGCCTTCGGGCCGTGTGCCACGGTCACAAACGGGCTCGGGTCCATCGGCGGCGCTCCGCGATCGGCACGGTCCGTGCCTCGGCGGTGGGCCGACCCTCGGGAAGTGCCGGCGCAGGGACGGGGCACACTTGGCGGACGGCGGTGGCACGCCGGGCGCGAAGACGGCAACCGGGGGCACGCTCGTGTCCCCGGCGGCCCGAGCGCCGCCTCGATCCAGAGACGGGAGACCGGCCATGGGCCAGCGCGACCACGACAAGGACCAGGAGATCGACCAGGCGGGCGAGCGCGGCGGCGACACCGGCCCCTCGTCCAAGAAGGGCGACGGCCCCGGCGCCGAGCGGGGCGACTGGCGGCGCGACAAGCCCGTCCACAGCGGTCCGACCCGGCACGGCAGCCAAGGCACCGACAGCAAGCACGGCAAGCGCTCCGGCAGCGACAGCAACGCCTCGTAGGGCGTCGGCGGCAGAGCCGTTGCGCCGTTGGGACGACCGTCCCAACGGTCCGCCGGCCTCGGTGCATTGGGGGGCTGGGGCGTCCGGTCGCGAGCGTCCCCGCTCCGGACCCTCCCGGGTTCGCCGCGGCTTCAGCCCAGCTATCAACGACCCGGCTGAACGCGCGAGGCACCTCGATGGCGTCTGGCGCATCGACGCGGACGCCATCGGCCCGGGACCCGAGGATGCATCCTCGGGCTGAAGCGATGAAACCCGACCTCGGGGCCGAGACGGGCCCATCGGGGTGTCCTCGCCAACCAGGCAACAGTCACCAGGCCCCAAGGAGGGTCGCCGACCGGACGGATCAGCCCGGACGGACCACCGAGCAAAGCCGACGGCTCGCTCTCCGACTCCCCAAACCGCAGAGCAAACAGCGCCGCGGCGCTATCCTCCCATGGCCAGGCCATGGCGTCGGCTGGCTCCGGTTCGCCGACGGCGCATGCCCAAGTGGCGACGACGCTCGCGCCGCGGCAGCCCTGGTGCCCGAACGTGGGCAACCCCGGGCCGACTCGCCAGAGGCCCCCGTTGTCGCGATCGAGGAGGGCACCGAAGGCCGGCGGGCCAGGAGAAGGGCAGGCAGAGCCGGTCGGTGGTGCCGTTGGCGGCGATCAGGCGGTACCGCGTCAGTCGCCGGCCACGGCGTGGCAAACGATCGGCGGATAGGGCACGAACGGCGAGTGGGTGGTCATCGGGCGCGGCCCGGGACCACGGGCGCCGTCCTCGTCGCGTCGCTCAGCAGCTACGGGCCGCCGCCCGGAACCCTGCTCCGTCAGATCCGGGCCACGACCGCCTGCCGAGCCATTACCCGATCGAGGAGTTCCCTGGTTGGGTTGCGGCCGGGCCGTCGGGTGCGGCCGGGCACCGGAGGCGGTTCGGTGGCGGCCGATCCGCCGGGACGGCGCCGGTGCCACCGTGGCACGGGTTGACAGGCGAGCGGACTGCTGCCTAGAATCGCCCGAAATTAGAACACGTGTTCTAATTCGTCCGCGAGCAGCGGAGCACGCGAGGGGACACCATGATCGAGCGCGAAGGCACGACGACCACGGGGGAGGCGGTCCCCTTCCGCTGGGAGTGCGGTTGCCGGGAGACGCCGGTGCTGCTCGGCACCTACGAGGCCGACGGCCGGATCAACCTCAAGTCGCGCGACCGCTACTGGCACGTCTACGGCCGGGTCGAGACGCACTGCCCGCGGTGCGGCGCCGAGCGCGTCCTCGACCTCGACCTTGCCCCCGACCACGGCGCCCCGTCGTCGGCGCCTCGGCCCGCCCGGTCGGCGTGAAGCGGACGGCCCCGCCGGGATCCCGGTTCAGTGCGCGACCCGCTCGGCCCCGACGCTGGGGCCGGTCGGTACCCGCCGCTGCCGGCGAGCGCCACCGACCGGCGCTCGTTCCCACGCCCCCGCCCCCGCCCCCGGCCGGTTCCGGCGGGCCGGGGAATGCCCCGAGAGCCCGGAAGGGCCTCCAGAGCGCCGAAGCGCCGGACCGGAAGGAACCCGCGCCGTTGGCCCGGCCGCGCGGCCGGGCCGCGTTCTGGAGGTGCCCCGTGCCCGACCCGTTCGCCCGCCCCATCCCCTTCCCCGTCACCACCCCCGCCCCCACCCCGGACCCAGCGCGGCCGCG
>CADCWF010000376.1 GCA_902806345.1 uncultured Thermomicrobiales bacterium
GGGCGCCGGCGGAACGGGCGGCGATTGTCGCATGGGGCGGCGGACGGATGAACCCCACGGGACCGCGGGCCGCCGACGGACGCGAACGGCGGGGCCAGGCGGTGGAGCGACGGTTGCGCGAGCGAGGCACTTCAGGAGCGGCTCGGTTGGACTAGAGGCGTCCGACGGAAGGACGCTCTGGTGGTTCGCTGGAAGCCAAGTGCGCCAGGGCGAGGGAGTTAGGCGGGTTGGCACAGGTGCGATGGCCGCTCAGGGGAAGGGCAACCGGCCGAGCCGGCGGCGCGGTCACCTCGGGCACAGGGTGCCGAGGGGAGTCGTCAGGGCGTCCACGAAGCGGTCGAGAAAGCGCCGCTGGTCGACCTCGGTCACGATCCCGACGGGATCGCGCGGGTGCAACCCGGCCAGCTCGTCCCCTTCGCGGCCAACCGCTCGGTGACGATCCTCGAACGGCTCGACGTAGAGCGGGCGGCGAACAGTCGACCGCACCAGACCGGGGTGGAGGAGCACCGCCGCCACCAAGGGGTCGTGCATGCGGGCGGTCCAGCGGCCGAGGATGGTCCGGTAGAACCCGAAGTAGAACGGAAGGATGGCCCAGGCGAACCGGCCCTGCGGGGTAGCGGCCGCGCGCAGCCGGTCGATCTGGTCCTCTTCCAGGATCGAGTGGTTGGTCGTGTCGACCGGGACGACGGTCAGCGGCGAGCCGGAGGCGAAGAGCGCCTCCGCGGCGGCGGGGCTGTGGAAGACGTTGGCGTCCACCGTGACGGGATCGCCCGATGCCGGCTCGCGGGCGTAGCCGCCGAGGATGATCACGCGGCGAAACCTCCGCAGCACCTCCGGATCGCGCTCCAGTGCCAAGCCCAGGTTGGTCATCGCGCCGACCGCGAGGAGGTCGAGCTCGCCCGGCCGCTCCCGGGAGAGGCGCAGGAGCTGGGCGGCCGCCGACTCCCCACTCGGCACGCCCCGTGGGGGCGGTAGCCCGGCATCGCCCAGGCCGTCGTGGCCATGGACGTGGGCCGAGTGGACGGCGTTCGGCAGGGGGCTCTCGGCGCCAACCGCGACCGGGACGTGGGCGAGGCCGACGGCCTCGAGCACCCGCAGCGCGTTGGCCGCGGCCTGGGCGGCGCTGCAGTTGCCGTGGGTACTGCCGACGGCGACGATCTCGGCGCCCGGTTCGGCCGCCAGGAAAAGCATCATCGCCGCGTCGTCGATGCCGACGTCGACATCGAGGACCACCTGCCGTCGCTCCACCGCATCTCCTTTTCGAGCGGATAAGGGATGAGTCGTAGGGGATAGGAGACCGACGACGGGACGGCGGCTCGTCGTGCCCCTACCCCCTATCCCCTACGGGCAGGCGGACCACGATCTTGCCGAGGATCAGGTTGCGGTCGTCGGAGACGACGATGTCCTCGGCGACGACCTCGCCCCCGGCGGCCAGCGCGGCGGCGGCCTGCTCGTCGAGCTGCGCCTCCAGATCGCGCAGCGCCTTGTTGAAGTTGTGCTCGAAGTTGGAACGGTCCAGCAGGGCGTGGAATACCCGGATCTTCTGCTCCCACCGTGGTGACCGGCCCTCGCCCATCGCTCGCCCTCCGTGCCGCCGGCCGCGCCCGTCTCCCCGCGTCGGGGGAGGGTCCGAACCGGTCGGGCCGCGGCGGCAAGGGTAGCGCAGCGCCCGCCCGGCCGAGCGACGGCGCCGGCCGGGTCGGCAGCGGGCGGCGATCGGCACCTGGGCCGGTGCCGCGTTCACCTCCCGCGGCTACACCCCCACGGTCGAGCCGACGCTCAGTCCTCCTCGACGACCTGCCGGAGGAAGAGCGCCGCGTGGGCCGCGCGGACGATGGCGTCGAGGTGGCCGGCGAACTCCGGCAGCGGCACGGCCTCCAGCGGCAGAGCCGCCCGGGCCTCGATCTCGGCCAGCGCCGCCGGCAGCAGCTGGCGGGCTGCGGCCCGGTTGGCGGCCACCATCTCGCCGTGGGACTGCCCGGGCCGCCCGTGCCCGTGGCCCGTCGCGTCCCCCACCCGGTGTTCGTGCTCGTGCGCTCGCTCCCTCGGCGGACGGTCCATCGTCGTCCTTTCGTGTGATTGTCCTGGCGGTCGCCGCGGCCGACTCGTCCAAAGCCTCGACGCCCACCCGGATAGCCGGAGCGCGGGCTGGGCAGGACCCTACCCTATCACCGAGGGGCCACCCGGCAAACGACCACCGCTGGAGCCGAGCGGCCGGGGCGCCGCGCTATCCTACGCATCGGACATGAGGCCGCGTTCCCGGCCGGCGCCACGCCGCGACAGGGTCCCGGCTCCATCCGACCGGACGAGCGAGGAGTCGCCCCGTGACCGAACCCGCCCCCAGCCAAAACCCGCCGCCAAGCGGACAGGGCCGCGTCGAGAAGCCCCCCGAGGCGGGCCCGATAGCACCCCCCGCTTGGCGCGAACTGTTCGCCGGCCCCGTCCTCCAGCCGGGCGAGGAGTACAGCCCGCTCGCCCTCGGCTGGCTCCGACAGAAGGACGAGGCGGCCCGCACCCAGGTCCGCCCCGTCGCGGCCCCGGCGCCCGACCTCGACCCGGGCCGACGACCGGCTCGGCGACAGGCACCGTCCCCGGCCGAGCCGGTCGTCGGGCCGGTACCGGAGCCGGAACGCCCCTCTCGCGAAGGGTCCGTCGGCGTCGCTCGTGGCTCTGCCGAGGCGGCTCCAGGCCAGCGGGCCGAGCAGGCCCGCCAGGCCACCGACCAGGCCAACCGCCTGGCCGGGCGGATGCGGCCCCTCGCCGCCGACGCCGCCGTCTTCGCCGCTCGTGCCCTCGACCTCGGCGCCAGGGGCCTTGCCGGCCTTGCTACCCGGTTAGCCGACCGGCAACCACGCGACGAGCCGCCGGGGAGCTAGGCGGCCAGCAGCGGCGGAGGTGCGGGCAGCGGCAGTCGCCCTTCCCTGAGCGGGGTCAGGATACCGGCCGGCGGCCATCTCTGGTGCAGTGGCACAGCGAGGTATGCCCGCTACCATCGGCGCGGGCTCCGACGGCAGGGGTCCAACCGGCCCGACGGCCGGCTCGGCCGGCCGTCGCGGGCATCCCCCGGCGGTCGTGCCGCGTCGTTGCTGAACCAGAAATCAGCGCAGCCTCGCGGAATTCCGGTCGTCGCGGGAGGCGCCGCCGGTTTGACGCTCTTCCGGCCGCTCCCGTATCATCGACCCGGCAGGAGTCCAGACGACGGGTATCCGGCGACGGCTTGCGCCGCCCGCCGCGCCGCAGCGCCCGGTTGCAAGATCGGGTGGGGATTGACGCAACCAACCCCAGACACCTCCCAGCTCAGCGCCCGCCGGTCCCCGATCGGGACCGGCCCCGGCGGGGTCGGTCCCCGCCGGCCAAACCCCTACCGAAAGGGATGCCGATGGACATCACCGTACTCGCGTTCGGCGTCCTCGTCGGGGCAATCCTCGCCGCCGCCGCCACCTTCTTCTACACCCGGTGGCACCTGGAAGGGCGGGCCGACGCCAGCGTCCGCCGGTCCCAGGCGGAGGCGGAGCGGATCCTGGCCGAGGCCGAGGGCCGGCGACGAGACGCCGCGATCGAGGCCAAGGACGAAGCGATCCGGCTCCGGGCGGACCTCGACCGCGAGTTGACCCAGCGCCGCAAGGAGATCGAGCGGATCGAGCGGCGGATCGAGCAGAAAGAGGAGACGATCGATCAGAAGAACGTGGCCCTCGACGGCCGCGAAGGGCAACTCCGCCGCAAGGAGCAGGAGATCGCCCGCACCCGTGACGCCTGGGAGGTCGACCTCTCCCGCGCCAAGGAGGCGTGGGACCACGAGCTGGCCCGCGCCCGCGAGGCCTGGCAGGTCGAGAAAACCCGCGAGCAGGCCGAGCTCGACCAGGCCCGCAACCGCCACCTGGCCGAATTGGAGCGGGTCTCCGGCCTGACCGCCGAGCAGGCCCGCGACGAGCTCGTCCGCGAGGTCGAGGACGAGGCTCGAGTGATGGCCACCCGCCGCCTCCACGAGTTGGAGGTGGAGCTCCAGGAAGAGGTCGACCGCCGCTCGCGCAAGATGCTGGCGACCGCGATCCAACGCATCGCCTCGGACTACGTCGCCGAGACGACCATCTCGACCATCCCCCTCCCCTCCGACGACATGAAGGGCCGGATCATCGGCCGCGAGGGGCGCAACATCCGGGCCCTGGAGCAGGCGACCGGGGTCGACCTGATCGTCGACGACACGCCGGAGGCGGTCACCGTCTCCGCCTTCGACCCGGTCCGCCGGGAGGTCGCCAAGCGGTCGCTCCTGAAGCTGCTCCAGGATGGCCGAATTCACCCGACCCGGATCGAGGAGATCGTCCAGAAGACGCGGGTCGAGCTGGAGCAGGTGATGCGGGAGGAGGGCGAGAAGGTCGCCTACGAGGCGAACGTACCCGGCCTCCACCCGGATCTGATCAAGCTGCTGGGGCGGCTCAAGTTCCGGACCTCCTACGGCCAGAACGTGCTCGCCCACTCCTTGGAGAGCTCGCTGATCGCGGCCGCTATCGCCGCTGAGCTAGGCGCCGACGTCGGCGTCGCCAAGACGGCTGGCCTCCTCCACGACATCGGCAAGGCGGTCGACCACGAGGTGGAAGGCCCCCACGCCCTGATCGGGGCCGACATCGCCAAGCGGCTCGGCCGCTCCGCCAAGATCGTCCACGCCATCGCCGCCCACCACGGCGAGGAGGAGCCGCAGACGGTCGAGGCGTTCATCGTCGCCACCGCCGACGCCATCTCCGGCGCCCGCCCCGGCGCCCGCCGCGAGATGGTCGAGACCTACATCAAGCGGCTGGAGGCGCTGGAGGGCGTCGCCAACTCGTTCGAGGGGGTCGAGAAGAGCTTCGCCATCCAGGCCGGGCGCGAGGTCCGCATCCTGGTCCACCCGACGAGCATCGACGACATCGGCGCCGCCCGCCTCGCCCGCGACGTCTCCCGTAAGATCGAGGAGAGCCTGGAGTATCCCGGCCAGATCAAGGTGACGGTGATCCGGGAGACCCGCGCGGTCGACTATGCGCGGTAGCGGCACCAGCCCTCACCCCCAACCCAAACCCTTCTCCCAATGCGCGGGAGATGGGAGCGCAACACCGGAACTGCAGCCCCTCCCTTGGCTCACGACTTGTGACGAGGTGCCGCCGGTGTCCGCCAACGCTCCCCTTCTCCCGCGCATCGGGAGAGGGGGTCAGGGGGCGAGGGTTGGCGCGGACAAACGGCGTGGTCGCTCCCTGGAAATCAAGCCCCAGGTCCGCCCGTGACCAACCCCCAACAACCTCTCCCGCTCCCGCCCGGCGCCGCCGAGACGCTCCGCGTCCTGCTCGTCGGCGACGTCGTCGGGGCGCCGGGTCGGCGGGCCGTCCGCCGGGTGCTGCCGGGGCTCCGGCGCGAGGTCGGGGCCGACCTCGTCGTCGTCAACGCCGAGAACTCCACCGACAACGGGCACGGCGTTTCCGCCCGCACCGCCCAGGAGCTACGCGACGCCGGGGCCGACGTGCTGACCCTCGGCAACCACGCCTGGGACCACGCCGAAGCCGCTCAGGCGATGGCCGACGACGACCTCCGACTGGTCCGCCCGCTCAACCTGCCGCCGGACGCCCCGGGCCAGGGCTGCCGGACGCTGCGGCTGAAGGGGCATGATGTCGCGGTTGTCAACCTCCTCGGCCGCGTCTTCCTGCCGCCCCAGGACGATCCCTTCCGCGCCGCCGACGCGGTCATGGTCGAGCTCCAGCGGCCCGGCCGGCGGCCGCTGGTTGTCGTAGACTTCCACGCCGAGGCGACGTCCGAGAAGCTGGCGATGGGGTGGCACCTGGCGGGCCGCGCCTCGGCGGTGGTCGGCACCCACACTCACGTCCCGACCGCTGACGCGCGGGTGTTGCCCGGGCAGACCGGCTACGCGACCGACCTGGGGATGGTCGGCCCGCGCGACTCGATCATCGGGATGGCGATCGAGCCGGCGATGCGCCGGTTCCTCTCCTACCGGGGCGGCCGGATGGCCGTGGCCGAGGGGCCCGTCGTCTTCAACGCCGTGCTGGTCGAACTCGATGGGGCGAGCGGCGGTTGCCGCGCGATCCAGCGGGTCGATCGGTTCGATCCGGGAGATCGATAGCCCCTGCGGGGGGATCGTCGCCCGCTCAACGCTCTTCAGGGGAGGGGTACCCGAACGTGGACCGGTTCTTCAGCAAGCTCGACCTGCGCGACATCAAGATCGATCCGTTCAAGACCAGCTACCCGCCGGATGCCGAGGACGACGCGGTCGAGGACGAGCCGGCGGCGACGAGCGAGCAGGTGCCCGCTCCCCTCCCGCCGGACCGCGACGAGCGCCGGCCGCATGTGCCCGCCTGGGCGGCGCCGGCCGATGTGCCCGCTCCGGCCCCGGTTGCCTTCGCCGGGGAGGACGACGAGGAGCCGGGGTTGGCGGTCGATGCCACCGGGCCCGGCCGCAACGGGGCGAACGGGGCCGCCGCCAATGGCGCGGCCGCGGCCACCAACGGTCACGCCGCCTACGCCGCGCCGTCCGAGGTCGAGACCGTGGCCGCGGCCGAGGTCGACGTGCTGGGATCCACGAGCGAGGTGCTGAAGGTCTCGGCCCGCTCCCGGCCGAGCGCGGTGGCGGGCGCGATCGCCGGGGTGGTCCGCGAGGCGGGCCGGGCCGAGGTCCAAGCGATCGGTGCGGGGGCGACCAATCAGGCGGTGAAGGCGGTCGCGATTGCCCGCGACTACCTGCGGGAGACGGGGATCGAGGCGGTGTGCCTGCCGGCCTTCATCGACATCACGATCGAGAACGAAGACCGGACGGCGATCAGGCTGGTGGTGGAGCCCCGGTAGGGCGATTCTCCCTGCCTCACCGGAGCGCGCTGCGGGCGACGTCCCTCACCCCCCAGCCCCCTCTCCCGATGCGCGGGGGAGGGGAGCCCGGCGGTCGCCGCTGCGGGGTCGATCCCGGACGGGGTATCGGTTCGCGCACAGGGTCCAGGTGGATGCGCTCCCCTCTCCCGCGCATCGGGAGAGGGGCTGAGTCCCCGAGTAGGGGTGAGGGCTGGCCGGACGGCGTCACCCAGGTGAGAGAGCCTGCCCGTGGCCAACACGATCGACCTCCACGCCCACACCCACTACTCCGATGGCTCCCGGTCGCCGGCCGAGCTCGTCGCCGAGGCGGCGGCGGTCGGCGTCCGCGTACTCGGCCTGACCGACCACGACACCGTCGCCGGCGTCGAGGAGACCGCCTGCCTCGGCACCAAGGCAGGCATCCGGGTGATCCCCGGCGTTGAGTTCAGCACCAGCCTGCCGCTCGGCGTCGAAACGGTCCGCCGCGTCCCGCTCCACATCCTCGGGTACCTGGTCGACCCGGCCGAAGAAGAACTGGTCGATACCCTTGCCTTCCACGCCCAGGCCCGCGTCCGCCGGATGCGGCGGATGGTCGATCGGCTCGGCGCGTCCGGGTTGCCGGTCGCCGTTGAGCGCGTCCTCGCGCTGGCCGGGGTGGGTACCGTTGGCCGCGTCCACGTCGCCCAGGCGCTCGTCGAGGCGGGCCACGCCACCGACATCTCGGACGCCTTTGGTCGCCTCATCGGGCGCGGCGGCCCTGCCTACGTGCCGCGGGCCCCGGTCGACACCGAGGGCGCCATCCGTCTGATCCGGGGGGCTGGAGGCGTGCCCGTCCTCGCCCACCCGATGGACTATCTCGGTCAGATCGATCTCGACCTGTTGCTGGGGCGCTTGGTCCCGGCCGGCCTGGCGGGCCTGGAGGCGGACTACGGCGGCTACGATGCCGCCACCCGGGCCACGCTCAAGGCGACCGCCGCCCGCCACGGCCTGTTAACCACCGGCGGCAGCGATTTCCACGGTTCGGATGTCAAACCCGACCGCCCGCTCGGGATGGAGCCGGTGCCGGAGGCGGCCGTCGCCGCGCTGGACGAGGCGGCGACGGTCATCCGGGCCGGGAATCGGCCGTGATCCCGAACACGGATGCACGGGCCTGGCGGCCGAGGCGAACCACTGCCGACCCCCGGCTTGGGGGTGGGGAGAAAGTTCTGGAGCGTTTCCTTCTGCCTGGAGGTCCCGGCCGGGAGGCACTCCCCGAGGGGCATCCGGCCGGCGGTTGGAGGAAGGGCACCGGGGTGGCGACACTGGGCCCCGGGTGGACGCATCCCCTCGCCCGGTTGATCGGTGCCTCCATGCCGATCCGTACGGTCGGCGGCGTCCGTGCCCGAGCCTCCGCGGGGTTTCTCGTCGCTCCGGCCCGGCCACCGGTGACCAAGGCCGGCAGCGTCGTCCGTCCCTGTCCGCCGAATGATGCGGGGCCCACTATCGAGGCAGGAGAGGCGACTCCGCCATCTCCGCCAACCTCCACCAATCGCTACGGTCTCGGCGGAGGTTGGCGGAGGAGCGGTCCCGGAGGACTGGCGGGGACCCGCTGCCACACCCAAGGGTCCGATTCGGCACCCGATTGGGCGCACCGTGAGTGATCCGCTGGCGGAGACCTTTATCCCCGGTGCGGCGGCGATCGTGGTCGCCGCCGGGAAGGGGGTGCGCTTCGGGGCACCAGCGAAGACCCTCGTGCCGGTGGCCGGGTGGCCGCTGCTGGCCTGGTCGCTCGACGCCCTGGAGGCGGCCGCCTCAGTCGCCGACGTCACGGTCGTGGCGGGGGTGCACACCCGGGCCGAGACCGAGGCGTTGCTGGCGGCCGGTGGTTGGACGAAGGCGCGGCGGGTGGCCGTCGGCGGCGAGCGGCGGCAGGACTCGGTGGCGGCCGGACTGGCGGCGGCACCGGAGGCCGAGGTCGTCGTCGTCCACGACGGCGCCCGCCCGCTCGCCCCGGCCGCGCTCTTCGACGCCTGCGTCGCCGCGGCGCGCGAGACGGGCGCCGCTGTCGCGGCGGTGCCGGTGGTGGACACGCTGAAGCTGGTCGAGGCCGGGCGGATCGCGCGGACGGTCGACCGCGCCGGGCTCTGGGCGGCGCAGACGCCGCAGGCATTCCGGCGGAGCCTGCTTCTGGAGCTGTTCGCCCGCGCCCGGGACCGCCTCGTCACCGACGAAGCGGCGCTCTGCGAGGCGCTCGGCATTCCGGTCGCGGTCGTCGAAGGCTCGCCGGCCAACATCAAGGTGACGCGGCCTGGGGACCTGGCGGTGGCGGAGGCGCTCCTAGCGGTAAGACGAGGAGACGAGGAGACGAGGAGAAGAGACGAGGAGACTGACGCTCGAGGGGGTCGCGGGACGGGAAGCCGAGCCGGAACGGCCGGGGAACACGGAGACGTTGTTGCCGGAGGGCACGACGCCCCCTCGTCTCCTCGTCTCCTCGTCTCCTCATCTCCTCGTCTCCAAAGAACCGGCATCGGCTACGACGTCCATCGGTTCGCGGCGGGGCGTCGGCTCGTGCTCGGCGGCGTCAAGATCCCGTCGTCGCTGGGGCTGGAGGGGCACTCCGACGCGGACGTGCTGCTCCACGCGCTCTGCGACGCCCTGCTCGGCGCGGCCGGGCTCGGCGACATCGGGGCGCACTTCCCGCCGGGCGACCCCAAGTTCGCCGGCGCCGACTCTCGGGATTTGCTGCGGGAAAGTGCTCGACTGGCGCGAGCCGCTGGTTGGACGGCGGTCAACGTCGACGCGACGGTGATCGCCGAGGCGCCGAAGATCCGCCCCCACGTCGCGGCGATGCAGGCCGAGATCGCCGCCTGCCTGGGGATCGCGCCGGACGCGGTCGGGGTCAAGGCGACGACCAACGAGGGGATGGGTTTCGTCGGGCGGGGGGAAGGGATCGCCGCGTTGGCGGTGGCGACGGTCGCGCCGATCGAGGCGGCCGAGGAGGTCGCTGGGGCGCTGGGCGAGGGCCGGTAGCGCCGGTGCGGGTGCTGCTGCAGCGGGTCACCGAGGCGCGGGTCGAGGTCGCCAGCGAGACGGTCGGCGAGACCGGCCCGGGGTTCCTGCTGCTGGTTGGCGTCGGCCACGGCGACGGCGAAACCGAGGCGGCACTGCTGGCCTCCAAGGTCGCCAACCTGCGGCTCTTCCCCGACGCGGCCGGGGCGATGAACCGCTCGGCGCTCGACCTGTTCGCTGCGGGCGAGCCGGTCGGGATGCTGGTCGTCTCCCAGTTCACCCTCTACGCCGACGGCCGCAAAGGCCGCCGCCCCAGCTTCACCGGGGCCGCCCCGCCGGCCGTTGCGGAGCCCCTCGTCGGGGCGTTCGCCGCGGCCCTCCGCGGCTTCGGTCTGCCGGTGGCCGAGGGTCGCTTCGGCGCCGCGATGCGCGTCTCCCTGGTCAACGACGGGCCGGTCACGCTTTGGCTCGACTCGGCGGAGTTCACCGGCCGTCGAGGGTGAGGTCGGCGACGGCTGTACGGCATCGTGGCGGGCGAGGAAGGGCGAGGACGTTGGGTCGTAGTGATCGACGATTCCCGTCAAACCGAGGCACTGCTCCGCGAATGGTCGGCAGCGGTCGGGGCGCCCACGCCACCGCCGTGATCGAGGCGGTGCAGTTGCTGAACGAACGGGACACCCGCGAACACGTGCGGGGGTAGATCGTCGAGGCGGACCCCGCAACCGAACGTGTCGAGCATGTCGACTGTCGGCCCGACCGGTTTGCGGGGTTGAAGCAGGAAACCGACGATGGCCGTCGCCGCGGCGTGGCGGTGAGTTGCCACGGGGAGCCGTAGCCATCGCGGTTCGTCTCCAGCCCTGCAAGACCTTCGAGCGATCCTCCCGGACTCGACGGAGTTCTGGAACGAGGATCAGCGGGAGCCTGCGCCAGGTCGCTTTCTCGGGCGCTCCGGCGCTTGGCAGAGTTCCCCGGTCTTAGCCGAGATGGCGACGAGACGGGATTCTGGCTCCAAAGCTATCCCGTCTCCCAAGCCGTCCTCTGGTAGCGCATCCACACCGACGCGGTCTCTTCCTCGGGAACGTCCACGCCCGGGTCGATATTGCCGGCTTGCTCGAGGGCTGGTCGTCGGTCCCGGTCCGAGTGCCAGGCAACGACCGGCCGCCGCGGCCTGGTGTCCAGCCCAGGAGTACCGGGCCGAAACCACGGAAAACCCGGATGGCGGTTGGCCGTGATCCAGGCACCGGTGACCGATGGACAAGGTCGCCGTCGACTCGCCCCGGTCGTTCAGAGCCTGCAAGCGGGGCCGCCCTCTCCCGCCCGAAGAGCGGCCGAACGAATGACGCCGCTGCGGCGCCGGATCCCTCGCTCTGTTCGGGACGAAGAGGGAGGTCGGGGCAAGGGGGTCGACACATCGATCACCCGGACTCCGAATCGCGCGGCGCAATCGGTCGGCAGTAGCCGGGAGGGGTCGGGCCATACCCGCGCGAGGGTTTCACCCACCCTCCTATACTCACCCGTTGTGGAGGCGGTGACCGATGAACGTCTGTCCGGTCTGCGGCGCGGCCAACCCGAAGGCGACAAGCTGCTGCCTCGTCTGCGGCGAACCGCTCGACGCCCGGCCGGAGCCGGGTCTGACGGGTGAGTTGCTGCCACCGCTACCGGACGGCGGCCTGGCCTCGGCCATGCCCGACTGGCTCCGCCACGCGCCGACGCGGGGTGCCTCCGGGGCGAGCGGCGCAACCGTTGGCGGCGGAACGTCGGGCGTCGATGGAACGTCTGCCTCGTTGCCGCCGGTCGCTCGGCCGGATGTCTTTGACCCGACCACCCTCCTCACGGCGAACGACCTACCGGCGTGGCTGCGGGCGCTTGCTGCCCACCGCGAACCGTTCGTCCCCGTTTCCGGCCTGGCGTCCGGGGCGGAGGCAGGGCCGAAAGCGACCGGAATCGCGCCGGTCGCCTCGGGAAGTACCGCCCGGCCCGAGCGCACCGGGAGCGGGGCCGCCGCCGGAATCGGCGCCGATGGCGATGCCCATGCCGGGTCCGAGACCGACTACAAGGGCGTAGCTCCAGCTGCGGCACGAGAGCCGAGCGCCCTGGCCCACGAAGTTTCTGATCCTACCCTTACGGTGCCGCCGCCGGTCTCCGGAGCCGCCGTGACCGCCCCCCTGTCACCCCCGACGGGTCCGTCCAGCGATGGCCCCTCGGCACCGGCCGCCCCTGGCGCCGTTCCAGGCCCGGTTCTCGCCGGATCCGCGAACGACCCGGGCTCGCGTTGGGCCGAATCTGCCTGGGTGCCGGCGCTCTTGGTGCTTCTCCTGGCGGCGGCCGTCGCGCTGTTTGTCGCCCTAGCCATGGCCGGCGGGTGAGACGGAACCAAGGCTATCGGTTTGGGCCCTCTAGGAGACCGCTCTCCTCGCTGACCCTCGCCCGCGACTGCCGGCGAGGCGAGAGAGTCAAGGACGAGTACGCGAACGCTACGAGCTGATACCGAATTCGGCTGACTCGTTTTCGTTGGACCGCGGCTTGACCCCCTCTCCCGCGCATCGGCGGGTGCCATCGCCCAACGAGCCCCCGGGTGCGGGGTGAGGGCGCGGCGTCGGATCCTGAAGCCGTCCAGCCGGATTCCGTATGAATTCGGATCAGCCAAGCCGGCAAGGGCGGAGCGGGATTTCCCCGTGGCCGACGCCTAAATCGGCCAGAACCCGCACAGAACGGCGCTGGCTCCACCGAGGGCACCAGACCGCGGCCGACGCCCCGGACTGCCGCCACCGCCCCTAACCCTCCGCGGGACGGAGCGCACCGACTCGGCGCCGGAGCGTCGCCTACCGCTTCGTCGAGCGGTAGCCGGCGTTCTCGGCGTCTTCGGCGGTGGCGAAGCAGAACTCCGGCACCGTCTGCCGGTAGGACGAGCCACCCGGCTCGTGGAAGATGCGGGAGCTGGCGTTGCCCTTGATGGGGTAGCCATCGGGGCAGTCGGGCGACCCGCCGCCGGCGACGGCTCCCAGAGGGACGAAGCTTTCAGGCGCCGCCGCCCGAGCGGAGCCACCCCGCCTGGTCCCGCCGCTCGCGCCGCCCGCGCTCCGTCCGGCCGCGCCGTCGGCGGTGCCGGCATCATCCCCCGCGACGGAGGAGGGCGACCGGTCGGTTGTACCGGCGGCTCCCGCTCCGGTGCCGGCACCCGGGTCCGTATCCGTCCCCGTGCCCGTGCCCGTGCCGAGGACCATGTCGCGGGCCTCGTCCTGGAGTTCGGCGAGCGACGGTCCCGGCTCCGGATCGTCGGCACCGGTCGACACTCCTCCTACACCGTGGGCGATCGCCCGGGCCGAGGCGAGTCCGAGCGCGGCGTCGCCGGCGGCCACCCCCACGGTCGCCCCGCTAGCATGGTGGGAGTCGGCATCCGGCTGGTCAGATCCGCCGCTGTCACCGGTCGAGGCGTCCATGGCCAACTCGGCCGTGTCGGCGGCGGTGCCGCCAACTTCGAAACCGAGGACGCCCGTCCCGACGTCGGTGGCGCTGCCGATCCCCACGGGCACCGAATCGGCAGGGCGGTCCTCGTCGACAGGCTCGACGCGGATGCCCTCCGGCAACACGGCGGCGACACGCGGCGAGAGCTCGTCGGCGGCGGCCGGCTCGTCGATGTCGTCAACCGAGGCGCCGCCGGCGAACAACGCCTCGGCCGCGGCAGCGCCAAAGGCATCCCCGGCCGGTTCGCCGGGACCGCGTCCGGCGGCCCCAAGTTGGGAATCGGCACCCCATGGGTCTGCCGCTGGATCGCCTGTCGGTCGGTCGCCGAGTCCGGCAGCGACCGTTCCCGGGTGGGCGATGCCGGCTTCGGATCCACCGCCACCGGCGCGCTCCTCGACCAAGCGGTCGTCTCCCGAAGGGGACGCCAACGGATCGCGGGTTCGATCGACGACCTCAATGTCCGAGGCCAGCGACGGCTCCTGCGGACCGGCCTCGACCGTCTCCTCGACCGTGCCGTGCGAGGATGCCCAGGCAGGCGGCGAGAGCGGCCGGTCGAGGTCGGAAACGGTGGCGCCGGCCGTCGTTGCCGGCCCCCCGGTCCCACTGTCCGACGAGACTACAGCCGCCGCCAACGTCCCGGAACTCGCGGCGGCTTCGGCCGCCGCGCCCGCCAGGGCGTCCGCGGTGCGGAACGCGCGCGGCG
>CADCWF010000377.1 GCA_902806345.1 uncultured Thermomicrobiales bacterium
CCGGTACTCGCCGACGTGCTGGCGGAGTTCGCCTACCCGACCCCGGCCGCGCTCTTCACGATCGAGGAGTTCGGCGGCTGGGCCGACGTCACGACCAAGTTCTTCAACCCCGACACCGGCATCGTCGCCGAGGTCCAGCAGGCGTGAGCGTCGCCGTCGACCGCGCCGTCCCCCTCCCCGCGAGCCGGCGCGGCGCCCGCCGCCGCGTCGACGGCGCCCCCCTCCTGCGGGGCGCCGTCGGCGCCTGGCTGAGTTTGATCGTCGTCCTGCCGCTGATCGCCGTCGCCGTCCGCTCCCTGGACAACGGGCTGGCCGGCTTTTGGAAGGCGGTCACGGCGCCGCAGGCGGTCGCCGCCCTCCAGCTCAGCCTGGTCGCCTCGGTGGGGGTCGTCGCCGTCAACGCCGTTCTCGGCACCCTGATCGCCTGGGTCTTGATCCGCGACCGGTTCCCCGGCAAGGCGATCGTCGACGCCCTGATCGACCTCCCGTTCGCCCTGCCGACGATCGTCGCCGGCCTGACCCTGATCGCCCTCTACGGCCCGAAGAGCCCCCTCGGCGTCAGCGTCGCCTACACCAGGGCCGGGATCGTGCTGGCGCTCCTCTTCGTCACCCTGCCCTTCGTCGTCCGCGCCGTGCAGCCGGTGCTGGCCGAGCTGGACGCCGAGGTCGAGGAGGCCGCCCACGCCCTCGGGGCCTCCGGCTGGACGACCTTCCGGCTGGTGATCCTGCCGGCGCTGCTGCCGGCGATCCTCTCCGGCGCCGGGTTGGCCTTCGCCCGCGCGGTCGGCGAGTTCGGCTCGGTGGTGCTCATCTCCGGCAACATCCCGTTCCGGACCGAGGTCGCCGCGGTCAACATCTTCACCCAGGTCGAGAACAACAACCCCGCCGCCGCCGCCGCCATCTCGGTCGTCCTGCTGGCGCTGGCGATGGCCGTCCTCGCCGCGATCGCCCTGCTGGAACGGAGGAGCACTCGCCATGAGCGCGTTGACTAGCACCCTCCCGGTTCCCGCCGGCGACGTGCCGGTCGGCAAGAAGCGGCCGATCGAAGGCAGCCGCGGCGCCCGCCTCGGCCTCCGCGCCGTCGCCCTCGCCTATCTGGCGCTGCTGGTTCTCGGGCCGGTCGTCCTGATGACGTTGAGCACCTTTGCCGAGGGGATCGCACCGGTGGTCGAGGCGCTGACGACGCCCGCCTTTACCCACGCCCTCTGGCTGACCTTCCTGATGGTGGCGGTCGCGGTGCCGCTGAACACGGTCTTCGGCGTCGCCTGCGCCCTCGTCGTCGTCCGCCACGAGTTCCGGGGCAAAGGGCTCGTGGACGCCCTCCTGACGCTGCCGCTCGGCGTCTCGCCGGTCGTGGTTGGGTTGGCCCTGATCATCCTCTACAGCCCGCTCGGCGGCTGGTTCGGGCCGTGGCTGCGGGAGCAGGGGATCATGGTCATCTTCGCGCCGCCGGGGATGATTCTGGCGACGGTCTTCGTCTCCCTGCCCTTCGTCGCGCGGGAGGTGATCCCGGTCCTGCGCGAGATCGGCACCGACCAGGAGCAGGCGGCCCGGATCCTCGGCGCGTCCGGCTGGCAGACCTTCTGGCTGGTGACCCTGCCAGCGATCCGGGTCGGTGTCGCCTACGGCGTGGTCCTGACCACCGCCCGCGCCCTCGGCGAGTATGGTGCCGTCGCCATCGTCTCCGGCAAGCTCGCCGGCCGGACCGAGACGCTGACCCTCCACGTCGAGGAGCGGTGGCTCGGCTTCGACCCCGTCGCCGCCTACGCCACCTCGGTCGTCCTGGCGCTGATGGCCGTGCTGGTCCTCGTCCTGATGCGCCGCCTCGAACCGAAGGAGATAGGTGATAGCGGATAGGCGCCACGTGTCGCCGCCGCCGTCGTTCTCCCATCCCCTTTGCCCTTTCCCCTATCCCCTATCCGCTCGGGAGGATCGTCAATGGGTATCGTGGTTCGCAACGTTGGCAAGCGGTTCGGCGCCTACACCGCGCTGGAGGACGTCTCGATCGAGGTCCCGGACGGCAGCCTGACTGCCTTGCTCGGCCCCTCCGGCTCCGGCAAGAGCACGCTGCTGCGGATCGTCGCCGGGCTGGAGACGCCCGACCGCGGCAGCGTCCTCATCGAAGGCCGCGACGCGACGAACCTGCCGCCGCAGGAGCGGGGGGTCGGCTTCGTCTTCCAGCACTACGCCGCCTTCAAGCACATGACCGTCCGCGACAACGTCGGCTTCGGCCTCCGCATCCGGAAGGCGCCGAAGGCGCAGGTCCGGACCCGCGTCGACGAGCTGCTCGGCCTGGTCCAGCTCGACGGCCTGGCCGAGCGCTACCCCTCGCAGCTCTCCGGCGGCCAACGGCAGCGGATGGCCCTGGCGCGGGCGCTGGCGGTCGAGCCGCGGGTGCTGCTGCTGGACGAGCCCTTCGGGGCGCTTGACGCCCGGGTCCGCGAGGAGCTGCGCGACTGGCTGCGGCGACTCCACGAGCAGGTCCACGTGACGACCGTCCTGGTGACCCACGACCAGGAGGAGGCGATGGAGGTCTCCTCCCGGATCGTGGTCATGAACCACGCCAGGGTCGAGCAGGTCGGTGCCCCGGCCGACCTCTACGAGCGGCCGGCGAGCGACTTCGTGATGGGCTTCGTCGGCAAGGTCAACCGGCTGCCGGGTGCCTACATCCGCCCCCACGAGGTGCGTATCTGTGACCCTCGCGAGCCGGGCTGCGAGGCGGCCGAGGTGGAGCGCCTGCTGGCGCTCGGCTTCGAGACGCGGGTCGAACTGCGCCGGCGGCGCGACGGCCAGCGGCTCTGGGCCCAACTGGCTCCGGACGAACTGGCCCGCCTTGGCCTCGAACCCGGCCAGGAGGTGGGGATCGACCTCGCCCGCGCCCGCCGGATCGGCGACGAGGCGCTCCTCGCCGGCACCGCGGCATAGCGGACAGGAGGAGTCGGTGGCAACCCTCTCCGCCCCGGTCCGGGTCGCGCTGGTCGTGCTGGTCTTCGCGCTCTTCGCACTATTGGGGCGCGCGGTCGCGGTTGGCCTGGAAGGGGTGGCCGACGCCCTCGTCGCCCCCGCCCCCGCCCCAGCACGGCAGACGCCGCTAGCGGAGCCCGGAGTGCCGCCGGTCGATCCGCCGACGGTGGCCCTAACGTTCGACGGGTAGGACACCGGAGGCACACCGACCACGTGGCCAAGCGTTCCCGGTCATGTTCCACGGCCGCCGCGCGTTCACCCGGGTCCCCGTCCGGCCTCGGCTTCCTCGTGGTTCGTGTTTTGCCATAGGCACCCCGGCCGTCCGACGGGACGCCCCGTCCGCGTCCGGCGATACGCCGCTCCCCTCGGCTGCATCGCCCGCTGGAGAACGCAATGCTCTTCAACAAGGATCTGCTCTTCGTCCATACCCCGAAGACCGGGGGGTTGTCGACGACGGGGTATCTGCTCGACAACCTGCCTCGGCCCGTCTACTTGACGCACCCGATCTGGGACGCATCCCTGCCGGCCCGGGGCGTCGTCCAGATCGACGGCACGCGGCACGAGACGCTGGCCGAAGCCCGCGACATCGCCGCCCGCCACGGCTTTGCCCTGGAACGGTTTCCGCTTGTCCTGGCGACGATCCGCAACCCCTACGACCTGGAAGTCTCCCGCTGGGCCTACCTCCGGCAGGGGCACATCTGGGAGCGCGGGCCCGAGCAGGACCTGGCACTTGCCAGCTCCTTCGAGGAGTTCGCCGTCCGCAACGAGCAGCGCGGCGGCGGCTGGGCCACCGGCTCCCTGGCCGCCTACGATCGCGCCGCCGCGGCCGCCGATGGGGACGGCGATGGGAACGAGGACGGCGGGGGCAAACGCAGCGAGCTGAAGGACTTCTACATGCTCGACGGCCGGATCCCGGAGAACCTGCGGATGCTCAGGTTCGAGCGGCTAGCCGATGACCTGGCGAGCGCGCTCGCCGACGTCGGCGTCGATGCCCACCCCGGCGGTTTCCCCTGGATCAACCGGTCGACCCGGCAGGATTATCCATCCTATTATACTGATAGAGCGGAGAAGGCGGTCTATCGACGGTATCATTGGGTGTTCGACCGGGGGCTCTACCCGCGTCTCAACCCCAACCCGACCCCCGACCCGGACCGCTTGTTGCTCGCAGCGGGCCGGGTCCAGGCGGCCGAGGCAGGAGGACGCGTTTGATGGGCGAGGGCACGAGCGGGAGCCCCGGTATGACGGACCTGCCCCGGCCCAACATCGTGCTGATCATGACCGACCAGCAGCGGGCCGATTTCTTCAAGGCGGAGGGGTTCCCCTTCGACACCATGCCCTTCGTCGACGCTCTCGGCGCCGAGGGGGCACGCTTCGGTCGAGCGTACTGCCCGATGCCAGCCTGCGCGCCCTCCCGCGCCAGCCTCCTGACCGGCCGCTATCCCAAGGCAACGCGGGTCCGGCAGAACAGCGGCAGCGGCAACCTCTTCGCCCCGACCGATCTCGTCCGGCTGCTGCGCGAGCGGGGCTACTCGATCAACCTCGCCGGCAAGAACCACTCCTTCCTCCGGCCGGAGGAGTTCGATGCCGCCGCGCCCTACTGGCACACCGGCGCCGAGGGCGGAGCGACCTCCGAGGCCGAGCGTCGGATGGACGCATGGCTGCACGACCTCGACCACGGCGTCCACTCGGCGCCGACGCCGTTCCCGGGCGGGTGCCAACCGGCCGCCCGGATCGTGCGGGACGCCATCGCCTGCGTTGACGGGCGGGACGAGCGCCCGTTCTTCCTCTGGCTCAGCTTCCCCGAGCCCCACAACCCGTACCAGGTTCCCGAGCCCTATTTCTCGATGTTCCCCGAGGAGGCGTTCCCGGAGCGGATCGCGGGGCCGGAGGCGGCCTGGGCCAAGGGGGGAGCCTGGCGCTGGCTGCGCTCGACGATCGAGCGCAAGCGGCCGACCTACGACGGCCGCTGGCGGCGGTACCGGGCCAACTACTGCGGCATGCTCCGCCTGATCGACGACCAGATCCGGCGGTTCGTCGGCCACCTCGAGGCGAGCGGGCTGCGCGAGGACACCCTGATCGTCTTCCTCGCCGACCACGGCGACTACGCCGGCGACTACGGCCTCCAGCGCAAGGGGGCCGGAATGCCGGAGTGCCTGATGCGGGTGCCGCTCGTCTTCAACGGTCCCGGCGTCGTGCCCGGGGCGTCGTTCCGGGAGGAGTTCGTCTCCCTGGTCGACGTCATGCCGACCCTCTGCGAGATGCTCGGGGTGGAGGCCCCCTACGGGGTCCAGGGCCGCAGCCTCTGGCCGCTGCTCTCGGGCCAGGCGTACCCAGCGGCGGAGTTCCGCAGCGTCTACGCCGAGTCGGGCTTCGGCGGCCTGCCCTACGCCGAGGGCGACGACCCTCCCCTCCACTTCGACAAGGACGGGCCGTCGTTCGACGAGCTGAACGCCTTCACTCAGGGCGGCAACACCAAGATGGTCCGCAAGGGGCGGTGGAAGCTGCTCTACGACGTGCTGGGCCGGGGCGAGCTCTACGACCTGGAGCGGGACCCCGCCGAGCTCGACAACCGCTTCGGCGATCCGTCGTTGGCCGCGGTCCGGCTGGAGCTGGTCGAGGAGTTGCTGACCTGGACGATCCGCACCGAGGACGACCTGCCCAGTGCCCGCTACGTGCCGAAGCGGGCCGAGCGCAACTGGCACGCCCCCTACTGGGACGCCGCGTACCCGCTGCTACGCCCTGAGGTCAGCCACGGCGTCCCCACGTTCGGAGCCGCCGGCCGCTCCCAGGCCAAGCCATCCCGCCCGTCCCGCGCCGAGGTGCCGGGGGTGGTGCCGCTAGGTCTGCCTGTCCGGGCGCGGAACTGACCGCTAGGGGTGCGGATTCGACTGGCCGTTCGATGGCAGCCCCAGGCATAGAGGCGCCGGCGGTCGAACGATCGCCACTCTACCGAATCCATCCTCCGGGGGTCAACGGAGACGACGGTTCCTCGCTCCCGCTCCCACTCCCGCTCTCGGGCGCGGCCGAGATGACGGCCGCGCCGTATGCGGTGGAGGGCTGCGGGTCGGCCACGACCTCGGCGCGGCCCGCCGCGTCAACCGAGGCATCCCGCCCGATTGCTCGTCCGCGTTGCCGTCCAGCCGGATCTGGTGGCTCCGGCTCGACGACAGCTGCGGCAACCCGTCGGCTTCCCGCAGCGCCTCTCGGCGGTCACCATTCGAGAAGACGACGCCAGCCGCGGCGACGGAGGCGACGATCGCGGACCGGTCCGCGACCTCCCGCCGGAGCCGCAGGTTCCAAATCCTCAGCGCCGCCAGGCGGGGCTCCGCCGATGACGAGACCCCGGAGCACGTCCTCCGCGTCCGGGTGGTCGCCGACGATGGGGGAGGACGACCACGAAGGGGACACTGGCGCATCGGCCAGAACCGGCGATGCGGGAAACGCCGGGGCGAACCGGGCAGGAGCGCCGCCGCGCCGATCCAACCGGTGTCCGCTGTCGCGTCCGTCGCCCTGGGGAGACCGGAGATCGGTGTATCATCGGGGACTGGCGGAACGGCATCGGCCCACGGCCCGCAGCCCGCGGCGGTGCCGGTGGAGCGACGGAGCAGGGCACGGAGGTAGGACGCTCGATGATGCGTAGGCAAACGATCGCCACGCTCGGAACCCCGGTGAACCGGCGGTCGGCGCTGCTGGCACTGGCCGGTGCCGCGGCGCTGCCGCTGGTGGGGCGGGCGCAGGAGGACGAGGCGGGCGACGGCGGCGGCGACGAGCTGGTGATCGCCGAGGCGCCCTCGTTCGGGGTGCGGCGGCCGGGGCCGGTCGAGCTGGCCGCGGCGCCGCTGGCCAAGGACGTGGACCAGCGGAAGGCGCTGGTGCCGGTCCAGATGGTGGTCCCCAACGCCGGCGTCGACGCCCCGATCGAGGTCGGCACGATCACCGCCGACGGAATCATGGAGAACCCGACCGGGTCGTTCGTGGTCGCCTGGTACGAGGCGATCTCCTCGCCGGGCCTGGAGACCAACGTGGTGATGGCCGGCCACCTCGACTATTTCGGGGTGCCGCAGGCGGTCTTCTACAACCTGCCGCAGTTGCCGGTCGGCGACCAGATCTCGGTCTTTATGGAAGACGGCACCCAGTACGACTACGCGATCGAGTCGAACCGCCTCTACGACGTGGCGACCGAGCTGACGCCCGAGGTGATCCAGACCGAGGTGGTCGGCGACACCGGCTACGAGGCGCTGACGCTGATCACCTGCGGTGGTGCCCTCAACGAGACCGCGACCGAGTACCTCAGCCGCTACGTGATCCGGGCGAGCAAGGTCTGATCCGGGATCGGCCTGGACGGCCGCGGCGGACCTGCCCCCCTGCCCCCTTCTCCCGATGCACGGGAGAGGGGGCGTTGGTATCCGATGCCCCCTTCCATCCCGCCACCTGTTCCTGTAGCCGTGTGCGGGGCAAAGGGCGGTCCCCACTCCCCTCCCCCAGGCACCTGCGATGTCGGCATGACCCGCACCGGGGCGGCCCGGGCCACCGACACCGTTCCGGGGCGGGCCGCGTTGTAGATACCGGTCGTGGAAGCACGGAGCCGGCGGCACCGCAGCAGCGGGGGCCGGCGCCCACGGAGCAGCGCAGGCGAACGGGTCGGAGGTCGGTCGGTCGATGGTGGCGAAGCAGAGGGAACGAACATTCGAGGCCCGGCTCAGCCGGCGCTCGGCGCTGGCGGCCCTGGCCGGCGTGGCAGCCCTGCCGCTGGTGGGGCGGGCGCAGGACGCCGACGAGGCGGTGATCGCGGAGGCGCCGTCGTTCGGGGTGCGGCGGCCGGGGCCGGTCGAGCTGGCCGCGGCGCCGCTGGCCAAGGACGTGCCCCAGGCGAAGGCGCTGGTGCCGGTCCAGATGGTGGTCCCCAACGCCGGCGTCGACGCCCCGGTCGAGACGGGCACGATCACGCCCGACGGGGTGATGGTGGATCCCTCCGGGCCGTGGGTGATCACCTGGTACGACGCGATCGCCGCGCCCGGCCAGGGTCGCAACGTGGTGATGGCCGCCCACCTCGACTGGTGGGAGGTCGGCCCGGCCGTCTTCTGGAACGTGCCGTCGTTGCCGGCGGGCGACCTCGTCTCGCTCTCTATGGAAGACGGCAGCCACTACGACTACGCGATCGAGTGGAGCCGGCTCTACCACGTGGCGACGGAACTGACGCCCGAGGTGATCCAGACCGAGGTGGTCGGCGACACCGGTCGCGAGAGCCTGACGATGATCACCTGCGGCGGCGAGTTCGACCCCGCGGCGGGTGAGTACCTCAACCGCTACGTGATCCGGGCGAACAAGGTCTAGCCCAAGGCCCCGATCGAGTGCAGCCGTGGAAGCGGACGGGTCCCTCGAAGACAATCACGGATGTTGTACCGGTCCCGATGGCGACGCCGTCGGGGCCGGTTTGGTTCGTGGGGGCGGCCAACGGCGCGGAGACTCTGCTCCCAGCAGTCGGAGGTACGTCCCGCGATCCCCCTCACCGCCCGGTCACCCCGCGTCCGACGATTCGATCCCGACCCCGGTTTCGCGCGGGGGCTTGCGCTCGTCGGCGATCGCTGCTACAATCGCGCTCAAGTCTACTAAGGCGGTAGACAATTAGGAAACGCACCGGTGGCCGCCGGACTCTCTCCCTTGGCGGCCGTTCGACATCCCACCGGACGGCGGGCGCGCCGGTTCCCTCCCTCCCCCGGCGCGCCCGACCCGACGGATCCTCCCGAAACTCCCACCCCTCCCTCGGCACGAGCCCGGCCCCGCACGGCCGGGCTCGCGTCGTGCCGGGACGGCGGGGAGCCGGCTGGTCCCGTCGACCGGTGCCGCGTCGTGCCGTGCCCCCTACCCGCGGTCCGGGTTTGCCTCGGTCGCCATCCGCGCCATCGCGGCGGCGGTTTCTTTGGACGGGGCGACGGGCACGATCTCGAACCGCACCAGGTCCCCCCATTCCCCCCACCGCGCCACCCACTCCTGGAGGAGGAGCGGGTCGGCGCACGCCATCACCTGGTAGCAGACCTCGATGTTGGCCGAGACCCACGAATCGACGACGGTTAGCCCCTCCGGCAGCATCCGACCGCGCGCCCGGACCACCGCGTAGACCTCGGCCGCGCGCCCGGGCGCGAACCGCTCGACCACCATGAACAGCATGCGTTGCCCCCTTCAATGCCCCGGTACCGCACCGGGCCGGACGCTGCCTCGACCCTCCGGCGGCGGCCGCGCCTCCCAGACCGGCGAGGCGACCGGTCGGTTCGCCGAGAGCCTAGGATGCCCTTTGGGGGGTCGCGTCTCTGGGGGCATCGCTCCCCCGACCCGCGAGCCCTCCCCGACCGGTGTCAGCGCCGACGTCGCCGAGGACGAGGGGCGCGGTTTTACAGAGCCAACCAACGCCCGGAAGGCATCTCAGGATCCGGTGGAGCTGCCAGAGAACGATCTCGCACGGTCGCCTCAGGCCGCTCCCAGCTCCAAGGCGTAGATACGTCCACCCGACCTGGGGACGGAAGCCCTCCCCCATCTTGGAGGAGGGGTGGGCGGAGCTGTCGTTCTCCTTGGCGCTTTGAGCTTGGGGCTTGAAGCGCGTCTAGATATTCATCCCGCCGGAGACCTCGATGCGCTGGGCGTTGATCCAGCGATTGTCGTCGGAGAGGAGGGCAGCGACCATCGGGCCGATGTCGTCCGGTTGACCCGCTCGGCCGAGCGCCGTCACCTCCGTCACGCGCCGGTTGATTTCGGCGTTGTCGCGAACCCTGCCGCCACCGAAATCGGACGCGATCGCGCCCGGGGCGACGGTGTTGACGGCGATCCCACGTCCGCCGAGTTCCCTCGCAAGGTAGCGCGTCAGCACCTCGATCGCGCCCTTCATCGAGGCGTACGCGGACGACCCCGGTGCCGCGAACCGGGCCAGACCCGACGAAATGTTGACGATCTTCCCACCGTCGTTGATGAGCGGCAGGAGCGCCTGCGTCAGGAAGAAGACGCCCTTGAAATGCACGGCATAGAGCGCGTCCAGCTCGGCCTCGGTGGTTTGGTCGAACGGCTTGTAGAGCGCCATGCCGGCGTTGTTGACGAGGTAGTCGAAGCGCTCCGCACCCAGCCCGGTCAGCGCCCGCCGCACCTGGTCGACGAACGAACCGAAGGTGCCGACGTCACCGGTGTCGAGTTGGAGCGCGACGGCCCTGGCCCCGGCCCCGCCGACGAGCCCGACGACCACGTCGGCCTCCTCCCGGTTCGTCCGGTAGGTGAAGATGGAATCGACGCCGCGCCCGGCGAGACTGAGCACGGTGTTGCGGCCGAGGCCGCGGTTCCCGCCTGTGACGATCGCGATCTTGCCGCTCGATCCGTTGGTAGTTCCCGTCTCCATAGGTTGCTCCTTGCGATCCTGTTGCTTGCGAATGCGCCCGAAAGCACGATACTGCCATCACTGGGCGGGTTGAATACCGGAAGCCGCTTTGTTCTTGCCTATTCCTGCTCGTGCATCGTCGGGTTCGAGACGAAGGGGGGGATCGCGGATGCTGGATGCTTTGGTCGCGGCGGCGACGCGGTACACGGACGCGCAGCCTGGGGAGAGCCCGTTCGCCACGGGGATCGACGGCCTGTGGATCCTGCGCTCGAATCGGGAGAAACCACCCGCTCACCTGATCTTCAAGCCCGCGCTGTGCATGGTGCTCCAGGGCGCCAAATGGGCGGTCTTCGGGGACAAGCGGTACGACTACCGGGCGGGGCAGGCGCTCGTGGTCAGCGTCGAGTTGCCGGCGCTCGGCCGGGTGGCCGAAGCGAGCCCAGCCGAGCCCTTTCTCGGCGTTACCGTCGAGTTCGACCTCGCCGCCATGCGGGACGTCATGGAAGGCCTGCCCGCACGGCCCGAACCGAGCGGCGACCTCGGTCCCGGCGTCTTCGTCGGCGATGTCGACGGCCCGGTGGCCGACTGCGCGCTGCGCCTGGTTCGCTTGCTCGAGACGCCCGAGGCGATCCCGATGCTCGCCCCGTTGGTCATGCGGGAGTTGAGCTACTGGCTGTTGACGGGTCCCCGCGGCGGCGACATCGCCAAGATCGCGCTCGCGAGCAGCCATTCCCGGCAGCTCGTCCGGGCCATCCATCTCTTGCGCGACCGGTTCATGGAGCCGGTGCGGATCGACGAGCTCGCGATGACGGCCGGGATGAGCCCGTCCGCATTCCACCGCCAGTTCAAGGCGTTCACCGCGATGACGCCGGTGCAGTACCAGAAGCAGTTGCGCCTGCTCGAAGCGCGCCGCCTGATGGCAACCGACGCGGCGAACGCCGAGACCGCCGCGTTCCGGGTCGGCTACGAGAGCTCGTCCCAGTTCAGCCGGGAATACTCGCGCATGTTCGGCGCCCCGCCCCGGCGCGATATCGTGGGGTTGCGGGCGCAGTTCGGGCCGACCGCCGCCATCCCGACCATGCACTAGACGACGAACGCCTCGGGCGCATCCGCTGGATCGAGAATGGCCACGATATGGCCAGCCGGCACCAGCAAACACCGTTCACTTCGCAGCTTGATACGGAATCCGGCTAACCGGTTCCGGTACCGGACGGACGGCCCTCACCCCCAACCGCCACCCGCTCCGCGGGTACCAGGTCCGATGCGCGGGTCCCCGAGCAGAGAGGGGGCTCTTGCCTACCGGGAAGCAGAAGTATCCATGCGGATTTCGAATGAGGCGTGCGTCGCGTCACGGATCGAACGTTGGGTTACGGCACGGGAGCTTGGTGCGGCGGCCGGCGGTCGTGACGTGCCGATCGGCCGGCTCGATCTCGGCGACGGTGTGCCACGAGTCGTGCTTGAGGGTGGGGTGGATCTCCCCCGTGATGGGCGCGCCCGAAGCTTCCTCGCTGTGGACCCCGCATCCATGCCCGACGCTCCACTAGCGCCGGCTCCAGGCGTCCGGCGCTTGGGTGAGGGCGAGAACCTGGGGCGGCAGGACGCCGTCGCGGAGGTCTTCGAGGGTGACTGCTTCGAGCACGGCCCGCATGTTGGCCCGGAGCGCGATCCAGACATCGCGCAGCGCGGTCGCCGGCCCGGTGTACTCCAGCCGCTCCGGACTCAGGCCGCGGACGTTAGCGAGGGGGCCGTCGACGACCCGGATGATGTCGGCCAGGGTGATCTCGTTCGGCTCCCGCCCGAGCCGGTAGCCGCCGACCTGGCCGCGCTGGGAGATGACCAGCCCGGCGTGGCGCAGCTCGAGCATGATGTTCTCGAGGAACTTGAGGGGGATGCCCTGCGCTCGCGAGATCGCCTCGGCCTTGACCGGGCCGGGGCCGGCGTTGGCCAGTTCCACCAGCGCCCGCAGCGCGTAATCGACTTTCGCGTTGACCTGCACCGGCGGCCGGCTCCCCGCTTTTCCCGCGTTCCGGTCGGCATACTCGGCTTCGCCTAGTGTAGCAGCGACTGGCGGCCCCGACGGCATCGCCCGCCCCTCTATACTCCCGCCATGACCGATCCCGCCGCCGCGCCACCGGACGCCGCCCCCGCCGCCGACCTCCTGGAAGCGGCGCGCGCCTTCTTCCCCGAGTCCACCGACGCCCGCCTCGTCGCCGGGCGGAGCCATCTCCTGATGGCCGAGACGCCGGCCGGGCGCAGGGTGGTCCGCCGGTGGCCGGCGGACGCCCCGGCCGCCCGGGTCGAGGCAACCCTCGCCCTGCTCGGCCGCCTCGCTGCAGCGGGGATGCCGGTGCCGAGTCCACGGGACCTGCCGGGAGGCGGGGCGGTGCTCCGCCTCGGCCGCGACCGCTTCGACGCCCGGTCGTGGCTGCCCGGGTCCCCGGTCGGGCGGGCCGCCGTCACCTACCCCGACCCCGACCGCTGGCTCGGTCTGCCGGTCGCCCTCCCCGAGCGTGCCTTCGCCGACGCGATCCGGGGACTGGCCCGGCTCCACCAGGAGACGTCGGCCTCGGTGGACCCGACGGTTTTGGCGCTGCCGGCCGCGCCGCTGGCCGCGCTCCCGGGCGCGGTCCAGACCGCCTGGATGGAGACCCGCGCCGCGCTTCGGCCGGTCGCCCCGCGGACGCCGGCGGTCCAGCGCTGGATCGCCGCCGGTGAGCGGATGCTGCCGGCCGCCGAGGCCGTCCTCGCCGCCGCCGACCCGTCGCTGCTGACCGCCTCGGCCGTCGTCCACGGGCACGCCTGGCCGGGCCACGTCCTGGTCGGGGAGGGCGACGCGGTGACCGGGCTGCTCGGCTGGGAGCGCGCCGCCTTCGGCACGCCGCTGCTCGACCTCGCCCAGGCGATCGTCCGGCTCCGGGGCTGGAGCGTCGGCGCGGTCGAGGAGATGGTGGCGGCGCAGGGCGACGTGGCACCGTTGGCCCCCGAGCTGCGGCGCCTGCTGCCGGCGGTCGCCGGGCTCGACCTGGTCGCCACCGGCGGCCGCCTGCTCGCCGCCGCCTACGCGCCGGGGCCGGAGGCGCCGGCGCCGCCCTCCGCCCTCCGCCAGGCGGCCGGCCGCCTCGTCGAGGGGCTGGAGAACGCCGCCGCCTCGCTCACCCAGGCGGAGGCGAAGACCGGCACGACGCGCAAGGCCCGCCCCTGGCGCCGCCCGGCCCAGGGGCCGAAGGGGCGCCGCCGGTAGGCGCCCGCTTCGATGTTCTCCCGTTCGGGCCCGCTCTGCGGCGGCCGGCAGCGGCGTTCCTCGTTGTCCCGACGGGGGGGTATGCAGCCGCCCGACCGCGTGGTTCGGGGTGCACGGTGTAGACCCCCGCGAGCACGTGCTCGAAGCGGACGCCGGGGTTGCCCGATCCGGCGGCAGCGTCCC